>NZ_JAUOER010000010.1:0-163360 GCF_031932025.1 Shewanella sp. SP2S2-4
GCAGGTAAGGCACGATGATGAACACTGCAACAATGCTGGCGCTGACTTAATCAGGAGTCCGATATGATCGAGCAATATATTACCCTTGAAGATTGGGCGAAAATGCATATCGCCTTCTCTGTATCAAAAGCGACTTTGCAGGCTTGGGCAAAGTCAGGATCCATTGTCCCAAGACCAATTAAGCTCGGTAGACGCTGGGCGGTAAAATCCAATGCGATTTACGTAGACCCGACTCAGGTTGTGGTCAGTGATATAAGCGACCCTGTTATCAGGAGAATCCTCAATGGCGGCTAGACCACGTAAGTTCGACCTAGGTGTTGAAAACCTTTATTGCCGGCAAGACGCTCGCAATGGTGAAGTTTATTACCAGTACCGAGATCCCCGCAATGGGGCCTTTAGAGGGCTAGGTAAAGATAGAACCATCGCAAAGGAACGAGCAAGCGCATTAAATCTGTTAATTGCTCAACAACTTGCAAGTGCGTTTATCGATAACTATAACGCTAGGCCGGAACGTGTGGCACAACATGGCATTGCCTTTAAAAAGTGGGTGGAAAAATACATTACTATCCAGGGCGATAGATTAAATAACGGCGAGATCAGACTCAACACGTTTAAAACCCGTAAGTCTCAGGCGACGATTGCTATAAAAGCGATGGGCAATATTCCCCTCAAAGACATATCAACCAAAGACTGTTACGAGCTGATGCAGTCTTTAAGAGCGCAAGGAAAAGAAAGAACTGCGCAGGCGGTGAGATCAGTACTGATTGATATTTTCAAAGAAGCCGCTCAAGCGGGAGAAATCACCGGTGGATTTAATCCCGCATCGGCGACCAAATCCCCACGGGTAAACGTCGTTCGGGATCGGCTTGAACTAGAGGCCGTGAAACAAATCCTCGCGGTTGCCGAAACCAAAGAGCCGTGGGTGAAAAATACCATTCTGCTCGCATTGGTGACTGGGCAGCGCCGCGTTGATATCGCTAACATGCAATTTAAAAAGGGCAACGATTGGGAAAAACTGTATCAAAATTGGAAAACAGGAAACCGTTCGAAGCCACCCTACTCCTATGTTGAAGGTGAATGGCTGCATGTGTTTCAGCAGAAAACCTCAACGATGCTCAAGCTGCCGCTGGGACTTAAACTTGAGGCGTTAGATTTGAGCATTGGCAACGTTGTATTATCGTGCCGTAGCCGCTGTGTATCTAAATACCTGATCCACCATCAACACGGTATTAGAGGTGCAACCATAGGTGGGCAAGTGTTTGTTGATACCATTACCAAACGCTTTTCTGAATGCCGCGACGAGCTTGGTCCATCGACAACGACCTTTCACGAATTGCGATCACTTTCAGAAAGACTCTATAGCGGTCAGGGAATCGACACTCAAATCTTACTTGGTCACAAAGACCCGCGAACCACTGCTGCATATCATGATATACGTGGCCAGATGTGGATAGAGCTAGTGATTTAGCACCAGAAATCACACAGCGTTTTGGAGAGGAATTTTGGAGAGATTTTGGAGAGAGGTTTTTATCTAACAATTACAATGAGTTAAATTTCAAGCAGATATTGCCCATACACACCATCAAGATGCGTTGCACTCTCGCCTCTTTCATTTCATTCAATCCTTCCACAGTCAAAACTTATCTACCGCCATGATTAAGTGATTAAATGTGGTTTGCACCTGATTTGTCAAACTAAAGTTAAATAAAGTCTACTAAAACAAGTTCTTGCACTAAGTTTCGTTAACCATACACGCCCCTATTGTTGACTGTCGATCTTATCTATATCGACGCGTACCCGCAGGAAACTGGCAAATCTGGGTAAGCCATTTACGGTAAGACCCAGATATTTATAGGTGATGATTGCGCCCACGGAGGGGGGATGTTGACGCTCTGCGAGATTAAAACCTGTGCCTATGTTGAAAATCCGGCCGTCTGGGGTTTGCACTCTTATTGCACCCATTTGCCCTGCAAATTGACCTTTCCCTGGTATATGGCCGATCACTGTCGCTTCAGCATCATAATAGGGTTTTAATTTCATCAAATTAGGATTGCGGCCACTGACATACATCGCGGAGCTGCGATGCAGCATTAATCCTTCAGCACCTTTAGCAACTAAGCTATCGAGTTTTTGATACAGAGCTTCAAGACTGTCCACTTGGAACTGCGCTATGACTTCAAGATAATGCGATTTACCACTTAATTCGGTTAACGCAAATTGATAGCGATGCTGAAAGTCGCCACCCGCCTTGGGCACATCGAACACCATAAACCGCACTTTGCGCCAATCATCATCCTTAGCTGAGGTTTGTCGAACTATGCTCGACATAGCCTCAAACTGGCCTCGCCCAAGCCATAATTCACCATCGAGGGGATAATTCGGAAAATTCGCGATAAACCAAGTTGGAGCAGCAATAAGATTACCTTGCCGAGTCAATAATGCCTCTCCATTCCAGTAACCTCGTACCCCGTCGAGTTTTTCGCTAATCAAAAAGTCCTGAATATGAATCTCTTGCTGGGCATCAAACTCAGTTGCCAACTGTATCGAAGGTAGTGAGGTTTGTGCATAGGTCACTGGGACTAAACAACCGAATATTAGCAGACTGAGTAAGAGCTGACGTTGTTTGAAAAACCGAAAGCGGATAAAACGATGAAATGTTAAATCTTGTAACGGGCTGATATGAGTCATTCTCTTGCTCACTCTGACAATATATCCTTCATCAAGCTTAGAACGCATAGCTCAAGTTGCACTAAAAAACCGTCGAAAGTCACTAAGCGCCTAAGTTAACAACGAATGTTGATGACGATTTTACTCAGTTAATTGTTTATGCGCTTTTCATCTCGGGCTATACTGCGGCCAAATTTATTGACTCAGTCAAATGTTAAAATCCACAACAGTTGGTTTTATCAAACCTGTTTGAGTGAGCAACACCTCAGCGCATTGTCGCTAATGTCTATTGGAAACACTATGAAACCAGCCAACAATCACGGTATTAAACGCATTTTCAGAGCGACGGGATTTTCGATGAAGGGCTTAAAGGCCGCTTGGGTCCACGAAGCCGCTTTTAGACAGGAATTAATGTTGGCCATCGTCATGTTACCCGTGGCTTTATGGGTTGATATCAGCACGATTGAACGTTTGTTGCTGATTTTTACACTGTTTATAGTTTTGATTGTTGAGCTTTTAAACTCGGCGATTGAAGCTGTAGTCGATCGTGTTGGCAGTGAAATTCACCCACTAAGCGGCCAAGCCAAGGACATTGCCTCGGCTGCAGTGTTTATGAGTCTTGCACTGTGTGGATTAACTTGGCTGGTCGTATTGGCGCCACTGGTGTTTTAACACCGACGTTTTAGATAGTCGCATGAGCAAACACTGAGCCATCGTCCCTTAAAAAGTCGATGGCTTGTTTGATCTGGGCTAAACGATCATTTTCCGCCCAATAGGCAACATACACATTTCTTGAAATGGCGCTGGCGCCACTGACGTGATGCAATTCGCCGCTGCGCAAAGCATGCTGCACCAAATGCTCGGGTAAGAAAGCACAACCACCATTATTTAAGATGAAATCCAAGGCGATACGCGCTGAGCTCGTGTGCAGTGTTGGCACAGGCAGCGACGCATATTCCTGCGCATGCACAATATTAAACGCCGTCCCCCAATCCACTTTCACATATTGCCCCGGCAGCACGGCAGTCACCGTTTGACCTTTTAGGCTCGAAACCAACAACAAATTAATTTGCCCCAGCTGCACTAATTCAAATTGATCAAGCTTTGGCGGATCGAATGAAATCGCGATATCTAGGGTGCGGTCCATTAATTGGCGCGTCATCGCATTGGCAGGCAGCACTTCGGTGCGCAGCGCAACGCCGGGCAGCCCCACATGTAATCCCTGTAAATAACCTTGCAAATAGGCATCCCAAATATTCGGCCCTGCACCAATGGCAAGCTGAGTCGACTGTAACTGACTGAGGGAAACATCTTGTTTAGCCCGCTCCCACGCCGTTAATACCGCCTCGGCATGGCCAAGCATGCGCTCGCCTGCGGGTGTGGGCTGAATGTTATTACGCTGCCGCTCAAACAGCGCGACGCCTAAAATGCTCTCAAGCTGTTTGACTCGAAAACTCACGGCACTGCGCGTGAGATACAGATTCTCGGCCGCTTTACCGAAATGGCGAGTACGGGAGACTTCAAGAAAGGTTTTCAGTAAATCGGTATCCATAAAAATTCTTGACCAACATAGGCAAATTTTTTTGATTTATAAATCAATAATACTAGCCAATACTCCAGTTGCAAATCTTTGTATATCAAAAACTAGAGGGTATCTGCCATGTCTGAACAGTCTTTTTCAAACGCTAACAAGGGTTCTGAGACGTTTAACGGCTCAGCTGCTGCCAGTTTTGTCTCGCAAAAACGTTTCTACGACGACGCGAATTTCCCCAAAGGCTTCAAACGAAGCGGCGATTTTACCAATAAAGAAGCTGAACTGCTTGAATTGCATGGTCATGCAATGAAGAATTTAGCCGAAGGTAAAACCTTGCCCTGCACCTCCGATGAAGCCCAATTTGTGGAAGTCGCCAAAGGAAATATCGCGCCCAGTAGCTTGTTAGAGCAGATCTGGGTAAAGTATCGCAGGCTCGCCATGGGGAAACCCTTTTATGCCGTGGTTGGTACAGTGCATTTGCCTGCAACCAAGCCCGAAATAGAAGTTGAGGCCGAGGCTGTATTTGATATTGAAGATGATGTTCAGGATGAACCTGAACCCGAGGATAAAGAATGAAGATTAAGGTTTGCTACTAAATGCGTGGTTGGATTTTATATAAAGAAACCGCGACTCAGCTAAAACCTGAATGGTATGAAATTGAGCGTCTACTGGCGGCAGCAAAAGCCGACAACATACAGTTGGAAGTTTACGCACCTGATGAATTTGATCTGACTGTCACCAGAGAAGATAACAAGAGTATTTTATTGAATGGGCAAGCCGTCGAGCTGCCCGATTTTATTATTCCGCGAATGGGATCAGGCACAACTTACTTTGCCTTAGCCATTATTCGCCACTTAGAAAGATTAGGGGTGTATTGCCTCAATCCTTCTAAAGCCATTGAAATCGTTAAAGACAAATTATTCTCCCAGCAATTGTTGGCAGAGAAAAATTTGCCTACGCCTAAAACCATGTTGGTTAAGTTCCCCGTCGATATAGCCCTCGTAGAGCGCCATCTCGGCTTTCCTGTGGTGATTAAAACGCTTTCTGGCTCACAGGGCAGCGGTGTGTTTTTATCCCACAAGGCACGTGAATTTGACGATCTAATGCAGTTGATTGAAGCGACCAACAAAAACGCTAACATCATTCTGCAAGAGTTTATCGCTAACAGCCATGGGCGCGATCTTCGGGTATTTACCATCGGTGGTCGTGTTGCAGGTTGCTACGAAAGGCGTGGTCAAGAAGACAGCTTTAAAGCCAATGTCAGTGCCGGCGGCTCAGCGCGTCCATTTCAAATCACTCCTGAAATTGAATGGCTTGCCACGCAAACAGCCAATATTCTCGATCTCGATGTTGCGGGTATCGATTTATTGTTTGATAACGGCCATTACAAAATTTGCGAAGCAAACTCATCCCCAGGATTTGAAGGCTTAGAATCCTGTTTGAATGTGGATATTGCCGCGCAAATTTTACACTTTATTCGCATCCGTTTAGGCATGTTTAATAAAGATGAGCCAAGTAGCCCCAAAGTGGTTATTACTGACAATGTAGAAACGTCTGTGACGCCCGTTATCGAGCCTAAATAGCGGACCAGCGATATAATATCAATATCTAGCGGTATCACGCCGCTAGATATTCTTAAATTGATTACTATCCCCCATTTATCATGTTTCACATCCATTGGCATGTCGCGCCACAAGCAAAGCTGCAATACTGAAGTCATTTCTAGGTAGCACTAGCCCCTCCCTTACCGTTTGCGTTAGTCCTTCAATCCACAATTGATGTGATGTTTCGCTCAAATTTCGTTCAATACCGCTAAAATAAGTCCTACTTTTGTTTCAAATCACAAATTTTCGCATTTTTTAAAACATTTTATTCACATCGCGAAATTTGCTGTTAAACTCCAAATGTCGATTTTTTATGGCACTAAAGTCTGACCTTATCGCTAAACATAATAAGAATAATGCTGGAGTTACTCCTTAACATGTCGATTCGCCTGTTACCCCTCATCATAGCGTCACTCGTCAGCACTCAAGTGCAAGCCGATGACTTTACTATTCAATTAGGCGGCTTCTACTCGCAATCAGACACCAATATGGAAGTCACTAACCCAGTTTCGGGTAATAACTTCACCTTAGATTATGAATCTGATCTCAAACTCGCTGAAAACGAATTCCTGCCTTTTATCGAGTTAAATTATCACTTCAACGAGCGGCACAATATCTACCTCGACTGGAAACAACTCCACCGTAGCGCCGACACCCAAGCCCTAGCCAAACCCTTCCAGCTCGAAATCAACGACACCATTTACGATATCAAAGCCGGCGGTAAGCTCAGTTCAACCTTAAACATCGATGTGCTGCGCTTAGGCTATGGTTATGATGTCTTTCAAGGCAGTAACTATGATGTGGGTCTGTCATTTGGTTTACACACTATGTTTATCAAGACAGGTTTTGAAGGTGTGATTGGAGTTTGCGCTTCGTCAGAATTACTCAATAACGTCTGTGGTAGCCAAGCGATCCCGCGCATTGTTGATGAAAATGTCACTGCACCACTGCCGGACTTTGGTATTTATGGTCAGTATGAATTTGTTCCAGGTTGGCAAGTCACCAGCCATGCACAGTATTTCTACATCACACTCAATGATGTAAAAGGCGAGCTTGTTGATATTAAAGTCGGTGTTGATGCACAAATCACTCAAAACTGGCGTATGAGCGTGGCCTATAACTACTACAAAGTTGATGTGGATATTGCCCAAAACTCGCCGAATAAAGACACTCAAATTGCCGATTACAATATTTATTACAGCTTTATCGGCCCTATGCTTTCCATCAGTTATTCTTTTTAATTCAAATATATTCCATTAAGACTCTTATTGTCTCAATTGCCCACGCTTAGCTAAAACCATTTTCCAAATCCTAGCTAAAATCAGCGTTAAAAAATAAGGGCACCTACTGGCGCCCTCATGATTCAACTCATTAACACTATTTACGCCCATCTTGCTCGCGCTTGGCTTTAAAGTCAGATGACTCAAGCCAATGGGGCCAATCGGTACTATTGGCTAAGCTGGTAATCATACTGGCGATAAGGTCTAAATCTTGGCTTACACCACCTAAATTCCAGCTTGGATCATAATCGTCAGCAGGCTTGTGATATTTATGGGCGATATAATCAGGATCGGTATCCCCAAGGCTCATAAATAACAATCCAGGTACACCTTGTTGTGCTAGCGCAAAGTGGTCCGATCTAAACATCAACCCATTCTGCGGTCTTGGATCGGCTTTAACTGAACGCTCTTGGGCCTTCGCGGCGTTATCTAAGTATTGCTCCAACTCAGATACGCCTTCACCATAACGCAAAATGTAATCCACGCCCTTATTCACATTCATGCCATCGATATTTAAAAAGGCGACGATGTTTTTCGTTGGCACACTCGGATGCTGAGCAAAATGCTGCGCTCCAATCAGACCCGTTTCTTCCGCCGTAAAGGCGCTGAAGAGCACCGAGCGATCCAGTGGCGCCGTCTTGGCTTGCTGTTTGAAGTAACGCGCCAAGGCTAAAACCCCCGCCACACCGCTGGCATTATCGACCGCTCCGTTCAAAATCTCTGACTTACCGTCTTCAATCACAGTGCCAAGATGATCCCAATGGGCATGCATCATCACCACTTCGTCGGGGCGCGTTTTACCTGGCAGTAAAGCCGCGACGTTATGGGACTCGGCGCGTTCAATTTTATTGTTTAACGTGAGCTGGGCGCTCAACTTAAGTGGGATCGCCTTAAAGTTTGGCTTGGCTGCTTGCTGCTTTAAGGTATCAAAATCCAATCCTGCTTTAGTAAAGATTTTTTGCGCGGTTTCGTGCTGAACCCAGCCCATGATGCCAACTTGGCCTAGGTTATTATTGGCATCGACCAGAGTGAACTTAGTGCCCGTGTTGGAGTTTTGCACCACACCCCAGCCATAGGCGGCAGGCGCTGTTTCGTGAACTATAAACACAGCCTCGGCGCCTTGACGCGCGGCTTCCTCATACTTATAAGTCCAGCGACCGTAATAGGTCATGGCATTGCCTTTAAATACCGCAGGGTCTTGAGTCACAAAGCCAGGATCATTCACAAGCACAATAACGGTTTTGCCTTTTACATCTAACCCTTGGTAATCATTCCAGCCATATTCGGGCGCGTTGATCCCGTAGCCGACAAACACCACATCGCTTTTATTCAGGCTCACGGTTTCGGCAACTCTCTGGGTTCTCGCGGTAAATTCACTGCCATTGGCAAATTTAAGTCCACCGATATCAAGCTGCATGTTTTGATCTGCGCTAATTTGCGCTAAAGGCACGGCCTGCAGATAACTGTCACCAAATCCGGGTTTGAGACCCATATCTTTAAATGCTTTCACTAAATAGTCTAAAGTTAAGGTCTCACCTTTAGACAAAGGCGCACGTCCACCGAAGGCATCACTGGCTAAGGTTTTAACATCGGTTCGGTATTGCGCGAGATCGAGGCTTTGCACAAATGCGGTTTCAGCAAAGACGGGTAATGAGATAGTGGCCATCAGACTTGTGGCTAAGATGATATTTTTCACAACTTTCTCCCAAGTTATTATCATTATTTGATTTTAAGGATAGACTTTACCATATCATCTTTAGTTTATGATGGAAGTCTTAGCGCAAACGGAGTCGCTGCAGCCCAAGCACAAACGGTGTTCATGCCTTCATCGAGCCGACGATGCTTACGGTTAGCTTTGAACAGATAACAACAGAATAAAATAGCGAAAATCTTAAAATATCCGTTTATTTTCATTAAGTAAGGTAACAATATGTCGCTAGAGTTATTACAAGCCGCGGCACTGAATCTCAAAAAAGCAGTGCCTCTGATGCTCAAACATAAAATTCCGACCACCCCGGTTAACTATGCGCTTTGGTACACTTATGTTGGTGAACAGAATCCCGAATTAAATCAACGACTCGATACCGTTATCGCTCAGTACAACACTTGTCCTCCTGTGAGTAGCGAACTCTTATATCGCCAGTATGTTGCCGATCCCGTTGAACTCGATGTCCGCGAAATGCGCCAGAATCTGGATGCTATGGTGACTGAGCTGTCCCAATCGCTCAAAGATACCAATCTGGATGCCAATGAATTCCAGTCGCGCATCGAGAGTAATTTTGAAAAGCTCAACCGCATCGAAGATGAGGGTTTTAGTGTTGAGCAAGTGCTCGATCTGGTGCGCAGTTTAGTGAAAGAGTCGGACAATATTCGCTCGAGCACTGAGTTCTTTACCGGACAATTGCAGAAAGCGCAAACCGAAATCGATGCGCTAAAGAAAAAGCTCGAACAGACAGAAAAAGATGTGCTTTACGATGCGCTGACTGGCTGCTTTAATCGCCGCGCCTTCGACAGCGATTTTGCCGGTATGTTGGCCCAAGCGCCCTTAGGCACCTGCTTGATCTTGGCCGATATCGACCATTTTAAAGTGTTTAACGACACCTATGGCCACCAGCTCGGCGACCAAGTGTTACGCGCCGTGGCGAAACGGCTGCAGGAATCCTGCCGCGATGGCGCGAAACTGTATCGTTTTGGCGGTGAAGAATTTGTGATTATTGTGCCTAAAAGTCAGTTACGCATCGCAAGGCAACTGGCCGAAGCCATGCGCCGTGGACTCGAAAAGCTCAGTTTGAAAGACAGACGTAAAGACGAGCGCATCAATAATATCAGTGCCTCATTTGGGGTTGCCCAATGGCAAGAAAAACAAACGGGCATGCAATTGATTGAAGCGGCAGATAAATTACTTTATGACGCTAAACGTTTAGGTCGAAATCGCGTGTTGCCGATCAGCAACTGATTGTGATGGCTTGATTATGCTAACTGGAACGCAATGAATTAGCCTGAAGCCGATGATTCGGCTTCAGGCTAGGATGATTAAAAGACAGTCATTTGGCGGTTACTGATAAGCACTATTTATTCAGCATTATTTAGTTAACATTATTAGCTCAAAGCAGCCTTAACGCTTTGGTTGAAGATTGCGCTAAGGCTTAAATTAACGTGCGACCTAATGGGTGAAACTGCGCGATACAGAAGCGACCTTCCCTTGCATCCCATTTCCAGTTGAAGCTGAAACATCGGCACTAGTCGTATCCATTGATTCATCCTCAACCGGTATCGCCTGCACCACAAAGCGCAGTTCGGCGCCGCCTTGAAGCGCATCGAAGGGATAACAAGTGATTAAGGTTAAGCGATTATCAGCGGATCGCGCCATAAACTGCGTTTCAGTTTCATTTACCACCTGAGTTGCAACCACTTCATAAATAATGTGATTTCCCTTAAGCGTTTGCAGCGATAGTCGGCGACCCACCGCCATACCATTGAGGATCGCAAAATGCGTGTCCCTGTGTCCGGCAATCACAGTATTGCCCTTTTGCCCCGCTGGCGCGCTGGACAATACTAAACTTGGGCCAAATGCCAAATTTCGCCCTGAAGCCCCCGCCAACACATATAAACTGTCATTAAGCTCGGCTTCAATATCGCTATTAGCCGCTTGCTCGCGGTAAAACGACAGCTTTGCCACGGGATAAGTATCCGCCCATGACCAAGGCTTATGAGATTGTCCATCGGCTAAGGTTTTAGTCCACGCCTGTTCAATCAAATACTGGGCAAAGTGTGCTTTAGCTTGCATATAGAGTCCCTTTCCTAACAATGTTGCGCCAATTAAAAATAATCCCACCACTAAAAATCGCTGTGTTCTGCCTTTGCTCATCGGGCTTTACTCGTCGTTCATGATTCATTGGTTCATCTATGACAGGCAAGCGCCGCCATGGCCGCCTTCTCTTCACGTTTTTGTCGCAGAATCGATCCCATAAGTACCAAGGCCAACAGCAAGGTCAGCGCACCCAATAACATATCCAAACGGCTCGAGGTCGCAGTTTGTGGCAAGGCACCAAAAGGCAGCCAACCTAATGGCAAGTGCTGACGCACCACGGCATCGCGGCTCATTGCGGTTGAATCTATGGAGGTTAAGTCCACCGCCACTAAGCTGGTATAAGCGCTGACTAAGTGATAATTCATCGACAAAGCCGTGACTTGCTGCTTTACCTTGTCATCATTTGCGCCATTTTTACTCAGCTCCAATGCACCAATCTGTTTACGCGCCCACAGCAAATCTAAACCCGCACCTTGATTGGTGATAAGTCCCGCTGAGTTGTCCTGAAGTGATAACGACTGTTGCCAGTTTTTATGCCCTTGGCGACCTGAGATCACTAATTCCTGCGGCTCACGGGCGCTGCGTTTTAGACTCACAAGCACAGGCTCGCCGCGGTACAAATCTGCAATCGGTGACGGCCAGTAATCGGGCACACTGCCATCGTCATAACGCACTTGAATATCGGTTAATACGGGATATTGAATTTTGCTCAGCAAGGCGCTGATCTTCTCGTCGACTTCATCCACTTTGCCAATATAAGTAAAAGTGCCGCGGCCCAGTTCTGCCGCCCTTTGCATAAAGTGAGAATTAGGCGCAGAGCCTATACCTACAGTAAACAAACGGCTCTCACCGATTTGGTAGCGGATCAAATCGAACAAGGCTTGCTCATTGCCCACAGAGCCGTCGGTCATAAAGATCACTTGGCGCAAAGGCTGCACAGCATCGGGCGAGACACTACCCAAGGATTTTGGCAATGCAGCATCCAATGCCAGCGCCATTTCGGTGCCACCATCGGCCTGTAAACGGCTCACAAATTGACGGGCGCGGGACAAATTAGACGAAGTCGCCGGTAATGGTGTCGCTGAAAGCTTAGACAGACTGGAATTAAATTCGATAATGTTAAAACTGTCTTCGGGCTTGAGTCCTTTTAACGCATATAGCAGTGCATTTTTGGCTTGAACGATAGAATCCCCCGCCATAGAACCCGAAGTATCTATCACCAGAATTAATTCACGGGGCAAGCTCGGCAGGTTGCTCTTTTCGACCTTAGGAGGCAACACCATGACAAGACTGTAATTATCTTCATTTACGCCGTTGGCTGTGCTGGTTTCAAGCGTGTCCTGAGACACATTATCGCCATCGGGTTTATGGGTCTTACCCTGTTGATTAAACACCCAAGCCATAGGACTCGTGCCCTGCTGTACACGCCATTGCAATACAAAGTCACGATTAGCAGGCACACGTTGTGCCAGTGAGACATCGACGCCGCTATTGGTTTGCTTAAGTTGGATATCATGGTAAGGGCTCTCAATGGACGCCTTATCAACCCCCTTGGCGAGTAAGACTTGAATGTCAGCCTTAAGCACAGGATCGCGTTCACTGGTCGCATTACGCACCGGCGCCACAATCCGGTCGGCATCAAACACCTGCGAGCTGGTTACTCGGCTCGATTGGCGCACCTGTGCCATGGGATCATGTGAATCGCTAGCACTTACGTCAGTGGTCAGGCCCGGAATATACCGAGGTGCGACCACCAGCGGAAAACGTAGGCTAAATAAGCCGTCTTCATATTTGATGCTCTCCTGATAGCTGATTTCGACAATCAGCTCTTCCTGCGGTGCTAGGTTGGCCACTTCGGTCGTGAACATATTTGGCCGCTCTTGGCTCACTAAGCTGGCACGTTTACCTTCCGCTTTGGCTTGCTCAAAAATCTGCTTAGCTTCGGCCTTAGGATGAATTTGCCCTTCGATAACCCTTTGGCCGATATGTAATCGCAGCGAATCCACCGCGGCCTCATTGGGCAACGGGAACAAATACTGCCCATTCAACACAAACTCAGTGTTATTGCGAAAAACCTGCTTCACACTCACGCGATTACTTAAGCCAGAGACTTGCATCGACACTTGTGTATCGAGCGGCAAAGATGGCACCCAAGCGCCGCTCGGCTGACGATATAGTAATAATCCCTGGGTAATGTCATCGTAATTAATGACCTGTGATTCTGCCGTACTTTGAGCAGTGTTTTGGCCTACCAGCGCCGAGGCAATATTCTGTGGCTCAGACAATGTACCAGTGCTATTGGGTGAGGCTAATGCCACAAAAGGCAAGCCCCAACATACGGCAGCACTGATCATTAATATCGCTAAGCTTTCGCTGATTTCTTTTACCCTTTTCCCTGTGATCATCACAAAGGCTTCCTTCTATTAACCGATATGGACTGGCGTTCGCAGTCGTTAAAATGAATGTTCTAATTTGACGAATTAGGATGGACGATGAACATCGACCGCTATTGCGTCGTGCGCGTTGCCATCAAAGTTGAATGGGGCTGTAAGGTCAAAGTCACGCGGCGATCGAACACATCCGATTCCCTATCCTGCTCCGCTTGCAATGGTGATAAAGCGCCAAAGGCTTGGGTTGTCATGCGCTCAGCGGCGACGCCTTGCTTCATCAGGTAGCCACGGACTTCCAGTAAACGTTGCTCAGAAAGGGCTTGGTTGTAGCTCACATCACCACGGCGATCGGCATAGCCTTTTAATTCCAAATTAAGCTCGGGCGACAGATTCATCACCTCGGCCACATCATCTAATTGGGGCAAAAAATGCGATTCGACCTCGTAGGAACCAGTGCGAAACTGCACGTTTAGTCCTAGTGCGAGTTCACTGAGTAATTGACGCTGCGCGGATAGCAACTCATCAAGATCTTGCTGCGCCTTGGCATATTCGCTGGCGCGTTTTTCGGCGGCTTGTTGCTTTACACTTAACTCGGATAATTGCGACTCTTGCAGGCTGATCTGTCTTTGCTGAACGTGCAGCGTGTCTGTGTCGCTGACCGACTTACCAATCAAGGTGCCAGTGAACGCACCAATAATGGCCCCCACTGGGCCACCGACTAACGCGCCCACTAACGCCCCACCACCGAGGCCAATTAAGGCTTCTGGCTGTTCGTCCTCACTTGCGTATTCGCCATCCATCGCCATACCGCTGGCATCGACGTCATTATCTAAGCTGCGCTCCTGTCCTTGAGCTTGATTTTGCAGTGAAACCCGCGCCGACACACTGGAGACTGGCGCGCTTAATAAACTCAAAACCAACAGATTAATTAGTGTCTTTTTCATCATCTCATTCCTTTTTGATTATTAGCTGAGCTTGCACTCGAACCTGAACAACAAGTTCAAAAACCCATGAGGTCAAAACGGGTGCAAAACTGAATGAGGCTATTAAACACAAGTGGAATGGCATGAGCAGGGATGGAAAATGGCAATGCAACTATCAATTGTGGCAACAAAATGGCAATTGCATTTGTGGCCTTTTATCTCGGGTAAAATCCTGTATAGTCACGAAAACTTACTCCCCCAAGTCAATAGGAATATGGCTCTATGAAGCGTATCGCCATAGTGGAAGATGAAGCGGCCATTCGCGAGAATTACAAGGACGTGCTGCAACAACACGGTTACAGCGTGCAAACCTATGCCGACAGACCATCGGCCATGTTAGCCTTTAACACTCGGTTACCGGATTTAGCCATTATCGACATCGGCTTAGGCAATGAAATCGACGGCGGCTTTATGCTGTGTCAGTCATTGCGCGCTATGTCGAGCACGCTGCCGATCATCTTTTTGACCGCCCGTGACAGTGACTTTGATACTGTTTGTGGCCTGCGTTTAGGCGCCGATGATTACTTGAGTAAAGAAGTGAGCTTCCCCCATTTAACTGCGCGCTTAGCGGCCTTGTTTCGCCGCTCCGAGCTTGCGGCCAGCCAAACGGCGCAGGAAAACCTGCTTGAGCGAGGTCCGCTGACGATTGATGCTAACCGCATGCAAGTCTATTGGAACCAATTACCGATTGAGCTTACCGTCACCGAATTTTGGATGGTGCACGCGTTAGCCAAACACCCGGGCCATGTGCGCAGTCGCCATGAGTTGATGCAAGAAGCGAAGATTTTTGTCGATGACAGCACGATCACTTCCCATGTGAAACGCATTCGCAAGAAGTTCATCGCCACCGCGCCTGAATTTGATTGTATCGATACGGTTTATGGCATGGGTTATCGCTGGGACAGCTTAGCCTGAACTCTCGCGATACCTTGATGCACGTAACCTTGAGCCAATACACTTTTGATCCCATTGATGCTGATCCCTAACTTATGACACGTTTCCCCTTTGGTCTACGCACTAAAGTCATCGGCCTTAGCCTGTTTTTACTCTGCCTACCTTGGCTGGGGTATCAATATGTGTGGGAGATGGAAAAGTATCTTCGCCACGGTCAAGAACGCACCTTAGAAGGCACGACTCAGGCACTGGCCACCGCGCTGCACGAACGGCCGAAATTGTTCGATGGACAAGCGAGCTTTTTAAAGCAAGTGGAAAAGAGTCGCGATCTGTACGCCTATCAACTCAATGGGGCGATTCTGCTCGACGGTAAACTCAACGAATGGGAAGAATATCAGCACAGATTTATCCAGTACGGTGAGGCGCATCAGATCATGCGCGCCGATCCCAACGCGCCGCTGACCTTAAGCTTTACCCACATGGTCGGCCAGTATGATGGTTATCTGTATGCCTTCTTTCAAGTGACCGACCCAACTGTGGTACTGCGTGGCAAAAATGCCCTAAGTGTCGATAGAAACGATCATCTTTCAATTGCGACACTCGCGCCCGACAATAAATTTAAACGCTATATCGTTGCCACCACGCAACCCGGTTGGATCAGCGCCTTCGAGTTACCCGCCAATCCTAAGCAAACCGTGCCCGTCAAACCTGAAGTGCGCATCCAAGGACAATGGGCGACCACAGATGTGGGCTACAATGTCGAGCTGCGTATTCCCTTAGACATGGTCGGCAGCAAACTCGGTTTTGCCATCTCCGATGTCAACGACAGCAAAAACCGCGATGTGGCAGCCGTTGTCGGCACCTCGGCCTTAGATACGGTCGATAATCTCGGCACTGTGTTGGTGCCATCGCCAGAAATTGAAAACATTATCAAAGGTATGAGCCACTATAGCTCACGCATTTGGGTGGTCGATAAGCACGGCCGCGTACTGGCAAAATCGGGCGATATTCGAGCCAATGACAGCGTGTGGACCCGCACCTTAGAAGATGAAAAGAGCACCACGCTGTGGGAAACCTTCAAGCGCGATTACTTGCATCCGCTGTACTATAAAATCCTCACTAAGCCGCCCAAAGACTTTATCGACTCCTTGCAAGACTCCACCGAGCTTGATGGCAGTCATATCCAAAAAGCCCTCGCGGGTCAGCAAAGCTCAACTTGGCGCTTAACCCCAGACAACAAAGCTGTGGTGCTCGCTGCCGCCAGCCCTATTTGGATTGATAACAATGTGATGGGTGCCGTCGTCGCCGAAGAAACCACCCATGGGATCCGTACCCTGCGTAACCGCGCGCTGGAAAAACTCTTTAACGTGATTTTGACCATTATGAGCATGGGCACCTTGGCGCTGTTCTTTTTCGCTTCGAGCATTTCTAACCGTATCCGTAAACTGCGCGATGAGGCCGAAAATGCCATCGATAGCCAGGGCCGCGTTCGTAATCACCTCAAACCGTCTAAAGCACGGGATGAAATTGGCGATCTGTCCCGCAGTTTTTCCAGCATAGTCGGACGGCTTGGTCAGTACACCCATTATCTGGAAAACATGTCGTCGCGCCTGTCCCATGAGCTGCGCACGCCCGTGGCGGTTGTGCGTTCATCCCTTGAGCATTTAAACCTGCAAACCTTAGATAAAGACACGCAGAAATATGTCGACCGCGCCCAAGAAGGTGTCAGCCGCTTAAGCATGATTTTAAATAACATGAGCGAAGCAACGCGCTTAGAGCAGAGTTTAATGCAGGCCGATATCACTAAATTCCCACTATCCCAAGTGGTTAGCGGTTGTATGCAAGGTTATCAAATGACCTATCCAGAACAAGGCTTTAGCGTAAAAGTGCCCGAGCAACCATTGATGATGCAAGGTGTACCGGAATATATCGCCCAGTTGATGGACAAACTTATCGCTAACGCGATTGAGTTTTGCGATAAAGGCAGTGCCATCGAAGTCACGCTCACCCAAGTGGGTAAGCAAGCGACATTGCTTATCAGTAACTTAGGGCCAGAATTACCTGTTGATATGTCGGAGCAGATTTTCGATTCCATGGTGTCGGTGCGGATAAATCAAGCCCAAGACAAACCTCATCTCGGTTTAGGTCTGTATATCGCACGATTGGTCGCCGAGTTCCACCAAGGACAAATCCTCGCCCGCAATCGCAGCGAGCATAATGGCGTGGATATCCTTGTAACCTTGCCGTTAAATTAAGAGTCACGTTGCCATTGAACTCGGCTTCATAATCTAAAGACCGAAGGGACAGGCGCCAATAACATGAGTCAAACTCATCATCGCGCCTCCTGTCATTTCTGCGCGCAGATGCTAAGATGGCCGCCATAACAATAGATTAGATATCTCCAATGGTTCTTCTCCAACATTGTTCAACCTATTCGTTCAACCTAAATGCCAAGGTAATGATCCAATGACAGATAAACATCATCAAGCCACCCAAATCGTCAGCTTAGGTCGAGACAAAAAATGGACCAAAGGCGTGATCAATCCGCCCGTTTTTCGTGCTTCGACTATCGTCTTCGAAACGATGGATGAAATGCGCCACGCCGCGAAAAATAAAACCAACGGCGAGATGTTTTATGGCCGCCGCGGTACCCCGACCCATTTTTCGTTCCAAGCGGCGATTGCTGAATTAGAAGGCGGCGTCGGTACAGCGCTGTATCCCTCTGGCGCGGCGGCGATCAGTGCGGCGTTATTGTCATTTTTAAAAGCCGGCGATCACCTGTTGATGGTCGATAGCGTGTATGAGCCAACGCGGGATCTGTGCACTCATATTCTCGGCGGTTTTGGTATCGAAACCACTTACTACAATCCGCTGATTGGCGCGGGCATTCGCGACCTTATTCGCCCAAATACTAAAGTGTTGTTTTTAGAGTCTCCAGGCTCTATCACCATGGAAGTGCAAGATGTGCCGACCTTGTGCCGCATCGCCCACGAACATGGGCTGATTACTATGCTGGACAACACTTGGGCTTCACCCATCAATAGCAAACCCTTTGAAATGGGTGTGGATATTTCGATTCAAGCGGCGACCAAATACATCGTCGGTCACTCGGATGTGATGATAGGCACGGCTACGGCCAACGAAAAATACTGGCCACAATTACGTGAACACAGTTACTTGATGGGACAAACTACCTCCCCTGATGATGTGTACCTTGCCGCCCGTGGCCTGCGTACCTTAGGCGTGCGTATGGCGCAGCATGAAAAAAATGCCCTGCAAGTTGCCAACTGGTTAAAAACCCGACCAGAAGTCGATCATCTGCGTCACCCAGCGTTTGATACCTGCCCCGGCCACGAGTTCTTTAAACGCGACTTTAGCGCCTCCAACGGCTTATTCTCCTTTGTATTGAAACAAGGCGATGCCGATGCGGTCACCGCACTGGTTGAGAATATGAGTCACTTTAAGATGGGCTTTTCTTGGGGCGGCTACGAGAGTTTAATCCTCGGCATTTTCGGCATTGAAAAAATCCGCTCGGCGACTAAGTGGGATGCGAGCAAACCGTTAATTCGTTTGCATATTGGTTTAGAAGATCCCGCGGATTTAATTGCCGATCTCAGCGCAGGGTTTGAACGCTTTAACGCACTACTGGCGGCCAAAGCTAAGTAGCGATAATGATCGTTATAGGGATTAAGCGAGGTCGTTAGAGGGCAATATTTATTGCGTTATGTCATTAGCGGCTAAATGCTAGCAGCCTATAAAAACAAAAAGGGGCGGAATCAACATTCCGCCCCTTTCTCTTATCAACACTGACTGCAAATTTACCTTACTGCATATTTAACTTATTTCAAATATCAATGCTACAGCCAAGGTACAACCAAACCACAAACTCTTCGGCGATTAATTCGCTTTCGTTCCAGCACTCAATGCTGGATCAACCCAAGCGGCTGAGCCATATAGCGGCACGGTCGAAAGCGCATGTTTATGGCTGCCGTTGGTCTCTTTAGTCGAATAGGACAAATACAGCAGAGTCTGGTTCTGCGCATCATAAATTCGGCGCACTTTTAATGACTTGAACAAAATACTCAGGGATTCGGTGAAAATCACTTCGCCGTGTTTACCTAAGTCTATCTTAGCCAAATCGGCCGCGTTAATTGGCCCTGTTTGACGGCAACTTATGCCCATATCTGATGGATCGGCAAAATCTAAATTGGCTTCGATACGACTAATATGGCAAGTCACCCCTGGAATTTTAGGATCGTGCTTAGCATCGATGATCACATCTTTGGTGGTAAAAAGCCCTAAGCTCACCTTACCTACATCGTCACCACAACCCGCGAGCAAAAAGCCCACAGTGGCGGCAAACGCACACTTCAACAGAGTTTTCATTATTACTTCCTAAATATGACGAACCAAATAAAGTATAAAAAACAAAACTATCTCTTACGGATTTCAAGTGTGACATCTGGCGCATCTTCCCAGTTAATGGGTTTAATATCAGTGACACAAGAAACGCCTGGACGAGTACTTTTATAGGTATTTACACCTGTAACTTTACCATCGAAAAACCAAAAAATACGGTAATCATGATAACCAAAACCAGCACCAGTTTTACAAAATTGCCATGCCTCATTCTTTCCTTGGAACTGACGATCATCAGGTGGCCCCATAATATTAAGCACTTGTTCCTTAGTATCTCCAGCATTAACTAAAATAGATTGCTTATCGAGTGAACCACAACCTGAAAGTATGATGAAGATACCTAACAATAAAATTCGATACATAATAACTCCCTGTTATATATTTAAATTCTAAGCTAATTCATTTTGCAAATAGCTTTTGTGCCCAGCGGGTTAGCCCTGCAGTCACAGAGCCAAAGTGATCGCCGACCACGACCGGAATATCGGGATAAATACCAGCAATTTTCGCGTAGATCGCAGGGCTTCGCGCCGTACCACCTGTCACATAAATCACATCGGGTTTGCATTCTGCTGCATTGTCGGCAGATACATTCTCGTGATTCACAGAGTCTTGAGCTAAGCCGTCAGCCGCTAAGGTTTTTGCCGCTTGCGCGAGCGCTTGATGCATCAAGGCTTCTACTTTTGTCAGTGAAGGCTCGATAGCATTCTCAAACAAATTACGGCTCACACCCGCGTGCAGCGCCGCTTCGATAAAATCGAGATTAATATCAGTATTCTCGGCATCCGACAGGGCAATTTTGGCGCGTTCGGCTTGGCGGACCAACTGATAGCTTAGCTGCTGTTGTTGCACTTTTAACAGTCGGTTGAGCAACTGTGGCTGCTCGGCTTCTTTCACCAATTCATCAATCAGTTTACGGCTGCTTAAGGTACTGAATTCTCGCTGGGCGCTAATATCATTTACCGCCACCGCATTCCAAAAGGCCTTACTGGGCATGGGCTTGCCATTGGTCATTAAAGAGCCTAAACCAAAGTGCGGCATAAAGGCATTCATTGCAAGGGCGATATCAAGATCGTTACCGCCGATACGCTGACCACTATGGCCGAGGAAATCTTCACTGCGATCCGCTTTTTGTTGATGGGCGGGTCCCATTTTTACCACAGAGCAGTCCGTTGTACCGCCGCCCACGTCGACAACCAGCACAGTTTTGTTGTCGGTCAAGCTCGCTTCATAATCCATCCCCGCCGCTAACGGCTCAAACAGAAAATCAACGTCGACGAAACCCGCACGTTTTGCCGCTAAGGTCAAAATGGATTCGGCCTGACGGTTACTCTCTTCACCGCCTATGCCTTGAAAGTTCACAGGGCGACCAATAATCGCATGGGTAATCGTTACCACTGCGCCTTGTTTAGCAAGCTGCTTTTCCACTAATACAGATTCGGCGCGCACTTTAATGTGCTGCATCATCAGGGTAACTATGTCTTCAAACAGGGCCACTTGTTCGGGTCTAAGCCCTGTCGCACCTAAAAAGGATTTTGGCGAACGGACATAGAATCCCTCCTCCGGCATCTCTAAATACGCGCTTACCGCCTGCTCACCGACAAACACGGCCTGAACGTCAGCATCGAGATCTAACTCATGGCGCACCATGCGAGCGCGGCTCAATTGTGCGGCGCGCTTTTTGGCGTAATCGGCTTTTAATTCAATAGGAAGACCACGATAAACCGCCTCGGCGATCAGTTCCCTGTCCATCGCATATAAGGTCGAAGGTAAATAAGCTGATTGCTCTGATAACGCCAATAACTGCACATCATCGCCCTGCATGATCCCTACGGCGCAGTTAGCACTACCATAATCAAATCCAACAAACATACCTTTTACTCCCGCGATAAAAAAGCCGAGCAAGATAACATAGTTTGCGATAATGCCCAAGGAGTTAACACTGCAGGCTTTGCCCGCAAACTGGCAGCGCGTGTAGCGGGCTCAATGGGTAAAGCGCAGTTGCACGGGCAGCGTTTCAGCTCAATCCAAGATGATCATCTTAAGGTCATATTTCTGTCACACTCGTCATCAAGCTGACATATTTCCCTCGTATCTTTATCCCAGATAAATCCCAGACTGATTTTGGCGTGTACGCAGTATTTATCATTGAAATTCCTTCACTTGTCGGCAGTAAATCTGATTGCACAAAGGCGGATGAATGCTATTGTATATTGCGCCATGACGCTTGCTTAAAGGAGCTGTGCAGTGTCCCCGAATACCGATAAACTTTCGATTGATAAAGAACTCTCTTGGTTGTCTTTTAATGAGCGGGTATTGCAAGAAGCCTGCGATCCCAATGTTCCCTTAGTGGAGCGAGTGCGCTTTTTAGGGATATTTTCCAATAACATGGATGAGTTTTTTAGAGTACGTGTGGCTGCGGTCAGGCGCTCGATTCTGCTGTCATCCCTGCAGGAAGGTCGCAGCAACAGTCGCCATTTAATGGCCAAAATCCAATCGAAAGTGATGGCATTGCAAGAAAGGTTCGACGGCATATACACGGATTTAATGCGCGAGCTGGTACGTCGTAATATTTTGTTAATCAATGAGAAACAATTAAGCGAGTTCCACAGCGACTGGCTGAAAAAACATTTTCGTGATCAATTTAAACGCCATATCGCCCCGCTTATCGTCAATAACAATCGCGATTTGATCAAACAAATCAACGACGACGCCACCTATTTATGCGTGTGTTTGTTCACTAAGGCTCGCCGCCAATACGCCTTAGTCGAAGTGCCAACCAAAAACGTGCCGCGGTTTATCGAACTCCCCGCTGAAAAGAGTAAAGCGAAAAAGTATCTGATTTTATTAGATAACATTATTCGCCATTGCGTAGATGAGCTGTTTGGCCCCTTCTTCGAGTACGATGCCATCGAAGTGTATTCGATGAAGTTAACCCGCGATGCCGATTTTGATATCACCGACGAGCTAGAGCAAACTCAGCTCGAAAAAATGACTAAGGGATTGAAAAAACGTCTGACCGCCGAGCCGGTGCGCTTAGTGTATGACAAAGAAATGCCCGAACACATGTTGGTGATGCTCAAAGAAAATCTGAACATCAGCTCGACAGAATGTTTGATCCCAGGCGGGCGTTACCACAGCTTTAAAGACTTTATCGCCTTCCCCAATCCGAGTCGCGACTACCTCGAAAACGAAAAACTGCCGGCGCTCAATAGCGCAGGTTTTGGCAGCAGTGCCAACAGTTTCGATGCCATTCGGATGGGCGATATCATGCTCAACTATCCGTACCATAAGTTTTCCCATTTTACCGAAATGGTGCGCCAAGCGGCCTACGATCCGGCGGTGCGCTTTATTCGAATTAATTTATATCGAGTGGCGAAAAAATCCCATGTGATGCAATCGCTTATCGATGCAGTGAAAAATGGCAAACAAGTCACCGCCGTAATTGAACTGCGGGCCAGATTCGATGAGCAATCCAACATCGAATGGACCCGCATCTTAGCCGAAGCGGGCGTCAAAGTTCACCACGGTATCACCAGTTTAAAAGTGCATTCCAAGTTGTGCTTAATTGGCCGTGAGGAACAAGGGGAAATCAAACTCTATTGTCACGTTGGCTCAGGCAACTTTAACGAAGGCACGGCGCGGGTTTACACCGACTTGTCACTGTTCACCGCCAATCAAGAGATTGCCCGTGAAGTGGAGCAAGTATTTGACTTGATTGAACATCCGTATCGCCGCGATAACTTCCAGCATTTAATTGTGTCGCCCTACGATGCCAGACAAAAACTGAGTCACTTAATTGATAATGAAATCGTTAATGCCCAAAGCCATATGAAGGCGGCGATTACCTTAAAACTAAATAACTTACTCGATGAATCCTTGGTCCAAAAGCTCTATGAGGCCTCAGCGGCTGGGGTCAAAATTAAGTTACTCATTCGCGGTATGTGCTCGCTTATCCCGCAAATCCCGGGGATCAGCGACAACATCGAAGTCTACAGTATCGTCGACCGGTTCCTCGAACACTCACGAGTGATGCTGTTCCACGCGGGCGGCGAGAACAAACTTTTTATCTGCTCCGCCGATTGGATGAGCCGCAACATAGATAACCGCGTTGAAGTGAGTGTGCCGATTTATGATCTGCGCCTAAAACAAATGATAATGGATATTTTATCATTACAATTCAATGACAACACTAAAGCACGTGTCATCAACAAAGAACAAAGTAACCCCTATCGAAATCGGGGTAACAAACGAAAAGTGCGTTCTCAAATTGCCATTTATCAATATCTGATTAATTATGAGAAGCGCCAACTGCAAGAATTTAATGCCTTACGTATGTCCGCCCATGAGGGTGATGCTGAGCGAGAGAGCAACGCTGAGCCTGACATAACGCCCGAGTTACAGGCCAAAGCCAGCTAACGCTGGCTTTATATCGCTTTGATTGCCTAAGGATAATCCGATTGGTAGCCACACATTCGCACACACAGCAACACACATTACTAAAGTCGCAGGCGCCACAAACCAATGCGCCTGCAAATGCTAAATCGCGCCATTTTGTCGCCATCGATATGGGATCGAACAGTTTTCATCTGGTCATCGCCCGCGAGCAAGATGGCAGTTTGCAGATTTTACACAAAGAAAAACAACAGGTTCAGCTCGCCACTGGGCTCAATGCGCAGAATATTCTCGACAATGACGCCATAGAACGTGGCCTCAATTGTCTGCGGGATTTTAATCAAAGATTTTCCAATCTCGACCAAGCGCAGGTGCGATTAGTGGCCACCCACACCCTCAGAATCGCCAAAAACCGCGATCAATTTATCGAGGCCGCGCTCGCCATCATGCCCTATCCGGTGGAAGTGATTTCAGGCCATGAAGAAGCCCGTTTGATTTATAACGGCATTGCCCAAAGCCAAGTGCTTGGAAAAAGTAATTTAGTCATCGACATAGGTGGCGGCTCGACCGAAGTCGTGATCGGTAAAAAGAATACCCCAACCCAGTTATCTAGCCTGCGCTGCGGTTGCGTGAGCTTTAACGAGCGTTTCTTTATCGATGGACTCATCACCCCAGCCTCATTTCGTGATGCTCAAAGCGCAGCCGACAAACAGTTCGCCTCGCTCTCCAAGGAATATTTCGCGGGCGGATGGGAGCTGACGTTAGGCAGCTCAGGCACAGTCAAAGCCATCTGCGAAGCGATTCAAGAAGAACACGGCGATGAAACCATCACGCTGCCACGACTCAAACAGCTCAAAATAAAGTTGATCAAATGTGGTCATATTAGCCAAATTCAATTTGCCAATGTCGATGATAAACGCATTCCCTTAGTGCCCGCCGGACTTGCCATTTTAATCAGTTTTTTTAGGCGCTTACCGATACAAAAGCTCGAGTTTAGCCCTGGCGCACTGCGTGAAGGCGTACTCTATGAACTGGCCAAAATTGGCCAGTATCAGGATATTCGCCACCGCACCGTCGACAGTATTGCCCAGCTTTATCATATCGATATGGCCCACGCCGCTAAGGTACGCGACACCGCCATGGCCTTGTTTGAACAAGTCGCCGATGAATGGCAATTAAGGCCCCATGCACGCTTGCTCGCCTATGGCGCAACCTTACATGAGATTGGGCTACACATTAATTCAAAGTCCCTGCACAAACACGGTGGCTATATCATCAGCAACAGTGACTTACCCGGGTTTAGTGAAGCCTTGCAGCTGGATTTAGCGCGGCTTATCACCAACCACAGAAAAAAGCCCAACGAATTAATGCTCGCCGAACTTGAGCCCAACCATAAGCTCACGCTCAATCGCCTGCTCTGCCTGCTGAGACTTGCGGTCTTGCTCAATCTTGGTCGTATCGCCAAGACGCTGACTTTAGATCATATTAAAGTGATCCCCGATGGACTCATGCTAGTGCTACCGAGCCATAAGCGAAAAATCAGCCTGTTTATGAAGGATTTACAGCGGGAACAGAAGCAAATGCTCACCCTTGGGATGAACCTGCGGTTAGTGTCTAGCCTAAGTTAGTTATTAAGGCGTTAACTGAGTGTGTGGTGAAGGCCAGTTTGACTCTGCTTAGCGAACCTTCTGCCACTTAAATGCACGATATAGCTCAAAAATATTGCCCAGAATCGAGGGCAATTATCTCGCCTAAAAACAAGGTTAAGTTAGCTGTCAATCTGGCTTGGTAACGGGATTTCAACAGCATAGCGGTTGACTTAATCCATGCGCCACAACAGATTAAAGTTTAAAGGATTTTTAACCCTTCACTAAAGCACAAATTCCTGCTCGCGCGTTTGCCGCTGAGTGGGGATTTCTGCTATCATCCACGGCTGACTAATCATAATTCCACGAATTTAAAGATAATCAGAGTCAAACCCTTTTTATCTCGCGATATCAGCCCCATCGCCTGCAGGTACAAGTATGATTAACCACTTTAGTGTGCTCGGTATAAAACCCAGTGCCAAAGAAGACGACATTAAAAAAGCCTATCGACGGCTGTCAAACAAATATCATCCCGACAAGTTGTTAGGCGCCTCGGAAGAGGAAAAGCAGCAAGCCGCCGTACAACTTGAACGCGTTAAAAATGCTTATGATGTGTTGTCCGATCCTAAGCGACGAAATGCGTTTATCAAAGATTTCAATAACGTCATAGTGACCGATCCCGCTAGCGCCATGCGCGAGCTGTGGGATCAATTTTATCCTTGAGCGTTTTCTAGAGTAAGTGCCAAATGGTCAAAAAACTGAATATCTCACGCATTAATGAGCTAAAAAATAATGCCTACGACAATATCGAGTCCTACGACGATCCCGATACACCTAAAGCGCTAGAGCAATTTACTAGCCAAATCAAAAAGGTGTTAGAAGCCGATCCTAAGATGCTCGATACTGTGCCTGAGTACCTGCCTGTCGCGCTTTACGGTCGAATTAAGTTTCCCGCCGAAGCCAAACTCAAGTGGGCACATTGGATAAACACGGCAACTCAACCCGAGTGGGATGAGTTTAAAGTCACGATTGGCTTTAACAATGCCGATTTACCTTTAGTGTTAGCCGTGCGTGGTTACTCGGAAACCTTACTGATTGAAAGCTGCGCTGTACTGTATTTACTTGAAAATCAAGGTAAAGCAACGCCAGCAGCGAAGCATCACGACGATGAGGATGATGACAACGATTATGTTGGCACCTCAGATAACGACGACGATGATGAAGGCGAAGGCGAAGAGGAAGATGGCTACTACGATCACTATGATGATGAGGACCGCTAATGAACACTAGTCTCATTGAGATTACCGTCGCCGAAATTAAAGAGTTGGCGGACGTAGAGCCAAAACAAGCGAGCAAACGCTTTGAAATCATTGCAAATACCATGAGCGACGAGCAATTAGTCGAAGTCATCGAACACATGGATATCGTCACGCTGACGCAAATCAACAGTCACCATGATATCTCTTGCCCTTCGATCATGTCTGAACTCATGACCCCAGAACAAATTCGCGACATCGTCTGTCAGCAACCTTTGTACTGGGAAGAAAAAATCAAAAACAATGCCGAAGAACTTATTCAGCATACCTTTGATTTTTTGACCTATTTAATTCGCATTCAAGATAGCGAAGAAAAGCAAACTGCGATTCTAGAATGTATCGCCGAAGATCCTGCGGGCCTCTTCTACCTGTCGATCCCTTTCATCGAAATGATGTTAGGCGAAAAACATGAAGATGAAGACGGCTACACAGATCTCTATGATGACGAAGAAGACACTGAAACCATCGGCTACGACAGCCGCGTCGCCAGTGAAGATGCACACAGCCTCAGCATAGACGACCCACGCAGCCTAATGGCCTTGATCCACGAGCTCGCGCCCGATGTTGAAAAAGCCATTAAGAGTCTGCTGCGTAACGAAAGCTCAGGTTGGGAAGTGATCATCAGCAAGTTTGTCAACGAGCTGGTTATTCAAGCCAAAGAGAAAAACCAAGTTACGGATGAATACGCTGAAGTCGATGATATGTTTAGCTTTTTGGATTAAGGAATTATTTGATGCAACTGGTACTGCGTGATGTAGATCAAGGACCATACCTGAGCAAGGTATTGATCCAAGGCCAAGCAGACGAAACGCTGAGCGGTGAACAGCTGTCACAAATCAAATCCAAAGCCATTTTGATGAGCCTCAAACTGGCCGATAAGTTTTACAACAAGTATAAAATGCACCTGCTCGAACAAGCGGCGCACGATGTCATTGGTGTGGTGAGTCTTGGTTTGATGGAATTGTCAAACCAAAACCCGCAGCAGGCGATACGCCTGTTGATCACCGCCGATGGCGTAGTCAAATGCTTTCAAAAAGGCTGGAGCATGCTCAGCACTGTCAGCAAGCATAAACTCGTCAACGGTAAGTCACTGTACGGCGATGTTGACAAGTTCTTGCTTGAACAAGTGTCTAGCCCGCCCGATGCGGAAGAATGGTTAGGCTATGAAGCCTATCAAGATGCCCTGCTTGAGCATCAACGCCAACAGTCAATTGCGGCCCTATTGGCACAGTTTTACGCGCAATCGAGCTATGATCCGCTAGATTTTCTCAATCTAGAGAGTGTATTAGCCGAAGCGGTACTGTATCGATTGTTGTTTGATGGCGCCAAAGTCAGACAGGATTTGAAAAAGCGTATCGGCAAAATCACCTTAAAAGAGGAGTGGTTTACCCGTGAGCATATCGAATTGGAAACCCAGAAAGCGTTAGCAGAATTACCCGCAGAACTCGCTGAAACCATCAGTAAAGATCTCGGTAAAAACTTTGTCCCCGCCCTACTGCGTACCCTGCACTTTGCGAAAAGCTACCGCGAACTCTTACTCAGCGACGCTTCACCCGAGCGCTTAGAAAGATTCGAACATAAAGAAGGTCTCGTCGGCCTCCTCGGCTGGCCACTCTACATAGTACTTTGATCGGTACTTTGATTGGGACTTTAATCAGTACTGTGTTCAGTACGTTAACGAGTGCTTGAGTCGCTTAAAAATGAGTGCTTTATTGAAAAATAAAGCACTTTTTTAATGTCTTTTGTCTCTATGCTCAATCCCAACAATCAGTACCTAGGTCTCAGTTTTGAGAGGTTTTAGCTTTAAAATAAGTGACTTACAGAGATAAAACTCTTCAGTTAGATAAATTCTGGAGATTCATCCCTCCTCAGATAACCCCAAATTCTAAACATGCCATTTTCTATTGAATAAGGAATTGAATATTGGGCTAATTGTGCGCTTACAACATCAGAAAAGTCCGTCACTCGATCCGCCACAAATCGGCCTAGCCATTCTCTTTTGAATGGATCAACTTCTAACCACTCAATGGTTTCTGCTATTTCAAGTAACTCGGGCCACCACACAGCAGTAAAACCTGCATTAGGGTTTTCATTATAAATCAATTTGTATCGCACATAGGGAATAAAGTCTTCAGATCCATTTAATGCCTTTTCAAGCTCGCACCACTTTGTTTTATTCATTACAGACGAAAGCTGATGCTCGTTTACATACTTCAAAACTTCAGAATTCATTTTTTAGTGTCTCAAGCGACTAAGTGAAAAACTAAATGATATAGCTTTAATAGATATATATTGCCAATAAAAACTAATTAAAATGACAGATAAAATGATGGGCAATAAATTAGGCCATCCATTTTAAACCGTGGAGCGCTTATTGGTTTGACCTACTCATATTGGCTTGCCATCGTATTTGCTCGTCGACAGGGTGAATAGAAGCCTAGGGATTCTAAGTTTATGAACGAGAGCCATGGACAGCGAACTGGCAGTTAAACAAGAATGTTGTTCAAGTCCTTCCTTTGGATGCTCGCCCGCCACAAACGCGAGCAACTTGTTACGAGTCATTTTTAATGGTGATTATTGTATTTCCATTCGAACTAAAGGTGCTCGCTCACCCATGTAAATACTGACAGGAACAAGCAAACGCTTATCATCCTGCTCTCGAAGTTGATAATAATCCTCGGTGCATGCAAATGAAAATGAGTTATTTTCCCGAAGCACTAATTTTCGAATGACGCCATTGCTGGTTTTCGCACTGAGTTGCCTATCATCAAATGTAACAGTCATCATCGTATCGTCTGTACCTTTGTATTTACCAATCAGAGTCTTAGCTTGTTCTGTGATATTTTGATGAGCAATTGGCGCTGGTGAAAGGTTAAGTTGCCTTGCAATCATATTTAACAAAGCTGGGCCTGGGTGAACAGCGTCATTGTTGCCGAATACTGTGCCAAGTAAATCATGCGAGGGAAAATAGACTGACCATGCCACAAAACCAGGCACTTGCCCTTGATGACTGTACGACGGTTGACCGCTTATCGGGTATACATCAGTGCCAAACCCATAATTGACTGATTCCCCGTTGTTTAGTTTTGCTCTAGTTACCATCAGCTGATAATTTGCAGCCGAAATTACCTTCCCAGAACTTAAACCACGATGCCACAAGCTCATGTCGTCAAGAGTCGATGCAATTGCACCCGCCGCATAAATCCAACTACGGTCAACGATTTCGGGAGTAAAATACGCATTAGGTTCATCGCTATTTGCGGTATAACCTCTCACAATTTGCTTTGAACTTACCCCTTTAGTCACAACAAACGAATTCTTCATGCCTAAAGGAGAAAAAATATTCCGCTGCAAATACTCGCTATATGTCAGACCAGAAGCGGCTTCAATCACCTTTCCTAACAAAATATATCCGGTATTTGAATACGCATAATCAACACCAGGCTTTGTCAGCACTGGCATTTTACTCACTACATTGATCACTTCATCAATGGTGGCGTATTTGTCCCATCGCTGCCTGATCCCTACATCCGAGTTGTAATTTGGCAGCCCAGAAGTATGACTTAGAACACTTTCAATCGTTAGCTTTGCGTACTCAACTGGAAGATCTGTAATAAAATCATCCAGAGTATTTTTTAAGGATAAATTATTATTCTCAACGAGTTGAAGTATCGCAGCGGCCGTAAACTGCTTTGAGATTGAGCCGATCTGAAAAATACTATCAACTTTTAAGGGGTCACGAGTGCTTATATCTGCAACCCCAAGTGCGCCTTTGAAAATATGCTTTCCAGATTGCTCGATACTGATTGCAAGTCCCGGCTTATCCGATGATGCATGGCAAGCTAACATGACGGAAAAATCGTGTTGTTTTGCATTCACACAGGTAACAAAAAATAGAGAGCTAAACAGTAACTTTTTTACCATGGTAATAAACACGCCTTTGCAAAGAAAATATAACGCCGCCAGCAGAGGCCGAAAAAACAGAGCGAAGCGGCAGTTTTTTCGGCCCTCTGGCTGGCCTTATTAAAAGTTTTACCCTCCATCTGCTAGCTTCTTAATTTCTTCATATAAAGGCTGCCCACTTTCAGATGCGGAGTTTAATTGTATTTCCCGTTCTTGGTAATTGTGGTGGCCAAGTTCTTTGCAATGCTTATAAATCTCCATCAGCATAGTTGGGGAGTTTTTCTTGCAGATATGTATCCGATTATTGTCGTACTCCGGAAACTGCGAAATTGTTATATCTATAAATGTATCATCGACTTCAAGCCACACATGACTTTTTACTGAGCTGTACTGCTCGAGTGCATTTCCACACCATATGATTTTAGATTCTATACCTTTTTCTTTCAGGTACATGGCAAGGAAATTACTAGCGATGTCACATGACCCAAAAGGAAAAGAATTAAGCTCATTCCATCGGCCTAGCTTGTATAAACGGTAGGATTCAAGCTCTGCGGCCTTTACTAGGGCATTCCTAAATCTATGTACATACTCTTTAAGCAATTTTGATCTCCGAGGACTTTTAATACCTTATATGGATTTTTATTACTAAAGTTTTGTTTGAGCTTGATTAACCATATCTTGAAGCGCATCGATAATGTTCGTTTCTTTCTTTTGTTGTTTTGCTAAATTAAGTGCTTGAACAAAACCTTCATAGGATTGATTAAATTTTTTCACCTTAGCATAACCTTGAGCAAGTTTCATATGCGCATATGAATGTTCTGGGTAATCACGTACAAATTGCTCTAATGTCTTAAGCGCTTCTTCTTCTCGCAGGTTCATTTGCTGTTGCTCTGCAAATTCTACATAAATATCAACAGGGGCTGAAACAGTGAAGCCAAACTGCTTAGATAAATCTGAATAGTAACTTTTAACGACTGATATGTTCGCATATTTAGCCAACTCAGGGGTGATTTTAAAATTAACATCAGCATACAAATACTCTAGCCCACTCGTTATCGCAGGTAATATGCCACTCATGTGAGTACGCTCTGGATAGTGTTCAAATTTCCAGCCTAGATTAACGGGTTTGTTCCTTTCCATGTTGGTTAATAGCTCTAATGTACCCGTATAGAATTGACTACCTTCACCAGCAACCGAAATAAAAAGTTTTTGTTTAGGACGGTTGCTTTCTATTAGTTTTTTTGAATTTTGAATTATTTCATCATAACTCCACCATCCATTGGCGCTTATAGCTAAGTAATTATTGAACAGTTCTGGGCGCTCAAATAAAGCTGAAAGTGCTAATGTCCCACCATTTGAATGACCAATAATTGTTCTGTGAGGATAGGTAGTATAATTTTTATCAATATATGGAAAGAGCTCATCATTTAGAAATTTTAAAAATTTATCTTGCCCTGAATCAGGCCATTTAGATTTTACAAATGTTTGAAATTTGGTTTGTGGCTCACCGTTTATCTTAGGGAGATAGTCACGAGGACGATTTGTTGTTTGAATACCAACAACCATTGTTTTGGGTATTTGTTCATAGTCGACTAGAGACTGCACTATGCCCGTGACGGTATGAAAATGGTGTTCACTATCAAGTAAATAGATAACATATAGAGAATCACCTGTATTTACTCCCTTTGGTATATACACTGAAATAGGTCTATCTTCGCCAATAATTTCAGAATGTATAATGAAATTTTCTCCAATAGTCACTTTATCTAACGCAGAAGCCTCAGATATAGCAACGGTAAAAACAAAGAGTAATGAAATTAAAAAGCGCATAAACAAAGTCCTTTTTGTGATTTTGATTGTGATTTAAAAACCTAATACTTGCATTGTTCGCATACGTACTTGCCTCATTAGACCAGTAAAAACGCGCACTCTTAATTATATGTATTAACTAAAAGCTAACAGCTTTCTATCGCTTTTCATATACAAGAATCCATCATAAAAACGCGCATGCTTGTTCTCAAAACCTATTATCTAAAAACAGCAACCTTTAAGGGTTTAACTTTAAACACAATACAATCAGACACTTAGATCAGCGCCCGCCGATATCAACTTAAAATCACTCAATACCAAGCGATTGAAAATATACGGTATAACGATCCAGTTTCAGCCATTAGTGGTACGCAATTGAACGCTGGATATAGGAGATAATTTTTAGTATCAAAATCTCAAAATCTGGCCAGCCATTTTAGATCAACAACATAATGCACTTTTGGTTTGTCTACAACTTGTACGAGCTAAAATTACTTGAATGAGAGTCATCAAAAGTTGAAGGGCTAAAGCTGAGACATAAAAATGAGCTAACTCATTAAAAAATAGTGTATTTAAGACATGCTAACCCACCCAATAAAACAAATGGGTAGAGATTGGTTTGGTTAAGCAGGATTACAGTTAGTTGCTGTGAAAGTGCTGACAGCTTGCCGCAAAGTGCCGTCGTCGCTTTTCTAGATGTTCACAGTAATCGGTCAGTTCTTGCAGCGTACCCACCGGACCATGAAATAGCTTGCCAAACTCAGTAGTGAGCTTGAGCCAATTGTCATGTGGGATATTTAATCTTGCCAGTAACTTAGCGCTATTTACACTGATTGCCCCACGTTTATCACTTCGAATAATTCGGCCTGTATCATCGACCAATTCAAGGTAATCCGATAATAAAAACGCAATGCCATTGGGCTGGTTGTCGCGCTCATTACCGATAAAAGGCAGTAGATTTTTAGGTTGCTCACCTTTTAATGCAGCCCGAATACGCAACTGGATACTGGTATGGTCGGATTGTTCTGGTGTATCAGCCAGTTGCGCTCTAATAGGATTCAAATCAACATAGGCCATACAAGTTAACACAGCGGCTTCATCGAGTAGGGCTTGCGATTTAAAGCGTCCTTCCCAGAAACGACCTGTGCAATTATCTTCTTGATTTGCTTGCCTTGCGATGGGTTCATTGAGGCAGCGCACTCTTTTGAAAACACTGGCAACTGATATCACATAAACGGCTGCGATAAATGGCAATTGAATGCTTTAATCTGTGAACTTCATGCGCCTCAACTAACTCACCTTTGGCGAATTTTTGCGTTAATTCATCGCCTTTAAACAGCTTATGCCACTGCTCAAGTACTTCGCGGTCAGTCCAACGATTCGCGCTGTCGATATCGACCCGCAGCACCACATGCAGATGATTGGACATCACTGCAAAGGCCGCCACATCAATGGCAAAAACCGCTTCAAGTTCAAACAGTAGTGATTCTACCCAAGCGCGGCGATGGTCATTGTTTTTCCCCGAATAGACATCATCACCACACAAAAACGCACGCCGCACAACGCGGCTACAGCAATGGTAATAGGGTGTGTCTTCAACACTTATCTGAGTTCTGCGTGGGCGCGGCATACAAACCTCCTTGTTTAATGCTTAACCCAAGCATAGTCGGAGATTAACAACTGCGCTATTAAGGCTGGGTGTCCATTTTTATTTTATAGTCCCAATTAACTAAAGGGCTTGCCAAAATCCTCAATGCCTTGGTCTAGGAAATTATTGTAAACATCGGAAATGTATTGGTAGGTGGCAAGGTCAACAGAGAATTCTTTGTCTTTGAAAGACGTGTAATCACTTTTATCCAACTTTTTAGATAACAGCACTTTAATGCGTCCCTTTCGTTTGAGTGGCTTGAATACCATGAGTGGAGCTTTGCCGCTCGTTAATGCGTGGATATCGCAGCGCAATAACAAGCCGTTGTGTGGTTCAAATTGAAACCTATCTTGCTTATCCATATCGGTGTAGCTTTTTATATGAGCTCCTTCGAGAACCTTACTAATATTGCAGCCAGTGACTACGCAGCGGCCACCATATTTTTGATGTAATGCCTTGGTGAAATCACGTTGCTCTTTACTTTTCCGAGTGGGACCAAAGTTAAAATCAGCTTCAACAGCACCAGATTGGGACTGCTGAGAGGGGCGTTCAATACCGACAAACTCGCACACATAGTTACACTGTTCACAGTATCCAAGGAATTGAAGTAACTTTGATAGTTCATGACTGCTAGCAGCGCTATTGCCAAGTGCATTGACAGAAATTGTCTGCTTGAAAGTGAATTTAACCCCGAGCGCATTAGTAAGCGATTCCCATTCGGATCTGTGTTGCTCATCAGTGCCGTTTAAGTGGAAATAAAAGTCCTGCTTAGTTTTTTTGATCGAAAATAGGGTTTTCCCGCGTTCCATGCCAAAACCGATAGATGGATTGCCTTTGTTCAGTGTGTAGGCTGCAAGCCCTTTAGTGAGCTTGTGGTCACGGAGGGTGGACAGTAGTAGTTGCATGCCTTGACGCGCATTTTCATTCTCCCCGCTAACACTTAAATGTGTTAAAAACCCTCTCTGAGCAGACAGTGGTATCGATTTCTTGAGCGGATAGGATTTCTTTTGGGCAGACATTAAGCATTTTCCTTACTGTAATGGAGTGACTTCGATGTGCTGATCGATCTCTGGTATGGCTTGATTTATATAGACACTCTGTAGCATTACTAAAATTTGGTCAACAAGATCTAGCTTAATGCCGCCACTCATAGGCGTAGTAAGAAGGAATGGGGCATAAACGGTGCCAGCAGAAGAACTGACACGTAATTGGACAATATCTTTTTAGCTAAACGAACAGCAGAAGTGTTAGTTAAGATTGGCATTGTTGCAACTGTGACCGTTGGCGGCATGGATGCCGTCGTCGAGCCCTCAGGGACGAGTTTATGGCGAGTCTCAGGGGAAACAATGACAATGAATACAGCACAAATGACGACAAAGTTATCTTGCTTTGGGGCAATAGCTTTTTGGCTAAACAAACAGCAGAAGCTTTAGTTAAAATTGGCATTGTTGCACCAGTGACCTTCTAAAACATGGATATTTTATTAGAGCCCTCAGGGATACTTCTTGTTAAATAAAGAGGCGGTGAGTCACTGGGGAAACAATGAGAATTGATGTGTAGCAACAACTGACGACAACTTTATCTTGCTTTTGGGCAAAAAGAAAAGCCCGCGGCTGCGGGCTTGGCGTCACTTTAAATATCAGCGGAATGAAAGGACTGGCTTAACGGTAAGTCAGCGTCGTGGTACCCGTTAACTTGTCGTTATCTTTAACGGTCAGTTCAACTGTGTGTTGTCCACGGCGGGCAAGGCGTAATACCACTTGACCGTTAGCGCGGGTGCCATTGTCGAACGTCCATTTATGTTGCTTGATTACGCCATCGGTATCGTAGCTAGTCGAGATAAACATATCGACGAACAATAAATTGATACGCTGAATTTGCGCAACAGGCGGTTGTTTTACCTCACCAACCACCACAGACACAGTTTGCGACGTGCTATGGGTTAAGCCGTCGTTATCAGTCACAGTTAGCGTGACCAGATACTCACCGCTTTGGCTGTAACTGTGAGTCACTACCTCACCCACTGCCACTGTGTTATCACCAAAGCTCCACTCGGCAGACACGATTTGTCCATCGCTGTCTGTTGAAGTGGATGTCAGTTGCACTGCAGCACCATTCACCACTTGAGTAAAACTGGCCACTGGCGCGACTTTTTCCGCTTCGAGCAAGAGTGAAATCACCACAGGATCGTGATCCGATGAGCGATACGCATCAGTGGCGAATAAGTCTTGGATTTGAGCAGGCGTCTTAAACTCTTCGTTGTAATCCAATACGCGCGGTTCGTCGGTATTGATATGCCATTCAGTCACATCCACCACTTTATCTAACAAGGCAGCATTCGCTAAAGCATGGTCCAACTGACCCGATTCTGCCGAGAACACATAGGAATAAGGGTTCGGCTTTTCAAGTTTGGCAAACAGCTCACTAAAGCCCGCGTTACCTAACACCGTTAATGGATCTTCCTTCGCATAGGCGTTCAAATCACCAATCAACAATACGCCTTGATCTGGATATTGCTCGCTAATCCATTGACCTGCAGCAGTCGCCGCACGGGTACGAGTGATATTACAGTTGCCTTGACCATCATTGAGATCAGGATCGCCCGCACATTCACTGCCCTTAGATTTAAGATGATTAACCGCAACAACCACACCTTCTTCAGTGCCGTTCATGCTAAAGGCTTGGGTCAGCATTGGACGGTTTTTACTGTCGTCAAACAAGGGCTTTTGATCGCTATCTAATGGCGAATTGACACTGGATAGAATGCGTGCAGCGCCCTGCGGCGTGACTTTATCGCTACGATAAATCAAGCCAACTGTGATGGCATCGGTGCCAATCGCATTCATGCCTGTTGGCACGATATAAGCGTAACGCACTTCACCCACAGCGGCATTCAAACCTGCGACTAAATCAGCAATGGCTGAATTGGCGCCAAAGCCATCGTTCTCGATTTCCATCAAACCAAATACGTCGGCCCTAATGCCCACCATGGCGCTGACAATCTTCGCCTTTTGACGCTCAAATTCGCTCAACGTATTGGCACCACGCGCAGTTGGGAAACCTGCACCTTGACCATCACCATTGAAGTAGTTAAGTACGTTAAAGCTAGCGACTTTTAGATTACCGCCATCATTCAATGTGGGGGCGACAGGACGTGGGTTTTCCGCCACAAAGTTCACCGTCTCGATTGGCATAATGCGATACAAATTAAAGCCATAGTGCATTACACCCGTAAGCGATGTGGCTTTATCGCCTACACGCACAGTGTTTGATGCGCTCAGACCTGGAGCGGGGAATTGCACAGGATCAGGATTCTGCGCCGTTAAACCGTCATCCAATAAAATACTGTCACGTTGGTTAGCAGCGCTCACTGCCAGCGCATCCGCGCCCGGTGCAGCCACTTGCGTACCAATAAAGTGGCGCTGACTGCCTAATGAAATCTCGCCGTAACGACCTAGGTTGTAGACTTCGTTCACCACTAAATCTTGGCTGAAACGAACACGCATGCCCTCAAATGGCTCAAAATCATCACTGCTGTTAACCGGTAAGGTCACCACAGCCGCTGTTGGCAATGCTTGTGCAGTGGCACACAACTTATGATCTGATACAGTCGTTAGTTCAGTTAAGCCTTGATATTCAGTGACTTTGGCTTTTAAACGAATACGATCGCCCGCCACATACGCAGTAGGCGCAGTGCCGGTATACACAAACACCCCTTCCGAGGTTTGTGGATCGCTATCGGCTTCGTTATCAGCCATTTGTACAAAAATGCCCTTAAGACCGGCTTCTTGATTACTGACGACAACCGCTTCAACCACTAAGGTTTGACCATTAAGAGGACTGGCAGCGCCCGCGCCTTGAAGCGCATGAATTGCTGTGGCTTCTTCGCCGCACACTAAAGAACTCGGTGGAGGGTCGACGGGATCGGTTGGCGTGCCCGCGCTGAATTTACCGAGATCAGAAATATCATCCTTCGCAAAACCTAACCAAGTGCTAAAGCTGACCGCATCGTCACTGATGGGATCGGCAATCAGCTGATCAGGATTACGGCGCAGGGTGTTGTCTTGAGTGGATAAATCACCACTGCCCCACTCGGCACCGGGATCGACACCAACTTGACCTAAACTATCAATCACTTGATTTTGATAAGTCAGTTCAATCGCATCGTCGCCGTTAAAGAAGCTGGCGTTACTCTGTTGATTGGTAACCGCAAGAATATCGGCAGACGCGTCGTTATCGGCAACCACATACGTCGCCCCCGCCGCTAATGACCCAGTGAGCGCTATGGTCGTACCGACGTTGGTGCTGCCATTGAAATAGAAACGCAATTGGTATTGGCTTAAATCAATAACGCCCGCAGTTGGGTTATACAGTTCGATGGCTTTATTGTTGCTGCTGCCTTCGACGTATTCTGAAATGATCAAATTATCCGCGCCATGGGCAAGCCCACAAACGCTGCTGATGGCTAACGCCAGCACAGTTTTAGTGTTAAACATTGAGACCCCTAAATGTATTGTTTTAATATTTTGTATTGAATTGCGATTTAATTGATGTGCTTAGATACTTCAAGATGATGTCACCTCGAACACTGACGATACTATAGGCGACCAAGGTTACAAATTGGTTGCACCAAAGTTGCAACTTAAGGTTGATATTATTGGTGCGATTTAGCGATCAGAACTAGGAAGAAAGCAGTACGAGAAATGCTGGCCGCCCATTAACAATGCGGCCAGAAATAATCAATATAATGGGGATAAATCGCTCTTACCAGAATAAGCAGAGCCAATGGATGAAAGCCCTGACGCAGGGCTATAAGGGCTCAAGTTTTTCATCGAGTAAACTGACCAGCAGTAACTCACCTTGGGCGTTCACCCTAAACTCGCCGTATTTAGCCGCACTGAAATGATCGGCTTGCCCTTCTTCAAAGAAAAAGCTGTTCGATGCGAGCTTGATTTGATTACCACGAACACGAAATTGCACCCGCAGCTGATCTTTACCGAGCGCTTGGTCGGTATAAAAATCCATAAAACGCGCCACTTTTTGCTTATCTAGTGCCAGTAACAACTGACCCTGCATTTGTTGCGGCGCTAAGGCGCTACGCACATCGCGGGCAATGGCATATTCCAGCGCCATGTAATCCCCCTGCATTAACGAGCGCGGATCGACTGGCGCTAATGCAAAGCGCACGACTTGGCCGTGATTCAGCAGTTGTTCGAATTTGAAAATGCGCCAATTCACGCCAGCAAGAATCGCAACGGTTGTAAAAAGTACTATGCCCAGCGCCCATTTATGTGGGGCCGACAGTTTTCCCTTCACATTGCCCATCACATTTCTCATCACATAGTCTCCTTGGCATTTTCATTGGCAGGAAATAACCGCCACACCAGCATCCTTGCCACCAGCAGCAGCGCGCCTAAACCCATCAAATAAGCAGATTTCAGCAGTAGTGTTGTTTCTAAGGAATAATAATATCCGCTGACAAACAGCAGCGCCGACATAATTCCCATGCCTTTTAGCCAAGGCTCATTGCAATAGTGGCCAAGCAGAATCAATAGGATAGCCGTCGATAATCCCTGCATGGGTAAAGATAAACCGCTAATAGCCATTAAACCGAGAAAACAGCCTATCGCCGCCATTGAGCTAAGTGATTGTTTGTGTTCGTGAAATACAGTGACCAACAATAATCCGCAAATGACAAAAATAATCGACAGATGGCTTAGCGTGAACCACAGACTTTGTTGCCAAGGACTGAATAAGGCTTCAAAAATACTGTCCATGCTAAAAGCATGCATCAGTTGCAATGTAATTAATGCCAGTGCAAAGCCGTAGATAAGCATGCGCGCGCGGCGGTAATGACGTCCGAACCGATTGATATTGAACAACACTAGGCTAATGATTAAGGCAAACAGACTTGGGCTGACATTGAGCCATTCGAATTTAGCCATGAGGCCAATCACGCACCAACTTAAGCCAAACGCGAACACAAACTGGGCTAATCCATGGGCAATTACCCCCCACAACAGCAAGAGAATACCCGCCATACACAAATACCAGTTGAGGCTAAAATCATTGTCGATTAAATCATAGAATCCCCAAGCCACACTGATTAAACCACTCAAACAGGCGGCAAAAGCAAATTGCTCAATGAAGATCTGTTGCCGCGGCAAAAAGTACAACCCAATGCCCACGGCTAAATAGGTTAAGCCGATAAATAAGGCGACGCCCTCACCAACCCGCTCAAAAATGGCGCCAAATGCCGCCATCATAAAGCCCAATAGAAACAAAGCGGCAATCCAAGCGGCGAAGGCCTGCATAGCGGCAATATACCAAGGAATATCCTGGTTTTCTGGCATTTGGGGCGTGTTGACTTTGCCCTCGGCATACAAGGATTGCCACAGTGTTATCAGACTGGATTCACCCGATGCATCAATTGAAGCGGCATCCTCTTTTGATGGAGACTTTAAAGGAGTCGCTACTGAACTCGTTAAAGAATTGGTCACCATGTCGCCATCCGGTAAGCCATTATTGTTGCTCATGAATGTCTCCCACTTTCCCTTGGGTCGCTCTCGCTGCGGGCTTAGATGCTAATTCAGACATAGATTCAGGCTCTGATTCAGGCATAGATTCTGACTGTGGTTTAAGCTTGCGACTGAGTCCCTTTAACCAAATACTCAAGCCTGTGCTCGCCAAAATGATGTAAAGCCCAATAAACAAAAAACCACCTATGGGATCATTGTCCTCAAACATCAGCCGTATCAATAACGCAGCGCCCACGGCAATCAAGCTAAAACCGCCCAAGGCCAAGGGATAAATGCGCGGTAAGCGATAGCGAAAAATAACGAATCCCAACACTAGATGGGCAAGATAACCACAAACTATCCAAGTACTAAAGCCATCACCTTTAAGGAAATCATCGAAAATCAGCCAAGTGATTAACCAAGTAAAACAGCCCATCGCAAACAGTGAACACGCATATTCGAGGATTGGCGCATGCCAGCGCCCCGCGACGTTGCGGTCTAACAATACAAAAGCGTAATAGATAGCTAAATTCAAACAGATAAAGATCAGCAGTTGACCTTGCTCATCCAAGAAGGCTCCCCATAAATGGGAAAAGGAATCCAGAAATATCCCTATACTTAGGTTAATAAGTCCCACCAGCAGCAGCCATAAACCATCGAATCCCGCCACCCAAGCGAAGGGCAAGATCACTAACGCCCACAGGGCGAATAACTGCCAAGGATCGGCGCCCGTTTGATAGGTTTGTCCAACCAGTGCTAATAAACCGCCCACCAATACGCTCGTGGCCAGTAACACGCCATTGGCTGTCGTCGCACCAAATCTGCTGTCGTTGCTTTGGTTACTATGACTATGGGAATGGGAAGCAGCTGAAAGGGAATTAGCACGATAATAGAGCCAAGCAAATGCGGCGATGGCGAGCAGTATCGCTACTTCAATAAGGCCAAATTTGGCAAAATGCCCGAGAGATTGCCAATTGTAGGCAAAGAAAAAAATCACCCCAGAGGCAAAGCTCAAGGCGCCAAACCAGAGTAATAAGTTAGCGATTAAGCCACGCCAGCTCGACGCATCTGGCAACACTGTGACCTGCCGATAAAGCGTATTCGCTTGCTCTTGCGTGATATGTCCCTGTTCAACCCAGCCACACACTTGAGATTTTATCTGGCTCAATGTGAGTTCTCCCTCATCCTGTTTGCGCTAGCTTACTATGACCTATTCAAAATTCGCACAACATCGACAGCGTTGAGTAAATTAAATTGTGTATACTTGTAAAAAATCATTAACCTTTGGCATGATTAGGGGTGACCATGGTAATAAGACAGTTGTATCGTCTACTCTTTAGCTTCGTCTTAGGGATCAGCGTAATTTCGGCCGCAATCGCCCAAGATAACAATCAGTCGCCCACAGCACCTAATACAATAGTACCCAATACAATACCGACCATTCATGTCGGTGGTTATCAATTTTCTCCCTATGTGAATCTACAACAGGACGGCCGCTACACAGGCCTCACCCTTGATATCATTAATGCATTGAATCAAATACAACAAGAAGTGTTTTTTGAATTTACCGTCACCAGTGTTGAGCACAGATATAAAGCCTATGCCTTAGGTCGCTTCGACATGATGATATTTGAGAACCCCGCTTGGGGATGGCAGAAAATAGCGGATCAGTTTATTCCACTACACATGATAGATGGGGAAGTGTTTATTGCGCTTAAGGCCAAAGCCCATAATCAAAATTATTTCAAAAACTTAACCAATAAGTCAGTCGCATTCGTTAAGGGCTATCACTATCAGTTTGCCCACTTTGAAACCGATGCTGACAAGTTGGCAAAGCAATTTCGCCCCTTGTTCGTCAGTAACAACAGGGCCTCTATCGAAAGTATTCTGCGCGAACGGGCAGACATAGCGCCCGTCACTCATTCCTATTTGCAGTATTATTTAAAGGTGAATCCACAAGACAGGCATTTACTTTTAATATCAGACAACTGGGACCAAGAGTACGATAACGGCATCTTACTTAGCCTCAGATCATCACTCGATGCTAAAAAGCTTTCACACTGGGTTCAGCTGCTCATCGACAATGGCAAACTGGCCGAACTCGCCGCCCAATACGGGATTAAGTCGAGCCAATAATTCGCTTTTAGTTTCTTCAAGCCGTTAACGCTTTAAGCGCGATAACTATCCAAGAGCGAGGATTTATCTAAGCGCGACGATTATTTAAGCGCTATGACTATCCAAGTGCGATCAGCGATTTAGGCGACGGACAAGAGTGGTCCCAACATAGCCAAAGTGCCGATCAACAAGAAAATTAAGGCTTGCACTATGATCATCTGGCCACTATTTGGCGGGCTCAAAGTGGCAATATAAAACTGCCAAATCGCGAAGATCCCGTAATTCATCCCAAGAAATAACAATAAGCTAAAGGCATACATGCCTGGGATCACCTTAAGTGCGCAGGCTAAAAGTACCGCAGTTGAGGCCACAAAAAACACTGACTGGCAGTGAAATAAACAGCGCAACATTTGCTTGCTCTGCTGGGACACATTTGCTTTTAACAACGGCGCCAATAGAACATGTTTACCATAGATTAAATGGTATCCACAGACTCCAGCACTCAAGACAGTCGCTGCCATTAATGTTAAAACCATACTGCTCCTAGTTAGTGCTCATATTTGATGGTGTTTGCAAATCAATGCGTAAACAAAACGAGAATCGCAACCCTGGCAATAAGACCCTAAAAACCCCGTTTGAGTTTCAGCTTAACAAAAATAACCTAGCTGGCTAAGAATCATTGAGTCAACCGGACCGCAACCAACACACAAGCCTGATAAAATGAACTCGCGCAGCCCAGTGCTAAGTTCTTAGCGCAAAAAGGAGCCCTTAGGCTCCCTTAGTTCACATGTTTAAAATTACAATGCTTAAAATCACATGCTTAAAAACCTGTGCTGACTAAAACCTGCGACTACATAGTCGCCATAGTCCAATAATCTAAACGCTTTTGCGGATCGGCTAATAGGTTTTTACATTCTTCTTTATATTTACCCATTAACGTACCTAAGTTACTTGAGCCACCTAAGCTTTCGATTTGACGCGCTTTAGCAGCGGCAACCGCTTGAGTCACCTCAGCTTCAGAGCTGTATTTCTTAGCTAAATTCTCAGACTCAATTTTAGAGCTTTTTAAACGCTCACCCACGGCCTGCATTTGCGGTGCATTCATCGCCCCAATGGCTTCTGAGCTAATTTGATAGTAAGCGGCACATTCAATGGCTTCTTTACTAAACGCTTTTTCTGCTTCATCAGCCCAAACTGCAGTACTGGCACTCAATACTAAACCACCTAATACTAACGTTTTTACCTGAGTTAACATGTTACTTTTCCTTTTAATCGCCATAAATAAACCTACTCAAGCCCTCGGTGGATCTCAAGCTCGTAGATATAAAAATCTTGGTTACGCACAAAGCCCAAGCCTTCATACAAGCCCTGTGCGCGCTGGTTTTTTTGCTGTGTTTCTAACATCAAATAACTCATATTATGCGCCTTGGCATAACTGGCGGCCTGCTGAACTAGCGCTCGCCCAATACCGACACATCGAGCATGTTGAGTCACATACACATCATTGAGGATCAACATTTGAGCCATACGCAACGATGAAAAGCTGGGATACAGTTGCACAAAGCCTAATCCAAGCCCTTGATTATCTTTGGCAATAAATATCACCGATGACTGATCTAACAATCTTGCATGAATAAACTGCTCCGCGGCCGCTACATCATCCCTGCGCCCATAAAACTGTCGGTACTCATTGAATAACACTGCAACCTCATGGGCATGAGTCACATCTGCTCGAGTTATAATGCTTGCCATGGGCCTTTCCTTTTTATCGTTAGAGTGTTGGCGGTCGTTGTCGCAATCGAAATTGCAGACTGTTTTTCACCGCTGGCCACTCAGCATCAATAATGGAATACACCACAGTATCGCGAATTGTGCCGTCTTTAAGAATTTTGTGATTACGCAACACACCATCTTGCTTAGCACCCAGTCTCGCAATAGCTTGTCTGGAGGCTTGGTTATGCCAGTGAGTTCGAAACTCAACAGCAATGGCATCTAAGGTTTCAAAGGCAAAGGTCAATAGCAATAGCTTAGCTTCGGTATTAATCCCTGTGCGCTGGGCACGTTTTGCATACCAAGTGTAGCCAATTTCAAGGCGACGATTTTCAGACTCCCAGTTGCAAATGCGCGTGCAGCCGACAATTTCACCGCTCACTCTATCCCGCACTGCAAAGGGAAAACTCTGACCCCGCGCTTTTTCTTCGAGGGCTTTAGTCACATAGGACTTCACCTCGGCGGGTTCTGGCACACTAGTAAACCACAAACGCCAAAGTTGACCATCTGTCACAGCTAAACTCAATGCCGCCACATGGGACAGAGATAAGGGCTCAAGCACAATATGCTCACCCGTTAAACAACCTAAGTTATCTTCACAGCCCACAGTCTCGCCTCCGTTAGATGATAGAAAAGTGTGTTGTTGCGCACATTTTTATCTAGCCTAACATTAAACGAGAATAAAAAAATACCCTATTTTCAGCATGATTGGACAAATTTATCCCATTGTCGGCGGCTTAGATTACCTAAAGCTTAAGAGTGTCAAAAAATTTGAAAAAATGAGTAGAAGGCAGTTAAAACAGATTGGGATAAATACTGCAGCGGAAGAATAAGTCACGAAATGGCCAATCAATATCCGAGAAATAGCCAATGACATTGCGCAGTCGTGATTGGTGATTAGTGATGACGATGACCAAAAGCGGCAATCAAGAGCAAAAACACCTAAAGCTGTGGGGCATTTAGGTGTTTGATATCAGTAGAAGTTAAAAACTAAAGTTAGAACCATAGTTAAAAGCTAAAGTTAAAAGCCATGCACGCTGTTACTGACCCTAAACCAACCCGCAATGCTATTACGCTGGGCCAAGGTTTTAGTCACTTCATGGGGAAAGCGCTCACTGAGGAAAATCACAAAATGACCCATTTTAGGTGCGATGCGTTCAATCTCAATGTCAGCTTCATCATAGATAATCAACTCGCCACAATCTGCCGCTTTCCAGTCAGGATTTAAGAAAAACACTGTGGTTAGGATGCGATTTTGACTGCCTTTTAGCGCATCGACATGCTTTTTATAGAATGCCCCAGGCTGATATACTGCATAGTGGCTTTCATAATCGAATAACCCCATAAATAAGCGACGATTCAAGCCATTTTTGAGTTGCGTCATCAGCTCAAGATATTGGGCATCAGGCTCGTTGTGCTCTTCTAGCCACTGTATTCTGTCGCGGCGAATGTCGGGATTTAATTGCTGCTCAGCGCCACGACCAATGGACGCAGCTTTTAGTTCATGTGCTTGCGTCGATTGAATTTTTTCCAATAGCACTTGGCTAATATTGTTAGGAACTAAGTCAGATAAAAAGATATAGCCTTTGTCTACCAAGGCATCAGCGATCACGTCCAGCATTGCTTCACTTAATTGCGAAACCATTATGCTACATCCAATAAAAGGGCTACGCTTTTGCTGTACTCAAGGGCTCAAGGAGGGATTAAGTGAGCCTGATTTTCGAGGGGCGTCAATAAGAGATATGATTGCCATATCTCGACAGTAAATTTTGCGGAATTTTAGAGTAAAGAACGCCGAATTACAATAAAATAAAAACTCATATAAACAATAGGTTATAACTCGCTAAACAGTTCAACAGGCTCATCATCTGGGCTGAGCTGTAAACACTGCTCAAACTGTAATCCAAGTTTGTTCAGCAATGCCTTTGAAGCGCCATTATGGGCACTCACAATCGCGACAATGCGCTCAATACCTAAACTTTTGCCTAGGTCAAAAGCGGCTTTCGCGGCTTCGAATGCATAACCCTTACCCCAATATTGCGGCAAAAATGCATAACCTATGTCGACATTATCAAGCGTCGGCCGCTTGATTAAACCGCAGATACCAATAGTGAACCCATTCTCTGTGAGCACGACGGCGTAAAAGCCAAAACCACACTCGGCATAACTTTTCATCGGTCCATTGAGGATATAATCCTTGGCCTGCACAAGCGTGCGTACTCCTCGGTCGCCAATATTCTCAATAAAGCCTTGGCTATTGAGCAAGACTAACATAAATGAAGCATCGGCTGGGGTTAACTGCCGCAGGATTAATCGAGGAGTACGCGCCACTTGCATAGGATTTCTCCACTAGAAATAGACAATGTTTATAAAAAAATAGCTATAAGCTTTTTCATAAATAACGGACGTATTGGCTGCCGTCCTTTTGCGGTTTTTGGGGTGCCACAACCGCTGGCGTACCGACATACAAAAAGCCGACGATTTGATCGTGTGGCTCAAGGCCTAAGGCGGCATTCACATTGGCATCGAAGGCAAAATCCCCTGTGCGCCATACTGCGCCAATACCTAAGGCAAAAGCCGCTTGTTGCATCGCCATCGTTGCGCAGCCCGCTGCAATTTGTTGTTCAAGTACTGGCACTTTAGGATGTTGCTGCGTTTTCGCCACCACGGTAATCACCATAGGCGCACGCATTGGCATGCCCTTAGCTTTATTAACGAAATCCTCATCGGCGCCACTCGCTTTAGCCGCCTCAACAAAGATATCGGCTAAGGTGTTTAACCCTTGGTCAGTGGCAATAATAAATTCCCATGGGGCTAAGGCACCATGATCTGGCACACGAATGGCGGCATCTAAGATGATTTTTAATTGACTCGCATCGGGAGCGGGAGCGATTAATCGCGGGGTCGATTGACGGGTGAGCAAAAGTTCAATAGCGTCCAAGTTCTTATCCTAGTTCGATATAAATTGCGTTCAAGCATAGCAAATTGCAGGCAAAGAGGCATAAAAAAATCCCACCGCATGGGTGGGATTTAACGCTTTGATTAATCTTGAAAATCGAGGGCTCTTTATAAAAGGCTTACTTAACCCCGCAGCGCTTAGCGATAAAATAATCAAGGCTAGTGTAACGACCGGCGCCTAAGGTAAAGAGTGCCAACAACATAATGAAATAAGTGGCCGCAAACTCAATACCATTATTAAGCACTGCTAAGTTACCTGAGCTGGTCAGCCAGTCGTAATTACCGTGCTCCTGCAATATTTCTTTGGCTTTTGCCAGTTTATCCCCAGCCTCAAGCACTCTGTCGTTGGCTAGCCAAGAACTGCCATCGGCAATCGCTAACCAGCCATTTGGCCAATGCACAGTAAATGCAGCCACCAACATAGTGACCATCAAAGGGATAGAAATCAGCCGCGTCGCAAGCCCAAGCAGTAATAATATAGCGCCAAAGAACTCGGTTCCCGCCGCCAATCCTGCCATTACCGCCGGCATTGGCAGGCCTAAACCCCAATCGGGATTGGCAAACCAAGCAACCGTATCGTCAAAGTGGGCGAGCTTGTTATAGCCCGCTTGCATCAACACGGGCGCAAGGTAAATCCTGAGGGCTAATGGCGCTACGCCATCGAAATAGCGACTCATATTGAGCAATTTTTGGTAAAGGGATGCAAGTGGCATAGTGTTTCTCTTTGACTAATTTATTGGCTTGCAGGAATAGACCCTAGCAAGCCAATAAATCTTTCATGCCCTAGGCTTTTTTTGCACTTGCCTCTTTTTCAATGGCTTCTTGATTAAGCTCGGTGAGATCTTGAATGAGCCCACCCAACTTTTTATAAAAATGTTTCGATTGCTTCTCCGACAAACTCGTGTTCATCGCTAGCAGTAAGGTCCCAAATGCCTCAGTATTTTTGCGTAAAAACACTTTATGTTGCTCGGACTTAAGCTCATCGGGCTGCGTCATCAACAGGGTCAAACGCTCAGTTAATAGCGCTTTGTCGGCGCGCTGCCCAAGGGCAACCTCAAACTGACGTAACCATTCGTGGCGGTATTCGAGCCACATATCTAAGGTGGATAAACGCTGTTGATTATACTGATGAATAAGCTCTTTTTGTTCTGCACTCACACTGCCAAGCCAGTCATCAAATTGCTCTTGAAGGTTTTCGTCGGCCTCTTTTTGTAACTGCGTTGGAGTTTTGCCGGCAAACTCTTTGACGAGCTCCTGCTCATCTTCCCGTAATTTGGCGAGGATTTGCTTCACCTGTTCATCGGACAAGGACATGATGATGGGCAGTAATTCTGGCAAAGCAAACTCAAACAAACGAAACCAATGCCGCTTAGCAATCTCCACATGCTCAGCCCATAAAACTGGCGTTAAGGTATTGGTTTTGATGAGGCTTTCGACTTCGGTTAGTTGCACCACATAGTGGGACAATTCTTTGGATTGGTGCCACAGGACAAATTTTTCAATGAGGGCGTCAAATGCCTTTTGCTGCGGTTTATCTAAGGTAACGTAGTCCTCTTGCTCCCAACCGATAGCCCAATCGAGGAAATGGTAACTGAATTTAGTGGAACAGGCGCTTAAGCCTAAGAGACACACAAGTAGCATCACGCCTTTTTTCATACTGAATCATCCATCCAAGAACTGTTGCTAATATGACGCTTGAGCCTATATAAAGTGGCCTCTTATATCAAACAAGTTTGTCTAATAAAGGTTTTTAATATGTTAATACTTTGCCTGCTTTAAATCGCCAATCGTGCCGCTAATCGTTATGATGCTTGGGTGATGAGCGGCCAAAAACAATCAAACCATGCGAGATAGTCGGCGCTGCGACTGGTCTCAGTTTGCGCCGCCATCAATAATGCCCAGTAGCAAGCAAATACCCAGTACATGTCAATGGCGGCAGGTACGGCCGCTACGGCGTGGGGCGTGACATAGGGATGATCACTCAGATACTGCGTCACTAACTCGTTTTGCTGTGCAGGCGTTAACGCATGGGTCGCTAACACTACAGCTAACTCACACAGGGGATGCGACGCCGTCGCATACTCAAAATCAATACAATACAAACGGTTGTTTTTGAGTAACAGATTGTGGGGATTAAGATCGCGATGGCAAAACTGCGGCTTAATTAAACAAGCCGCTAAGTCATCACACCAATGTCTGATGTCGATTTGGATGTTAAGCAACTTAGCGACTCGCTCACTCCAATCGTGCGTGAGCGCAAGAGATGCCTGATAGGCAAGCATCTGCTGGTGATATTCCTGCCATTGCTCTGTGATACTGATGGCATAAGGACCTGTGGGCAGTTCCCGCAATTGCAGCAATAATTCCAGCAGTAAGCGCGCAGCTGAGTTGGGATGCTTATCTTGCTGTATTGGTATCAGACTAAGCTCATGATTTAAATAAGCTTGTTGTGAATAGCCGTGATGTAAAATGCCCAAAGACGACTGCTCCAGCACAAAATCAGCGGCACTGGTTTGGCGCTCTAAGGCAGGCCAATGGATTAAGCGTTTACGTTGAAAGCGTTCGCTATCAATCACATTGTGTTCAATTGCCGCACACTCTGCAGCGCTCGCTACTGCACTTTCGATAAGGTCACTCTCAATAAAGTCACTCGCAATAAGGTCACTCTCAATAAAATCACTGAGGTAGTAGCGCTCATCTTCACTCACCCACAGCAGTGCTGGGGCAAGTTTAGCTTGGGCGAGTTGTTGCCAGTAAAAACGCTCCTGCTGGCGGGTGCAAAAACTGTCCGCCGCATCGGCATTGACCCGCAGCACATAACTGCCTGCAGGCGTAGTGATCTTATAATTATGATTACTCAAGCCGCCCGAAAGCTCGCAAAGACTTAGTACTTGCTCCAGCCCAGCTCGTTTGAGTATGGGCAAGAGTGCGTTGAATGATTCGCCCGCTGAGTATGGCTTAGCAGCGTTTACATCGAGCATTAACTGAGTAACTTCAAGGCATTGGCCTCACGGGCGTCGGCTAATGCAGTGCGCCAAAGGAAATACCCTACTACTGCAAGCCCTACATATAGTACAAATAATAGCGAGGTCAGCATCAAACCTTTGCTGAGATAAAGGTAAATCGACACTATGTCGATAACGACCCAGTAGAGCCAATTCTCAAGTACTTTCTTCGCCACTAAATAGGTCGTCATCACAGCAAAACAGGTCGTGGCCGCATCTAAATAGGGGAACGCGGCTTGGGTATACATCGCCATGCCGTGCCCGACAAAAAGCGAAATAACGCCTGTCACCGCGATCAACTTCAAGTGGGTTTTCAACGACCAAGTGGTCACTTTGACCCCTTGATGTTTATCGCCGCCTTGGGTCCAGAGCCAATATCCATAGAGCGCCATCGCCATATAATAGATATTCAGCACTGACTCCATCAGTAACGACACTTTCCAAAACAACACAGTGTAAATGGCGGTACTGGCAAAGGCCGCCGCCCAGCACCAGACGCTCGCCTTCATTGCCAGCAGTAGATATGCCATGGCCAGCAATACCGCTAAGGCTTCCCATGCGGTCATCACATGGACTTCACCAAAGGCCGCATTCATACTCTCGACCAAGGTTAACCATAAATCTGTCATTGTGTTGTTCTCACTGCCGATTTATCGCGTATGTGACGCTAAAACATTATTCGCTGTGGGCTAAATTCAGCTCACCACCGATAAACTTACACACAAATACTGCCTTGCCCCACTTCTCATGGGCAGCTTGCATCTCGGTCGCCAGCATAGTCATCACATCTAAATAATCGCCGCACACTTGGGTTGCCATCGCATTGGTCACGCGCTCGATATTAGGATAGCTATCCACGCGACCAATGAACCACTTTATCGGATCGAGGTAGTTCTCATTGAAGGGATACATGCTAATTTCTGCGGTCAGTTTCATCTTAATTCCTTAAATTTGAGAGAAGCTATAGCCCTTACACCGGACTACAGCTTAGTCATAAGTTAACTCAAATGGCTCATAGTGACCTGAGCCATTATATGAGCTTTTACATAAACTTAACGTTAAAGGTGACGCCAATCTGACGCGGATCACCGTAACGAATATATTGCTTTTCTGCCCAGCCATTATCTGGCTCGTTACCGAAGTAGAAACCGCGCACACCGTATTCTTCATTGAACAAATTACGGCCCCATAAATAAGCCGACCATGCACTCGCCTCATAACCCACGCGGGCATTGACGATAGTGTAGGGTTCAGAACGGGATTCATTGCTGTCTGAATAGTAAAACTCGCTCTTACCGCTTAAGTTTAGGTTAGCAAACCAACCCGAATTGGCACGATAAGTCCCACCAAGGCTGTATGTAAAGTGTGGTGAATGGGCCAGATCGCGGCCAGTTAAATCCACCTCAGTGCCATATTTGTCCTGATACTGATAATCGCCGTAGGCGGTTTCTAACCAACCTAAGCTTGAGTAAATTTGTAGATTATCCGTGGCATACCAGGTCGCATCTAACTCAGCACCATAGTTATTAGAACTGCCTGCGTTTTCGGTGAACAAAATAAAACGCTGCGGTTTATCAGGGTCTTGCTGGGATGCCGCCACCTGTTGATCTTGTCTGTCCATATAGAACAGCGCCAGATTAGTATCGATTAGCCCCGCTAGCCAATGGGATTTAAGGCCGATTTCATAGTTATAAAGCGTCTCAGTACTGAACTCTTTTTTATCGTTCAGTTCGACAGGCAAAGTCATGTTAAAACCGCCCGCCTTGTAACCGCGCGCGACACGGACATATGCGTTGTGTGAGTCATTCAGCACTTTACTCACTGCAATATGCCCACCCCACATGGTTTCGCTCGGGTCGAAATTATCGTTATTCGTATCTGAGTAATGGCTATTGCGGCGCTCTAAACGTAAACCCACAGATAAGGCATAATCTGAGCCCAGATCCGTATCGAGCTGACCAAACAAGGCATAGTTCGTCGCTTCATACTCAGAGTCTAAGACTTCATCCGGCCAAGCATTGTACTCAGAATACAATTGGTTATCTTCTTTCAGATTCATGCCGTACACACCAAGCAACCAATCCGTACTGTCCGCAAAGATTCGGCCCAGCTCGGTAGAACTTAAGCGAAACTCTTGCGACACAGTTTTACGTTGGCCCGTTTTATCCCAAAAATAATCATATTGGCACGGCGCCAGATTGCCATCGTCATCACTGCATTGCTTAGAAGCCCAATACTCTGGGTTCGACCAATCGCCATCGTAACTGTAATGGTGATCGGTATTCGCAAAGGACGTTAACGAGGTCAGCTCAAAGGTTTCGGCGCCAGAATAGGTCGCTTTAAAGCCTGCGCCTGTGGTGCGCTGGCTATCGACACCCGGTTGATCCGATGTCGTCTGGGTCGGTGAATTGGTTAAACTCCACACATCATAGCCATTATCAAAATCGGCGTGCAGCACAGTTAAATCAAACTGCAAATCGTCAGTCGCATACCAGCGCAGCTTAGCGCGGCCGCTGAACTCATCGCGGCCATTGGTATCGTCACGACCTAAATAGAGGTTGTCGTGGTAACCATTTTGTTGATGTTGCTGCAGTGACACGCGATAAAGCAGCTTGCCAGAATCCGTTAATGGGCCTGAACTGAAACCGCTAAACGTGCGTAAATTATCATCACCTAACGAGACTTCTGCACCATGTTCAAACACATCGGTGGGGTCGTTACTTTTCAGATAAATCAGTCCCGCTAAGGCATTCGCGCCATAACGTGTGCCCTGTGGTCCACGTAGCACTTCGACCTGTTGTAGATCGTACATGCTCGACACCATACCAATACCGGATAAATCGATATCATCAATGATGTAACCCACAGAAGAATTAGGTGCGCCTTGGTATTGCTCTTGCTCACCTACGCCGCGAATTTGAAAATATTTTGGCCGCGAACTTCCACCTGACCAGTTAAAGTTAGCAATAGAATTAAGCAGATCTTCAAAGTGCTGCGCGCTTTCATCTTGAATTTTTTGACTGTCGATAACGGTAATACTGGAAGGCATTTTTTCTAAGCTTGAACTGCGAAAATCCGCCGTCACTACCATGACTTCCATCTCAGTGCTGGGATCGGGTTTATCAATAGCATCGGTTTGTGCAAATGCAGAAGTGCTCAGCGCGGTAGCAATGGCTAACGCCAGCGGCGCTCGGGTTAAAAACAAGCTGGGTGTGATGGTTGAAAACGGGGAATGGCGTTTTGACGTGTTACTGTTTAGCGTTTTACTGTTTAACATAGGACCTCAAATACATAGTTTGAGATCCGGCAACGAATAAGCGATTCAGAAGTGTGCTGTTGATTGGCCCATTCCTACGCCGGTATTAGCCGGATCAGGTTCTAAGGGTTCGTCAACTGACATCTCAGTTTGCAGTAATTAACGTAAATTCATTGGCTGCAAACACCCCTTGGCGACGCCTAGTATACATGAGTAATAGGATGGGATGACACATTTACGTCATAAAATGAAAAATGCCAGCATAGCTGGCATTCTCAGGGCGAACTTCAGGCTTAATTCGAAAAGGTTTCGCGCACGTACACATCAAATTTAACCGCTTGGGAATTGGGCGCCACGGCGGCGACTTGCAATTGTTGCTTGCCATGCAACTTGACCGATTTCCAGCTCGTCGCTTCATCTTCGATAGTAAAGCCGCTGGCGTCGTACCAAGTGAATTTATACTGCACACGCATGTCAGTTGATGATTTGCTGACAATCAGCGCAGAGCCCTGCACTAAATCGCCGACTCGGCGTGCATCCACACTTTCAACCGCTATATCTCGGGCAAAACTGGTATTATCGATACGGGTTTCACCGAGCGAACTCACTGAAATACCTGCGGTATGTGAGGCACAAGCGCCTAAGGTCAGCGCCGCGGTCAATAATAGTCCTGTATAAATTTGTTTCATCTCTTTCTCCCAGTCACGCGACAAAATGCGCGGCCAGCGCGCATCATTTCCCATTAAACGACAAGCTAATCGAACTGTGCTGAACTTATGCTTAACAAGACAGACTTAATCATCACTCAAACATCTGCTCAATAAAACGAGTTAATCAATCAGAAAGTGCGCCCGTGCCGTAGCGATGAGCTGCTTACGATTGGTTTGCCAACAATCGATATTCACGTTGGCCACTCGTCGCCCCTGACGGGTAATACGACATTCAGCAAAGCTATCTTTATGCAGGCCTGCACGTAAATAGTCGATGGAAAAATCGACCACTTTAGGCACTTTGGCAGTTTGCATAAAGACCATCAACTGCACTATCGCTGACATCTCCATAAAACCTGCAATGACGCCGCCATGGATAGCGGGCAACACAGGATTACCGATATTGTCGTCCTTAGCAGGCAGTTTAAAAATCAGTTCATCACCAAAACGTTCCACCTTCATACCAATAAATTTGGCATAGGGAACGTGCTCAAGTAAATGACCAAAATCGTTAAGCTCAGTGGCGCGCTTAACAATGCCTTGCACATCGATAGGTGCTTTTACTTGGGCGTGTTGAGTGGCACTGGCGGTGCCAAGTTCCGAATTATTTGCGCTCATCAGTGTCTCCTATTTCAGGCACGGCTTCACCCATCAGCGCTTGTCTAAAGGCATCACCCACCATTTCTGGACTGATCCGCATAAAGGAACCAACAGCATGGGCAATAGGATCATCTATGCTGTCTTGATAAGCAATCGCGCGGGTAAAGGCAATGTTGGAAGACAATTTGTAGCATTCCGCAAACCCAAACACAGGTTTATGGGGCTGAGCGGGCTTCATATAATCCACCCGCAAATCGAGCGTAGGTGAGATTTCTAACAATTTGAATTTATGGAAAATTGCACTGACCACTGCACTTCCACAGGCGGTATCCATTAAAGTAGTAATGACTCCGCCATGGATAACGCCCGTATCGGGATAACCAATTAATTCAGTGCTGTAGGGCAACTCAATCAACACATGGTGCTCACTCGCCTCCAGTACGGTTAAACCGAGACGACGACACTGAGCGAGTTGATCCACAAACCGCTGCGCCATTTGGGTCAGCGGGAAAAAATCCGAATTGACCTTCATTGGCCTTGACTCAACATGGGCCCCAGAGGCTCCCCGCCCACAAGGTGGAAATGAATGTGATAGACTTCTTGTCCACCGTGTTGATTGCAGTTCATTATCAGTCGGTAGCCATCTTTAGCGATACCCGCTTCCGCCGCCAATTTAGCGGCAACTGTCATCATGCGGCCAAGCACCGGCTCATCAGAGGCTTTCATGTCGTTCGCCGTTGGGATCAAATGATTTGGCACAATCAAGAAGTGCGTTGGCGCCTTAGGGGAAATGTCTCTAAAGGCAGTCACAAGTTCATCTTGATACAGAATATCCGCGGGAATTTCGCGACGAATAATTTTGCTGAAAATCGTTTCTTCGGCCATGGGGCGTCCTCCTTGGGTTAGTTGGCATAGTATATACCCAAACAACTTGAAGATGCATGATTCAGCTGGAGTTTAACGCACTTTAGGCAAGGCGGTTATTTGCGGACCTAGTGGGCTAAGTTAAAAATAACCAACAAAGCATAAAGTGCGTTAAAACCCGCCGGGACGGAGCGTCTAGGGCACTCCACTCCCGTGTTGCATCAATTCAAAAGGTGGCCGACATTCTGTCATTGATGCGCCTTGAATTGAAGCACCCTAGGCGCTCTGAACTCGTATCTTCAGGTTGCTTGGGTATATTGACAATTCAACGCTTTGTGTCTGTAGATATTTTTGCTTTTCATTTGCCAGTTGCAGGCATTTTTGGCAGCATGGCCACCATTAAAATACTCAGGTTTTGCAGGATAAATATGATCCATTACCAGATAATCCCCGTCGATCCGAAAGCCCATTTATTCACTGTCACTATGACATTATCCCAACCCAAGCCAGTGCAAGTCTTTAGCCTACCCGCTTGGCTGCCTGGCAGTTATATGGTGCGCGACTTTGCTAAAAATATTATTGAACTCAAGGCACAAGATGCTAATGGCCAAACGCTCAAGCTCAGCCAACTAGATAAGCAAACTTGGTCGGTTGACAATAATAGCAGCGAAATTATTCTGACTTATCAAGTGTATGCTTGGGATCTGTCGGTGCGTACCGCGCATTTGGACACGACCCACGGCTTCTTTAACGGCAGTAGCGTGTTTCTATCCGCCCACGGTTTTGAACAACAAACCCACACTGTCACTATGTTACCGCCCTCTGAGTCCACATTAAGTGATTGGCGCGTCGCTACCAGCATGACCCGCATCAGTGGTGACGACTTTGCCTTCGGCCAATTTAGTGCCACAAGCTATGACGAGCTCATCGATCATCCAGTGGAAATGGGCTTATTTACTTTAGCTAGTTTCGATGCCTGCGGCGTCCAACACGATATCGTCCTCAATGGCCGTCACCGCGCTTGCATGCCAAGACTCTGCCAAGACTTGAAAGCCATTTGTGAGTATCAGATCAACCTTTTTGGTACGCCTGCGCTGTTTAAACGTTACTTGTTTATGACCACAGTATTAGACAATGGCTTTGGCGGGTTAGAACACAGAGCATCTACCGCATTGATGTGTTCACGCAAGGACTTACCGCTGTCGCTCAATGCGCCAATCAATAACGACTATCGCACTTATTTATCCCTGTGCAGCCACGAGTATTTCCACAGCTGGAACGTGAAGCGTATTAAGCCAGAGTGCTTTTTACCCTATAAACTTGAGGCTGAAACCTATACGCCGCAGCTATGGGCCTATGAAGGCATCACCTCCTATTATGATGACTTCCTTACCTATCGCGCCGGGTTGGTAGATGAACAAAGTTATTTAGATATGCTGAGTGAAACCTTCACCCGCGTTTATCGCAGCCAAGGACGCTTTAAACAAAGCGTTAAGGACTCGAGCTTTAATGCATGGACTAAGTTCTATAAGCAGGATGAAAACGCGCAAAACGCTATCATCAGTTATTACACCAAAGGCGCGCTGTTTGCGCTGTACTTAGATTTAACCCTGCGCCATGAAACCCAAGGCAAATACAATCTCGACCATGTGATGCAGATCCTGTGGCAGGAATATGCCCTGCAAAATAAAGGCACGACTGACAGCTGCCACCAAGCGATTGTCGAGCGACTCCTTGGCCGTGATTGCCACGATTTATTTACCTACTTAGATAACACCGACGATATTCCACTGGCTCCACTACTCGCCGAATTTGGTGTCGAGTTTAACCTTCGAGCCAGCCAAGGTCCGCAGGATGTGGGCGGCGGGCAACTAAAAGGCTATGACATTGCCTTTGGCGCGAAAACTCAAGTGGCGCCGATGGGATTGAAAGTGGTGACCGTTACCCAAGGCAGCCCTGCCCACCTTGCGGGATTAAGTGCGGGGGATGTGTTAATTGCCGCCGATAACTTGCAAGTCAGCGCGCAATTTGAGGCGCAGCTACAGCAATATCCGCTAGGTGAATCCTTGAATTTACATTGGTTTAGACGGGATGAATTGATGACGGGTGAATTGATGATAACTGCCGCGCCAAAGGACACTGTCGCCCTAGCAATTAGTGACAGAACTAAACTCGCGGCTTGGTTAGGACGTTAATTTAACGTTTTAATTCGATTGATTTTAAGACAAACAAAAGGGGCAAAAGCCCCTTTTATCATTTCTGAGATAACACTTAACTTAGGTACTAATCTCTAAACGCACACATCTATGTCTAGAACAGTATTCCCTTGCCAAATTAGTGTCTTCTATCAGTGCTAATACAGATTTAAACCACCACATCGTGCAAATAGGTTTGCGCCCACGCGATCGCTTGACCACGGCTCGACACACCGATCTTACGGAATACTCGGTACAAATGGGTTTTTATCGTGCTTTCACTGACAAACAGCTGATTAGCAATATCTAAGTTAGTACTACCCGTTAAGAGGGCTTGTAATACTTCTCGCTCACGAATCGTCAGCGGCTCAGTATCTTCGAACAAACCAAAGTCATCGTTTACCCCATTGACAAGTTGAATTGGTATCACCCTATGGCCTCGTAAAATATTCGAGAATCCTAGGCTAATCTCAGTTAAACCCGCATCGAGATAAAACACCCCTGCGGTCGTGGCCGCTTGCATTAAAAAACGTGCATCGACTTGTTTAGGGAATTGTAAATAGACGACTCGTACACTTGGTTGTTCACGGGCAAGTAAACGCTGAAATTGATGGGCTTTTTGAAGATCAACAGTTGCTAAATCAATCACTACCATGGAGGCATGATTATCCTTGATTTGTTCACACATCTCATCAGGGCTGACTTGCGTCAACTTAACGAGAAACTCCTGTGGCCAACGTCCTGCTAGCAATTCCATTAATACTTGCGATCGTGACACTACAATCCAATGTAATATTTTGAACATCCTGCTCACTCCCTGTCTGATTAACGATTATTCACTTTGAGAACCTAAAATCCTCTCAATACAACTTCAACATCCGTTCAATAGACTTCCAAGTCTACCGTGGTGACGATATTAGCATTAGATAAAACAGATTAAAAAGACTTACGTGAAAAATATTTACCGTACGCAAATCAAAAACTTCTAACACTTTCGTTGAATCCACTATCAATCAGAAGTCTTAATTGAAACTGAAAAAAATTACTGAAACTTTTAGATAAAAGCGTAAGATTATATCAACACAAAAAATAAGGAAATTCCATGTCCAGCAGTAAACCCACCGCGCTTGAAGTCAAATCCTACCCTGTATGGGACAAACCGACTCGATTATTCCATTGGATAAATGTCATTCTCGTGCTCGCACTCATCTTAGTGGGTGGCATCATGATGTATCGCACTGAGTTGGGCATCACTGAGTTAACCGGCAAAATTGGCTTAAAAACTTTACACGTATGCATAGGATATGCGTTTGCAATCAACCTCATCATTCGCCTTGTGTGGGGTTTTGTCGGTAACAAATATGCGCGTTTCAGCCATATGTTTCCCAATGCCAATAGCAAAAATGAGTTAATGACCTACAAGTCAGAACTGGCCGCGGGTAAAAATCCGCAGTATTTAGGCCATAATCCTAAAGGCAAATTTGCTGTCCTCGGCATTATGCTGCTGTTAGTCACTATCATGATAACTGGGCTTTTACGTGCAGGAACAGATATTTACTACCCGCCGTTAGGTAGTGCAGTACAAAGCTATCTGGCCGATACCAATGTCGACCCAGCAAGCTTAAAACCCTATGATGCCACTGGGGTGAATACTGAGAAAGCGGCTGCGCTTAAACCGCTGAAGGGACTAGCCGGTGAAGTTCACGTTTATGCGGTTTATCTACTTTTGCTACTGATTTTACTGCATGTATTCGCTGTGGTTTATACCGAAGTTAAACGTCAACCTGGGATTATTTCAGCCATGTTCTCAGGTAAGAAGATCATCCAAGGCCAACCAAAAGACGAGTAATTGATTCATTTACTGATAAAAATAACGCCAACATTTGCTGGCGTTATTTATGTAGACTTGAAGGCAGATGCCAACGCTTCTAACATTTTTTGATTATTTTTTCAGAATCGTCGCTGGTGTGCGGCCATCATCATGGCAACTTTCACAGGTCGGTTTTTCACCTACATTCATATCATGCACCGCATGACAATCTGCACAGACTAAATTGCCGTCATGTGGTTTATGCACAGCGTCCATCTCAGCAAGAGAACCGTGACAGCTTTGACACTGTTCAAATTCAAAGGCACCATCCGCAGAAGGTGTACCATCTTTATGACAGCTTTCACAACCACCCGACTCAGCGTGGAAATCAGACAATTTTTGATCTGCAGCAAATGCGGTTGGCGACAGCGCTAACGCTGCGAGACTAGCCCCGAAAAGCGCACTTAATAGTTTTTTGCTCACAATAGTATCCTCCAATGGCGATTGTCAGTGGAAATTCTTGTCAGGGTGACTTCCATCTCGCAACCAAAAGTAAATAGCACGACTCAATATAACTTAGCTAAGGATGAACGAATAAGCAAACCCATGCTAAGCCCCCCAACTTTATCAACATACTCAAGGGTAAAATGTGCGCTGCATCATGTAACCACATGCTTATATAAGAGTTTTACATATGCCTAACCTAGAGGCTACATAATGTAAATCCCCAAAGCGACTAAGGACAAAATAAAAAGCCTGAATTAGACAATATGGGCTCTATTCAAGGGACTTGAAGACAAATGACAAACCCGAAGGCAATAACGCTAAACAGGAAATATAGCGAGTGATTGATGAATATGTGTAATGGAGACGAAACATGGCGCCTTATATGGTGCCTAAATGTGGCGCCTGAACGCCCTACTCGTCTCAGGCACTGAGTTCCATGACAGAACTCAATGCTCACAAGGACAAGCTCAGCAAACCGTTCAGCGAGTCGTCATCAACTCGCATCGAGTCCCTGAAGAGTCTCAACCTCAGTTTTAGGCCAAGCGTTAATCACGGCTTTAACCAAGGAAGCCAATGGAATGGCAAAGAATACCCCCCACACGCCCCATAAACCACCAAAGACTAATACCGCGGCTATGATTATCACTGGATGCAAATCCACCGCATCGGAGAACAAAATCGGCACGAGTAAATTACCGTCGAGCGCCTGAATAATGCCGTAACCCAACATCAAATAGCCGAATTCAGAACTAAAACCCCACTGAAAAAATGCCACTAAGGTGATCGGCAAGGTGACTAAGGTTGCGCCAACATAGGGGATCAATACCGACAAGCCAGTCAACACCCCGAGCAACATTGAATACCTCAGCCCCATTAAGGCAAACAAAATATAGCTCGCGACACCAACCACCACGATTTCAATCACTTTGCCACGAATGTAATTGAAAATTTGCTGATGCATTTCAAACCACACTTTGCGGGCTAATTGACGATTAGCAGGGAAAAAACGCTTACTGCCGCTGATCAGCTGGTCTTTATCCTTTAAAAAGAAAAACACCAACAGAGGCACTAAAATCGCGTATACCATCAAGACGAGTAATGACGCTGAATAGCCAATTAATTGCTTAGCAATATCCAGTATATGCTGAGTATCGAGCAGTTTTTTAAGCTCTGCAACCATCAAATCTAATTGCTCAGGATTGATAAATTGCGGGTATTGGTTGATCAAGGTTTGTAGCGTCAGCAGCCCTTTATCTATCATGCTCGGCAAATCAGCAATTAAGCTCACGCCTTGACGCCACACACTCGGAATTAAGCCAAATGTCAGTAAGACCACAATGCCCAAAAACAACACGATAACTAAGGACGCACCAGCGGTGCGATTAATGCCTAATTTCAGCATTTGCGCCACGGGCCATTCCAATAAAAATGCCAACACCAGCGCGACTAATAAGGGGGCAAGTAAACCTGCGGCAAAATAAATCACTAACGCGAACCCAACAAGAATAGCCATTAAGGTCACCGCTTGTGGATCACTAAAGCGCTCTTGATACCAACGAGAAAAAACAGTAAACATGGATCATTCCAATAGTGATGGTTGGCTAGGCTTCCCAAACGCTCAGGAAAGTTTATTTATCATGGTGTTATCTACGACGTTATCAAACTACTTCCACTTCAACTTGTTAGCAGAACGGAAATCTTACGCTCAGCTAGCAAACTCATTTTGTGAACTTATCTAGCGTGCACATTAAATTAGGCCACGACTCGGAAAGGATTTAAACATGAAAATCCTCAATTTATCCCTGAGATAGATCAACTTTGGTGACCATCAAGGCTAACAGACTCACATCATTACGCAACTCTTGCACGACATGACCTTGTTTTTTTAAATATTGGGGAACATCTCGCCGCGAACCTGAGTCTGAGAGTAAGATATGCAATTGCTCGCCGTCTCGCATTGGCTTCAATGCAAGTTTCACTTTAACTAAAGGTACAGGACAGCGAAATAGCGTTAAATCAATAAAAATCATAATGAACTTGCTATAGACGAACTTGGGCTATTATCCTAAGTTGCACCTCAAACTACAAGCTAAGTGCAGTATCTCTGCCTTTAGTTGAGATAATTAGAAATAAAGGATCCGCTTGCGTAACTTGACTTTTTTGACTCGATTAAAACCTTTTGTTGCAGGCGCATTCTCTTTGATGCTGCTAACCTTAGCCGCCAAAAGCTTTGCTAACAATGACTTACCGGATTTAGGTACGGCCGCAGTTAACACCTTCAGCCTTGAAAAAGAAATGGTTTACGGTGATGCCTATATGCGCATCATTCGCTCCTCAGCGCCGATGTTAAATGATCCTGTGTTGAGTCAGTACCTTACTGAACTTGGCAACAAACTGGTCGCCCATGCCACTGGTGTAAAAACGCCCTTCTATTTCTTCTTGTTACAAAATGATGAAATCAACGCCTTCGCCTTCTTCGGCGGCCATGTTGCCGTACACACAGGCTTATTTCTCAATGCCGATAACGAAAGCGAACTCGCCTCAGTACTCGGTCACGAAATTACCCACGTTACCCAACGTCACCTTGCGCGTTCGCTCGAAGCACAACAAAAGAGCAATCCTGCGACAATTGCGGGTTTACTCGGCGCCATTTTATTAACCATTGCCGTACCACAAGCCGGTATGGCTGCACTGGCGACGACCCAAGCGATGGCAACACAATCAAAAATCAACTATACCCGTTTGCACGAGAAAGAAGCCGACCGCATCGGTATGCAAATTTTGGTGGATGCAGGCTTTGATCCCAACGCTGCAGCGGATTTCTTTGGCAAGTTAGCCACTCGTTACCGCTTTACCACCACGCCGCCACAAATGCTGCTAACTCACCCATTACCAGAGTCGCGGATCACTGAAGCCCGTAACCGCGCCGAGCAATATCCTAAGCGTTATATTCCCGATAACCTGAACTTCCAGCTGGCGAAAGCCCGTATTCAAGTCCGTTTTTCCAGTTATAGCGACGAAGCGGTTTTGAGCATGTTTGACAAGCAACTAAACAAACAGACCTACAGCTTTAAAGAGGCGGCGCTCTATGGCAAAGCGCTGGCGTTATTTAGATTGAAGAAGTTTGATGAGTCGGAAAAAATCATCGATGAACTGTTACAAATTGATGATAACAATCTGTTTTATATTGATACTAAAGCCGACTTATTGACCGAACGTAAGGACTATGCAAAGGCGATTGCTATGCTTGAAGCCCAGCGAAAAATGAAGCCAACATCGCAAGTGATTAACGCCAACTTAGCCAATATTTACATCGAAGCTGACCAAGCCCCTAAGGCTATTCCTTTATTGGAGGACATGATATTCCTCGATAAACAAAATCAGCTGCCCTACCAATTACTGAGCGCTGTTTATAAAAAAACAGGCAATCAGGCATTAGAATATTTTTCTACCGCTGAGCTCATGGCTTTGGGAGCTAATTATAAGGGCGCTATCGATCAGCTTAACTTTGCCTACCGTGCATCTGAAAGTAATCCCTTACAGCTTGCACGTATTGAAGCCCGTATACGCCAGTTCAAAATGGCCGATAAAGAAATGGAAGCACTTAAGTAATCAGTTGTTTTACAAATTGATTTAACTTCATTACCCATTTATACGCCCCGAACACACTGACGGGGCGTTGTTTTTTCTGTTATCATCCGCTCCATTGTTATTTCAGCCCGTATTGAGCCTCTAGCACTATGACCCAAGCGACGATTTACCATAACCCACGTTGTTCAAAAAGCCGTGAAACCTTAGCTCTACTTGAGCAACAAGGTTGCGATATTACCCTAGTGGAATACTTAAAAACGCCGCCTACGGCTGAAGTCATCGGCGATATTCTGGCTAAATTAGGCATCAGTGCTCGCGAATTAATGCGCACCAAGGAAGCGGAATATCAAGCCTTGGAACTTGCCGACACCTCGTTGACGGAGCAGCAATTGATTGAGGCCATGGTGAACACGCCTAAACTCATCGAACGCCCGATTGTGCTCGCCAATCAACGCGCTGCCATCGGCCGTCCTCCAGAGAATGTGCTCGCTATTCTTTAATCCATGATTTTAAAACAAAAATCGCTTTAATTTTAATCGTTAGGTAGACATATGACGTCCAACACCTTATTTACCCTTAGCCGTTTAGGTTACTTCGCGCTCGTTCTGCTATTAGGCGGCTGGTTTGTTGGCCAAGGGATTAGCGGTGAATACACTCTGCTATTTAGCCTATTATGGATAGTGCCATTATTACTACCTGCAAATGGGGTTTTCCAAGGTAATCCATATACTTATGCTTGGGCGAGTTTTGTTCTGTGCCTTTATATGCTGCATGGACTGACACTGCTTTATGTCACTACCGATGCCTTCGCTTTTGCATTAATCGAAGTATTGTTGATTGGTGTACTGCTGATTGCCTTCCCCTTCTACGCTCGGATCCGTGGTCGTGAACTGGGATTAGGCCTGAAGAAAAAGTCTAAAGAATAAGCCATTGCATATTAAGTGATTTCAGTGCCGTCCTGCCTTACTGTGTATGACGGCATTTTTAAATCGCAACGCCAAACTCCGCTAAAGATCTGCGTTCAAATACCCTCTTCATCCTCAGTTCAATGCACAGTTAATCGAACAACTAAATCGCATAAATATTAACACTTAACATACTTGTAGCGACTTTTTGCAACCTAACCCCCGTGCTATAGTCAGTTTCTCATCGTGGAGCCTTGGTATCCCGTGAGTCACAAAAAGTCTAATCGCACTGCTGAGTTAACAAGGGAGAATGCTGTAATGGGGATATCTATACCACTGAAGCTTTTAGGATTAATGGCCTGCTCTAGCCTACTAATGGCGTGCGGAGGCGGTGGAGATAGCAAAACAGATAATGGCGGAGTAACGCCCCCCTCCACCTCACTGCCACGCTGCACAGATAACATTTCGCCGCTCCTTGTTACCACATCATCCTCAATCCGTTTTCAAACTGAACCGACTTATGTGGCAGGCCAATCCAGTGCCATCATTGCCAACATCCTTAATCGCGATAGCCAAAACTTAACCTTTCGCTGGCAGCAAATCGATGGGCCGAACATACAATTAGTCAGTCAAAACAGTCCTGTATTAGCATTCGATGCTCCTACCGCTGGCGACTACCGTTTTAGCTTGCATATGACGGGAAGTAATCTAGATGTCAGCGGAGAAATCGGCATTAATGTCGACCCCGCATCGTCGGCTATACTGAACGTTCGCCAAGATCACCAAGTGGTTGAAGGTAACAATGTCAGCTTAAGGCTCGGACAACAATCAGGATTAAGCGCTGCGAATATCTCTTGGTGCGTGGCGTCTGGCCCAGATTTAATGGTCGATGTAAGCGATCCGTTTAGGCCTTTATTTACCGCGCCAACGGTCGCCCAAGATACAATCACTCGGCTCAAAGTGAACGCCAGTATCAACGGTAATCCACTCAGTGATGATGCTTTTGTGCTAACAACCGCGGCACCGGCGACCAGCTCGCAATATTTCGATACCCCAGTGGCACGCACCCACGCCTATCGTCCAGCCTCACCTTACGCCAATGTGTTAGCGGGCTGTGTTTACTCCAATCAACTTAATGATAGCTGCACTATCAATACCTTACCTTTGATAGGCCAAACCTCAAGCGATCTAAATCGCGAGACTATTCTTAATCGTGTACTGGTTTCCCACGATTGGATGGGCGATAATTTTGCCGCCTTTTTAGCTCAGATGGACCCCAACAGCGATTTTGCTCGCCTGTTACAATCCGTCACGGCCGTAGTGATTAGCTATGATGTGCGCCCTTCCTTCTATTGGGTCGTTACAGGAGCAATTTATCTCGATCCCGACGATTTATGGCTTACGCCAAGCCAGCGCGACACCATTAATGAAGCGCCGGATTACCGCAGTAATTTTGGTGATGATCTTAACTTTTTGATGCCTTGGCGTTATGTGAAAGACAATCAATATGCGTCACTTGGCGTACCTATCACCGTCAGAGCAGACCGCACGTTAGCGCAAATCAATCCCGATCTAGCCTCATTGCTGTATCACGAGCTTGCCCATGCCAATGACTTCTTCCCCCGCAGCGTACATGCCTCACTCACAGGACCAAGACTGCTAGATGATTACAGTCGCCGCAATGCCAACAAGAGCCTGATATCCGATCAAGTCAGCAGCAATTATCCATTAATGAGTGATGAAATGATGGGACTTGCCAATGTCCGTTTCCTCGGCGCAGCGGCGAATAATGTGCAAAAAGCCTATCAACCATCGGATGTGAGCACTTTCTTTTCTACCGATATCGCCAGTGACTTCTATGCCTATTCCAGCACCCGTGAAGACACGGCTATGCTGTTTGAAGAAGCTATGATGAGTTATCGCTATCAAATATTACGTGATGTCGCCGTCACCAATAAACCTGCGGTGTTAACCGCTGATACGCTGATTATTGACTGGGGACAAAGAGGTAGAATTGCACAAGACAGCCTAGAGAATCGCGCTGCACTGGTGATTGATGACATTCTGCCAGAGCTTGATGGCATCAGTCTGATTGAAAGTCTGCCCGAACCGATTGCCATGATCCAAGGTCAAAGCTGGCGTCAAACGCTCGCTATATCACCTACGAATGCACAGCTCAAAGGCCAAAACAATGCTCCAGCACGTGATGCAGAACCACGCTTTGAGCCTGAACTTCGCTTAAGTGGCGACCGTCACCGACATCCTCAGCAATAGAGTGTTTAAGCTTTAAATAAACAAAAAGCCCGTCTGCATTCAGCATGACGGGCTTTTGATTGTTAGGTATTAGGTTTTTTACATTTTCTAGCGTTTACATCGCTCAAGGCTAATTCAAAACCACTCAAACCGTGTCTCTAACCAATCATGCTTTTATAGATGCAGCATCTCTTTGGCAAAGGGAATAGTGAGCTTGCGCTGATGCACTAATGAGGCTTTATCTAACTTATCCAATACATCGAACAAGGTACGTAAATCCCGCGCCATTCGGTTCAACAAAAAACGCCCAACGTCTTCCGGTAATTGCAGACCACGCATAGCGGCGCGGCGTTGCAGAGCGGCAAGCTTTTCATCATCAGCCATAGGTTGTAGTTGATAATTCAACCCCCACTGCATGCGTGAAACGAGATCAGGTAACAGGAAACCCGCGTCCGCAGGTGACGAACTGCCACTGACCACTAAAGCACAATTTTTATGTTCGGCGACGCGGTTGTAGAGATCAAAAATCGCTTCTTCCCAGACGGGGTGACCAGCGATGGCATCGACATCATCGATACAGACTAAATCTAACTGTTCTAGTCCTTCAAGCAATGCGGTCGAAATGCTCGCATGTATGCCTAAGGGAATATAAAAGCTGCGACGCTCAACTTCGTTGGCGTGAGCACAAGCGGCGTGCATTAAATGAGTTCGACCCGATTTAACTGGGCCCCACAAATAAATGGCGGCTTCACCCTGTCCTTCGGCATTGGCTCTCAGTTTTTGAATAAGTTCATCATTACCCGCGGCGGGGTAATAACTATTAAAGGTTTCGTCATCTGGCAAATGCACAGGTAACGAGAGTTGCAGAGGTGAGTTTAAGGGCACTCGGTCTTCTCAATATCAAATAAAAACAATGCCGTGCTTAGCATAACTCAGCACGGCCGATAACATCTTAAGGTAAACGCCATTCATATACAGGCTTGCCTGTTTGGTTAGAGACAGGGCTAAATTCCCCCGCACTCACAGGTGCGACCACAGAAATCCGCGGCTCTAAGCTTAATAAACGTTGTAAATCCGTTTCTGAGCCAAACAAATCTAACGAGAAGATCGCGGTATGGCCTTGAATATGCGTTAACGTGGCATTTTTAATCGCGCTAAGTTGCTTCAAATATTTTTCAACTTCAACTAATTGCGCCATTTTTTGAATATTAACAAAAGTGACACTCGCGCCTTGCTGTGTACCAGTATCGGCAATCGCGTACTTAGTAAAATAGTATTCGCCTAACGCCGCCATCATGGCTTCAATCGCCTGAGTCGAATTTTCAGCAGTGCCGTTGTAGCTGAATAACGGTGGCGTCAAAGAGTCAATGGTGGCCTTAGTATAGAGATTTAAACGATAACGAACTTGACTGCCAGCGGCATCAATCGCCACCAGCGCCAAAAAGTCAGCTTGATAGCGGCCGGAGACACCGGCCACGATATCGGCAAACATACCTTTGATATCGTTAGGGTTAATCCCCATCAACTCATCAAGATCTAAGATAGGCAAAAGTACCGGAATACCACGTGCATCGGAAAAATCACTAAAGAGTTTACGTTCGGCTAACGCAGACGAGTCACCCAATATCACAGTGTCGCCATCACCTGGCATTGCGACCCAAAATAAGGTCAGCGGGCGTTGTGTTCCCCAAACCGGTAATTGCGCCTGACGCAGTAGCGCCACGATGCGACGGTGTTCAAAACTGGCCGTTAACAGTAATTGGCCATTCTGCTCGATATAACCATACTGGCTCAGCAAGGTATCAGGATTACTGAGCTGAGATTGGATCAGACTGTTATCGAGGGATCGCGCCGTGCCAGTGTTCTTGATAATGACTTGCTCAAGTGCACTTTTTAAGGCTTTGTCGCGTTCTGCAACCGCGCGCGAAGACACAGGCACATTGGCCTCATCTAATTTACTCACCTCAACAGCATTGACGCTATTAATCGTGAACAGACAATATAGAAATGCAATTAAGCTCGGCTTCAATAGGAATTTCAGCATCTTTGAGTAGTTGAAGTAACGTCAGATGGGGCAAATTGTACCATAGTTAGCGCCTTAAGCGAGTCTTGGCAAAATTTAGCCCCATTTCAGTGCCAACCATGGCATGGAAAACCCAAACAGTGATCCGAATCGGCAAAACGGGCGATTTTCTTCTGCTGAAAATCCAACAAACTGATATCATCTGGCGGTTTACCCTAAAATTAACGAGAATAATAAATGAGACGACTCGCTATCCCCCTACAGGGCGCACAAATGCTGTTTGTGGCCTTCGGTGCCCTAGTGTTAATGCCGCTGCTGACAGGACTCGACACTAGTGTGGCATTGTTTACCGCAGGTATCGGTACCCTACTGTTCCAATTGATCACTAAACGCCAAGTGCCTATCTTCCTTGCCTCATCCTTCGCCTTTATCGCCCCCATACTCTATGGCGTGCAGACTTGGGGAATTCCCTCCACCATGGGCGGCATTATGGCCGCGGGCGTGGTCTACGTCATGCTCGGCGCCTTGGTCAAAGTGCGCGGCACCGACTTCATCCATAGGCTATTACCGCCTGTGGTAGTGGGTCCTGTGATCATTATCATCGGCCTTGGCCTAGCTCCAGTTGCCGTGAATATGGCATTGGGGAAAAGTGGCGATGGTAGCTTGACCCTTGTTGACACCAATACTGCGCTATTTATTTCACTCGCGTCACTCTGTACCACAATAGCAGTGGCAATTTTTGCCAAGGGCTTACTCAAAGTCATGCCGATTTTAGCAGGGATTATTGTGGGCTACGGCTTAAGTCTTGCCTTTGGTATTGTTGACTTTGCGGTTGTGACTGCCGCCAGTTGGATTGCGATTCCTAAATTTGTCGCACCCGAATTTAACTGGCATGCTATCGCCTTTATGATCCCAGTGGCAATCGCTCCGGCGGTTGAACATATAGGTGATATTCTGGCGATATCCAATGTTACAGGTAAAGATTTTATGAAAAAACCTGGCCTACACCGCACACTAACGGGAGACGGTGTCGCTACAATTGCCGCAGCGGCCTTCGGTGGCCCCCCAAACACGACTTACTCAGAAGTCACTGGTGCTGTAACCCTAACGCGCAATTTTGATCCAAAAATTATGACTTGGACCGCCATTACCGCCATCACGTTGGCCTTTGTCGGCAAACTAGGTGCGCTGATGCAAACCATTCCCGTCCCAGTCATGGGCGGTATTATGTGTTTGTTATTCGGCTCAATTGCAGCCGTTGGCCTCAACACCCTTATTCGCAATCATGTGGATTTGTCTGAGCCGCGTAATTTAAGCATTGTCGGAGTCACCTTAGTCTTTGGTATCGGCGGCATGGCATTTGGCATAGGTTCATTCAGTCTGACCGGTATCAGCTTGTGCGGTATTGTCGCGATTACCATGAACTTATTATTGCCTGCGACCAAGCCTCACGATAAACACAATGAGTCTGATATCCCCCCTCACTAGTCGTTATTTGAGGAATCGTCGTTTTATTGAAGTGTTTGTTGTCATGTTTTTTGTAGCGATAGCTCTTTGAAAAGCAGCGACAAAAAAGCCGCCATGATAATAATCATAGCGGCTTTTTCATTCATAATTATAAAATAAGCATTAACGCTTATTCTTCAGTCTTGATCTTAGCGGCAGCGGCTTTAATCAAAGGTTGTAATTCGCCTTTTTGGAACATGTCCACGACGATATCACAGCCACCGATCAACTCACCTTCAATCCACAATTGTGGGAAAGTCGGCCAGTTAGCAAACTTAGGTAATTCTGCGCGAATGTCTGGATGCTGAAGAATATCCACGAATGCAAACTGCTCACCGCAGTTAATCATGATCTGAGCGACCTGTGACGAGAAGCCACAGCTAGGCAACTTTGGAGAACCTTTCATATAAACAATGATAGGGTTTTCCGTGATCTGTTGCTTAATTTTCTCTACTGTTTCCATTTTGATTCCTAAGTAGGATGACATTGACTCAATGCTGCTATTGTACGTCAGCTAGAGGCAGAACAAAATCCCACAGTTTGTAAGGTTATGCCGACATTTGATTTTTCGATGGCGTCTATCTAGTCAATTAGCTAAACAATGATTCACATCACAAATTTTATCGGTACAATAGTCCTAAGTGAGCACGTTTAAAAACGATAACCTAAGACCATGGAGAGATACTAATGGCTTTCGAATTACCCGCATTACCATATGCAAAGAACGCACTAGAACCACACATTTCTCAAGAAACCATTGAATACCACTACGGCAAGCATCACAACACTTATGTTGTTAAGCTAAACGGCTTAATCGAAGGAACGGATTTCGCTGGTAAATCTTTAGAAGATATCATCAAAACTTCTACGGGTGGCGTATTCAATAACGCAGCTCAAGTGTGGAACCACACTTTCTACTGGAACTGCCTAGCACCAAATGCTGGCGGCGAGCCAACTGGCCCAGTTGCTGATGCAATCAATGCTGCTTTCGGTTCATTCGACGCATTCAAAGCCCAATTTACTGATTCAGCAGTAAACAACTTCGGTAGCGCTTGGACATGGTTAGTGAAAAAAGCCGATGGCACACTTGCTATCGTTAACACTAGCAATGCTGCAACGCCACTGACTGACAGCACAGTCACACCAATCCTGACTGTGGATGTGTGGGAACACGCTTACTACATCGATTACCGTAACGTGCGTCCTGACTACCTTGCCCACTTCTGGCAATTAGTTAACTGGGACTTCGTTAACCAAAACTTCGCTGGTTAATTCATTTAACCTAACGTAGTTGACTGCTGTACGAGCAGTGAGTTAATCCCAGTAAAAAGAGCCCTAGTGGCTCTTTTTTTATACCCCTCATTTGCCGTTCATCCCTTATCCCGCAGATTACCCCGCCGTAAACTACAAGTGCAATAATTGCGTTTGCAACTATTTGTTATTGTTTTATTTGATATTTTTTTGACACAGATAGTGAGTTTATGTCTAAGATTAGAGTAGGAGGCTGGTTAGCCAGTTATCCGTTCCATGACATCACTGGCGTTTCAGGGGGTTTATATGGGCATTTTCGAGCATTACCAAAAGCGCTACGAACAAAAACTCGATGAAGAATATTCTTTGCAAGAGTTTCTGGATATCTGCAAGGGAGATCGCAGCGCTTACATGTCAGCATCTGAGCGACTACTGCTTGCAATCGGTGAAGCAGAAGTCATTGATACCGCAAAAAATCCAACACTTAGCCGTATTTTTTCGAATCGACTTATTTCACGTTATCCCGCATTTAAAGATTTCTTCGGCATGGAAGATGCCATAGAGCAAATCGTGGCTTATCTAAAGCACTCGGCTCAAGGATTAGAAGAATCCAAACAAATTTTATACCTACTGGGCCCAGTGGGCGGCGGTAAATCATCGCTGGCCGAAAAACTCAAAGCCCTCATGCAAAAAGTGCCCATTTATATTCTGAGCGCAAATGGGGTACGTAGCCCTGTCAACGATCATCCCTTCTGTCTATTCGATTTAGAAGAAGATGGTCAGCTGTTAAAAGATGAGTTCAACATTCCCAACCGCTATCTCAAAACCATCATGTCGCCTTGGGCGGTAAAACGTCTGCATGAGTTTGGTGGTGATATCTCCAAATTTCGGGTGGTGAAAGTTTTTCCATCGATTCTGGACCAAGTGGCGATAGCAAAAACTGAACCCGGTGATGAAAACAACCAAGATATTTCCTCCCTCGTCGGTAAAGTGGATATTCGTCAGCTTGAGCATTTCTCCCAAGATGATGCCGATGCTTACGCTTATTCGGGTGCATTGTGCCGCGCAAACCAAGGGGTGATGGAATTCGTCGAGATGTTTAAGGCACCGATTAAAGTGCTGCATCCACTACTAACTGCGACGCAAGAAGGCAACTATAACGGCACTGAAGGCTTATCGGCCCTGCCGTATAGCGGGATTATTCTGGCTCACTCAAATGAATCAGAATGGTCAACCTTCAAAAACAATAAAAACAACGAAGCCTTCCTCGACCGTGTTTACATCGTCAAAGTGCCCTACTGTTTACGGGTTTCGGAAGAACTGCAAATCTATCAAAAACTGCTGATAAACTCTGAGTTATCAAAAGCGCCCTGTGCTCCAGGGACCTTAGAAACCCTAGCGCAATTTAGTGTGTTGTCGCGCATCAAGCCACCTGAAAACTCCTCCACCTACTCTAAGATGCGGGTGTATGACGGTGAAAGCCTGAAAGATACCGATCCTAAGGCTAAGTCTTACCAAGAATACCGTGATTACGCGGGTGTCGATGAAGGCATGAATGGGCTATCCACCCGTTTCGCCTTTAAGATTTTGTCGCGGGTATTTAACTTCGACCATTCAGAAATCGCCGCTAACCCAGTGCATTTATTCTATGTGCTCGAACGGCAAATTGAACAAGAACAGTTCCCCGGCGATACCGCCGAACGCTATCTGGAGTTTCTAAAAGGTTATTTGATCCCTAAATATGTGGAGTTTATCGGTAAAGAAATTCAAACCGCTTACTTAGAGTCTTACTCTGAATACGGCCAAAATATCTTCGACCGCTATGTCACTTACGCCGATTTTTGGATCCAAGATCAAGAATACCGCGATCCAGAAACGGGTCAGCTATTCGACCGTGCCGCCCTCAATGCTGAACTAGAGAAAATTGAGAAGCCCGCGGGGATCAGCAATCCTAAAGATTTCCGTAATGAAATCGTCAACTTTGTGCTGCGCGCCCGCGCGAACCATGAGGGTAACAATCCGCTCTGGACCAGCTACGAGAAACTTCGCACTGTGATCGAGAAGAAAATGTTCTCCAACACAGAAGATTTACTGCCTGTTATTTCCTTTAACGCCAAAACGTCGAATGACGATCAACGCAAACACGATGATTTCGTCAATCGTATGATGGAGAAAGGTTATACCAAAAAACAAGTCCGACTCTTGTCTGAGTGGTATTTACGGGTTCGTAAATCTTCTTAAACTTGCGCTAACTAAGTACAGGGCTTTGGTGTTGCCAAAGCCTTCGCTGGGTTTTGGGAGGTGCGTATGGCGAACTTTATCGATAGACGGTTGAATGCGAAAGGAAAAAGCACAGTAAACCGCCAACGCTTTATCAATAGATATAAGCAACAAATTAAAAAAGCCGTCAGCGATGCAGTGACTCGCCGCAGCGTAACGGATGTAGATAAAGGCGAAAAAATCAGTATTCCCACTCGGGATATCAGTGAACCTATGTTTCACCAAGGCAAAGGCGGTGTCAGGGACAGAGTGCATCCCGGTAATGACCAATTTACCCGTGGCGATAAAATTGACCGACCACCCGGTGGCTCTGGCGGCGGTTCGGGCAAAGGCGAGGCCTCAAACTCGGGTGAAGGCGACGATGACTTTGTGTTCGAAATCTCTAAAGACGAGTATCTAGAGTTATTGTTTGAGGACTTAGAACTCCCCAATCTACAAAAAAATCGCCTTAATAAACTGGTGGAATACCAAATCTACCGTGCGGGATTCACCAATGATGGCGTCCCCGCTAACATCAATATTGTCCGTTCATTACGCTCATCACTGGCACGTCGCATTGCGATGTCGGCAAGTAAAAAGAAACTATTAAAAGAGTTAGAACAAGAACTTGCCGAGCTGGAAAATATTCCAGGCACTAAGGCCGAGTTGATTTTGGATTTAAAAGCCCAAATTGAGGAGTTAAAACAAAAAATTGCCAGAGTGCCGTTTATCGATACCTTCGATCTGCGCTTTAATAACTATGCCAAACGGGAAATCCCTTCTAGCCAAGCTGTGATGTTCTGCTTGATGGATGTGTCTGGTTCTATGGATCAGGCAACTAAAGATATGGCAAAACGCTTCTATATCTTGCTGTATCTGTTCCTCACCCGTACCTATAAAAACTTAGAAGTGGTCTATATTCGTCACCATACCCAAGCTAAAGAAGTCGATGAACATGAGTTCTTCTACTCCCAAGAAACGGGTGGCACTATAGTATCGAGTGCATTGAAATTAATGCATGAAATTCAACAAGCTCGCTACCCCGCCGATGAGTGGAATATTTACGCAGCCCAAGCATCCGACGGTGATAACTGGGCCGACGATTCACCTACCTGTAGGCAATTGTTAGAACAAAAAATCTTGCCACTGGTGCGCTACTACAGCTACATCGAAATCACCAATCGCGCCCATCAAACCCTGTGGCGTGAATATGAATCCCTGCAACAGCATTACGACAACATCGCCGTGCAGCATATACGTCAAGCCGAAGATATTTACCCTGTCTTTAGGGAGCTATTCAAGAAACAAGCGGTTTAAGGGGGCACTATGGGGATAACTAAATCAACACCTTGGACACCACTGAGCGATGGTCCTGACTGGAGCTTCGAGCTACTGCAGGACTACCTCAAGGAAATTGAACGGGTAGCAGCATTGTATAAGCTCAGCACTTACCCAAATCAAATTGAAGTCATCACCGCTGAGCAGATGATGGATGCTTATGCGGGCATTGGTATGCCCATAGGTTACACCCATTGGTCCTTTGGCAAACGTTTTATCGAAACCGAGCAAGGTTACAAGCGCGGCCAAATGGGGCTTGCCTACGAAATTGTGATTAATTCTAACCCCTGTATTGCCTACCTTATGGAGGAAAACACCATCACAATGCAGGCTCTGGTGATCGCCCACGCCTGTTTCGGACATAATAGCTTTTTTAAAAACAACTACTTATTTAAAACATGGACAGATGCGAGCTCGATTATTGACTACCTTGTTTTTGCTAAAAACTACATCAGTAACTGCGAACAAAAATACGGTGTTGAGCAGGTCGAAAGTGTCATAGATTCCTGCCATGCACTGATGAACTATGGTGTGGATCGCTATAAACGCCCCTCTGAAATATCATTCCGAGAAGAACAAGCAAGACAAAAAGATCGCGAAGCGTACCTGCAAAGCCAAGTAAATGATTTATGGCGCACTATACCCAACCAACACCAAGAACTGTCTCAAACAAAAAAACGTCGTTTCCCCGCAGAACCGCAGGAAAACATCTTATATTTCATCGAGAAAAATGCCCCTTTACTTGAACCATGGCAAAGAGAAATAATCCGTATTGTGCGTAAAATGGCGCAATATTTTTATCCACAAAAACAAACTCAAGTGATGAACGAAGGCTGGGCCACCTTCTGGCACTACACTATTTTGAATCACTTGTACGACGATGGTGTGGTCACTGATCGCTTTATGATGGAGTTTTTGCAAAGCCACACGGGTGTGGTTGCCCAACCAGACTACAACAGTCGTTATTACAGTGGCATCAATCCCTATGCTTTAGGTTTTGCCATGTTCACCGACATTCGACGTATTTGTGAAAATCCAACCGATGAAGATAAAGCTTGGTTTCCCGACATTGCCGGCAGCAATTGGGTCGAAACCTTACACTTTGCAATGCAAAACTTTAAAGACGAAAGCTTTATTAGCCAATATCTTTCACCTAAAGTTATCCGCCAATTTAAGTTGTTTGGTATCCATGATGATGAGAAGCGCAATTATCTGTCGGTATCGGCCATTCACGATGAACAAGGTTATCAAGATATTCGCCAGTTATTATCACAGCAATATAACTTGTCGAACATTGAACCAAATATCCAAGTGCATAATGTGGAGATCAACGGTGATCGTTCCTTAACCTTACGCTATGTACCAAATAACGATATTCCCTTAGCCAGCAGCCATAAAGAAGTATTAAAGCATTTACATAGATTATGGGGTTTTACTGTCACCTTAGAGCAAAAGAATGCGGATGCGAGTATTACCGTATTAGCATCCTGCCCTGAAGTGGCTAAAGCAGAATAATAAGCCTAGTAAAGAATCCGCCTTCTTAGAAGGCGGCTTTGACTTGCCCCTAGAAGGGGCTATTCCAAGAACCTACATCATCTGCAACGACAATTGAGCCTCATGTTCCTGATCTTGTTTATCTTGATGACGCACATATCGTCTAATGATTTCTTCATTAACACCTACTGTATCTACAAAATAACCTCTGGCCCAAAAGCTATTGCCCCATAGCTTTTTACGTACATGAGGGAATTTATTGAATAGCCTTATCGCACTTCTTCCTTTCAATACTCCCATCAGCGTTGATACTGACAGCTTCGGCGGGATTATGACTACCAAGTGAACGTGGTCTATCTGAACGTTTAATTCTAAAACCTCACAACCCTTCATATTGCAAAGGATATAAATTGACCTGTATAACTCCTTACCAAGGTTTCCTTTTAATATTTTAAAACGGTACTTCGGAGTCCAAACAATATGATATTTGCAACGCCAATAAACATGTGATGAACTTCTATAATCGCCCATGCTTTTCGTTTCCTCTTACTTGTGGTGAATAAGAAGTCTCTTTTAGCATGGGCGTAATTCAGGCTATAGCCTCAAGGAACAATCACCACCGCCAGAGGCGGTGGTTTTGGGATGACAATAAAAAAGCCGTTTCCATTGGAAACGGCTTTTTTGTATTTATCGCTATTTTAATGCGACATCAATCGCAGCAATTAATTATCCTGTGCGATAGACGCTGGCATATCATCGCGTAATTGTAACCACATCTTACCGCTGTTCATGCCGTAGGTGCGCATCAGCGCAGGGACGTCGAGATAATTTTTCGCCTGGGCCAGTAGCTCTAATTCTTTGTAAAAGTTCAAAGCCAATAAACGCGCATCGGAACTGGTAAAATAATAGCGTCCGACTCGGCTATACAATCCCTTAAATCCATTTAATATCAATACGTAAAGAGGATTCCCAGAGGAGAAAGCTAAGGTGTGATGCAATAAATAGTCAAATTCGGCATAGGATTCAGCCGTATCTTCAAGCTGATGAATTTTGGCGAGCACATCCACAGCTGTATCTGGGTTATAACGCAAAGCACCGCGGAAATAGATAGCGCTGACGTTAGTACGGGCTGACAAGAGTTGGTCAACCAATACCGGAAATCCTTCGGGATTGAGATCGGCAATCGTCTCAAGAATGTTTAAGCCTGAGGTTTCCCAGAAGTTGTTAACTCGCGTTGGTTTACCGTGTTGGATTTTCAGCCAACCGTCACGGGCCAAGCGCTGTAGCACTTCACGCAGAGTGGTGCGAGTCACACCTATCAATTCCGAAAGCTCACGTTCAGCCGGTAAAATGGACCCTGGAGGAAATTTATTATCCCAAATGGATCTCACAATATACTTCTCTGCAAAACTTGCAGGTCCTTTGGCATTGATAATCATCAGCCCACTTATCCAGTTGTTGTGCGTCGTAATGGTCACTGATCATACCAGAGCGGTAAAAAATGGAAACCATTCACTTAAATTCACTGTGTTATCGCCGTGTAAATGTCACACAATCGCTCAAAAAAACGACCAAGATCAAGGCAACAAACGTCAATTTTGCCGATTAGCTCCGCTTTTTGAAATGTGGGTATCAGTATCTCGTTACATTAGCTTTCTCTTTAGGCTAGACTGATTTAACAAACGCAGGTATTGATATTAAACACGTGCAATTTTTAACATAATTAGAAGAGAGGCTGCCATGCCGGCGACAATGAGTCAGGCGTTTATTGGGAACTTCTTAGGAAATTCTCCTAAGTGGTACAAAACCGCAATACTGTCATTTTTAATTATCAATCCACTACTCTTTTTCTATGTCGACCCCTTCGTGGCCGGCTGGGTATTGGTGCTTGAATTTATTTTTACCTTAGCAATGGCATTAAAATGTTATCCATTACAGCCTGGCGGATTATTAGCAATTGAAGCTGTCGCAATTGGAATGACATCCGCAAGCCAAGTCTTACATGAAATAGAAGCCAACCTCGAAGTATTATTACTCTTGGTGTTTATGGTCGCTGGTATTTATTTCATGAAGCAATTGCTGCTATTTGGCTTCACGAAAATTATTACCAAAGTGCGTTCTAAAGTTTTAGTGTCACTAATGTTTTGTTTGGCATCGGCGTTTTTATCTGCCTTTTTAGATGCGTTAACGGTTATTGCCGTGATTATCGCGGTCGCTGTGGGTTTCTATTCTATTTACCACAAGGTCGCTTCTGGAAAAGATTTCGGTGCCGATCACGATCATACCTCCGAAGGTAAAAACGCTGCGGGCGAAGATCAGTTAAACGAAGAAGAACTCGGTGCATTCCGTGGCTTCCTGCGTAATCTGTTAATGCATGCGGGTGTCGGTACTGCACTCGGCGGTGTATGTACTATGGTGGGCGAACCTCAAAACTTGATCATTGCTGCACAGGCTAATTGGCAGTTTGGTGAATTCGCAGTACGTATGTCACCTGTTACAGTCCCAGTATTGATTTCTGGCATCTTAACCTGCTACTTAGTTGAAAAATTTGGTATTTTTGGTTATGGCGCTAAATTGCCAACGGCCGTTCATCGGATCTTATGTGAATATGCCGCCCATGAAGATGCGCGCCGTACTAACAAAGACAACATGAAGTTAATCGTCCAAGCCCTAGTGGGTGTATGGTTGATCGCAGGTCTTGCCTTGCATTTGGCTTCAGTGGGCTTAATTGGTCTTTCTGTGATTATTTTAACCACAGCCTTTAATGGCGTCACCGATGAGCATGCCCTTGGTAAAGCCTTTGAAGAGGCACTGCCTTTTACCGCATTATTAGCGGTGTTCTTTGCGGTTGTTGGCGTGATTATCGATCAACATTTATTCGCCCCCGTTATCCAATGGGCACTGGGTTATGAAGGCAATACCCAATTAGTGATTTTCTATATCGCCAACGGATTATTGTCTATGGTGAGTGATAACGTGTTCGTCGGTACTGTGTATATCAATGAAGTGAAGGCGGCATTGATTAATGGCCAAATCACCCGTGATCAATTCGACTTACTGGCCGTTGCGATTAATACCGGAACTAACTTACCTTCGGTGGCGACACCTAATGGTCAAGCGGCGTTCTTGTTCTTACTGACGTCAGCCTTAGCACCGCTGATCCGCTTATCCTATGGCAGAATGGTATGGATGGCATTGCCCTACACTATCGTGCTATCCATTGTGGGCGTTATGGCGATCCAAACGGGATTCTTAGAACAAGCCACTCAATATTTCTATGATTCCCATACAATCATCCATCACAGTGCAAAAGAAGTGTTGGGCACAGTGTCCGGACATTAATCTTCTCTATTGACTGAACTTTATTAAATAAGTAGAGTCCAAAAAACGCCCCATGTCTGAGGGCGTTTTTTGTTGATATGGAGCTCACTTTGACTGTTATTACTCGCTTTGCCCATTCCCGTTCATCTTGGTTTATTCTCGCAGGCACAGCCCTCGGCTTAGAGTTAAGCGCACTGTATTTTCAACATATAATGAAACTCGACCCCTGCGTCATGTGTATTTATCAAAGACTTGCTGTCTTTGGTTTATTAGCGGCTGGTCTTATCGGCATGACGGCGCCAAAATATCGAATCGTGAGGATTCTCGCGGCCATTGTTTGGGCAGTCAGTGCGACTTGGGGATTAAAGCTGGCGCTATCGCTGGTAGACATGCAAACCAACCCATCGCCTTTCTCAACATGTTCATTCTTACCTGAATTCCCAGCTTGGATGCCATTACACGAGTGGTTCCCCTCCATTATGATGCCTACTGGCATGTGTACTGATGTGCCTTGGGTCTTTATGGGGGTAACCATGGCCGAATGGATGGTGGTCGCTTTCAGTGGCTTCCTAGTGGCTTGGTTACTCTTTATTGTGCCTATCCTGAGTGGTTCAAATAAACCTTCTCTTTATAAATAACGACTTTGAGATAAGGCAGGGATCAACCCTGCCTTTTTATTAACGCTTTTATTCACAGTTTACGACTTATTCCCGCCGCATATCCCATTCAATCCCCGCAACTTAGGCATATGCCAATAGCAAAACAGCGAGAACGCGCTACACTGGCTCAATGAAAAGTGGTGATTTGGAAACTGGTGATTATGGGAAAAAGTTCGACATCTGAGCCACACACTGCCTTAACCCAATGGCAAAACAGTTTGCCGTTCAAATTTAGCCTTATCCAACTCGTCATTGCCGCTATTTTGATTTGCAGCACAGCTTGGGTCATTCTGAGCATTCAGCGTCAACAAGTGCTTGATCAACAAGCCGTGTTAAACCAGAACTATGGCCAGTTAATCATAGCCAAACTGCAGGAAATGACTTCACAGGTCGAAACCGTTGTCGGCTCCATTTCCAGTATTGCAAAACTTTATCGCTATGATCATGAGCAACTGGTGAAAACCATCCCCAGCTTGCTGATGCTCGATAACCAACAGCGCATTATCTCTGGCGGTGGCGTCTGGCCGGAACCCGGCGCGTTTAATCAGCAAAAATTCCGGGATAGCCTATTCTGGGCCCATAATGTAAACGACGAGTTAGTCGCGATTGATAGCTATAACAAGGATACGTTTCCTAGCTATCACACCGAAGAATGGTATCGCCCGACGCGCTATTTCCCCGCGGGCAAAATTTTCTGGTCTAAATCTTATTTCGATCCCACCACCCATGAGTCCATGATCACGGCCTCAGGTGCTATGTGGATGGACCATCAGTTTATTGGTGCCGCCACTGTGGATATCAGTTTAGAAAAGCTCAATGTCCTACTACGCAATGCTATGGTCGATGTCAGGGGTTATGTCATTGCCTTAGATCATCAAAACCAAGTGCTCGCCTATCCCCATGGCAATAATAATCTTCAGCATCAAGCCAATACCAGCCACACCTTTGTCACTTTTAATCATCTCGTTGACCAGCAGCCAGACTTCACCCCCATCGAAGCGGCATTACACAATGCGGATAAAGCCTTTATCGAAGAAGCCGAGGCCGAGCGCGTATTTACCCAAGAACAGATGCAACATTTGACCCGACTAAGTCATCAAGATGAGCGCGACATGTTAGCCGCCATCGTCAATAACAATGCCTTAAACCATTTCACCACCCCAAAACTACTGACCTCAGTGACCTTAGCCCATGATCCCATTTTGAAAACGGCGTCCCTGGTTTCGGTATTTTTGATGCCCAATACCTATTGGAAAGTGTTAGTTGTCACCCCGATTTCGCCACTGCAAGATACCGCCAAACACTTAGTTGAAAAGGTTGGTATTTATTTAGTGTGCATCCAACTTTTAGGCTTGATCCTGCTATTCTTACTCCAACATCGGCTGTTTATTACCCCGATTATTGAAATCGTCCAAGCCCTAAAGCGTAATGATTCCGCCTCTATCGAACTTAAAGCCAAAGACAGTCACGACGAAATTGGCTTATTAGCCAAGACATTCCTGTCGCGCACTCAGCAACTTGAAGTGGCGATGGCGAGTTTAGATGCCAGTAATCTTGCCCTAGAGCAACAATTGCAGAGTCAGAACCTATTCCAACTTGAATTAAAGCGCCATAAGGAACAACTAAGGGCTTTGCTGAAATTTTCCCAAAACCTTATCTATGTCAAAGATCTGCACGGTAAATATATTCTGGTGAATGACAAGTATTGTGAAATTTTAGGCATAGAACGCAGACGCATTATTGGCGCCTCGGATTTTGAGGTATTTCCCAGCCAATTTGCCCACGAGTATCAACAAAATGATCGGCGCGTACTGCACAATAACGAAGCCATTAATTTTGAAGAGGCCATCCCCTCGCCACTGGGGAATCTTATTTATATCGTGACCAAATTTAAGATTAAAGATGATGACGATACTGTGATTGCGGTCGGCGCTATCGCCTTTGATATCACGTTGAAAAAGATTAAAGAGCAAGAACAGGATAAATTACTCTTAGGGCAAGTCGAGACGCTCAATCATCTACAAGAGCAAGTTCGCCTTATCAATCAACATAATAATGAGCTTTACCAAGAGCAAGAAGCATTAACTAAAATGCTTGAGAAGCATCATCAACTCAATCTCAGCCGTGAACAAAGCCAACAGCTAATGCAAAACTTCTTAGCTGAAATGATGACGCAGATCATGCATGAGCAAGATCAGCTACTCGCCAAAGTTTGCCAACTGCAGCAAACGGACGAGGCAAATTACAGAACTCAGATCACCGAAATCATGGTCACTCAGGCAGAGAAATTGCGGCATATTGCCCAGCTACTGACCAATCATCAAAACGATATTCGTCCATTACATCTGGCGCAATTTATGCGCCATCTCTTAGGTTTGCTAAAAGTGCAATTAGCGAAAGCAAACGTGGAGATAGTGCTCAATTGTGAGGAAAACATCATCATCGATGGCCCTGCTTGGCAATATCTGCAACTCTTCTATCGCTTAATCACTAACACTTTGAATCATGCTTTTAAGACTCACAACGAACAGCGTGAAATCACCATCGCCATCGACAAATCGAACGACGTGCTGCAGATCAGTATTATCGATAATGGAATTGGTATGACGGAGGCGCAGCTCGCACAATTGCGACAGGAACTGGAGCAAGAACTCTGCCTCGGGACCTTAACCTGCATCAATCTGTGGCTCAAAAACGATCTTAATGGCAGCCTGACCATAAGCAGCCTGTTAAACCAAGGCACACACATACAATGTCATTGGCCGCTTAGTATAAGCTTAGCGTCGCAATAAAGAAGTCGGCTTACTGATCAAGCCATGCTTTTGCTTGGGTTTGCTCATCGGCAGCAAATACCTTTACAGGGCACGGCAGCATACAGGCAAGCGCATTGACCATAGCGCTTGTTTGAGCTTGGTTAGCAATCATCACCACTCTTGAGAAATCACTTAAATGAAATAAGCCAAGTACTGCATCGTCCCACAGAGCAGCGACGGATATACCTTCAAACTCAGGGGAAAATTCGTACCAGAGGCGAATACTGGCGTGATCTTGCAGCTTAGCTTCAATGGCGGGAACTAGATAGCCTTCAATATCCTTATGGTTAATACGACCAGATGCGACGACTGCCAATATGTCATGGGCATGGCCCGAAGAGATCGTTAGCATTGGATACTCCTTATCAATACACGAAGGGGAAATAGTTAAAGCTCACACACTAAAGATACACAGACAATGACATAAATGCTGGAAAAGAGAGTAGTTTATTTTACGTTAAGCCGATTTGAGCGGCTTGCCACTCAAAGCTAAAGCGCCCTTCTGATTAGGCGCTGACTTGTTGTTTAGCGATTTCTTGATCGAACAAATTCTTAATTAAACCGGAAAATTCGGTAATAAATAACGTCTGAGCAGGTGTAGCTTTATGATTGGCAACTGAAGCTAAAATCTCTTCTAAATCATACACAATCGCATCAACTTCGCGGATAATCATGTTGCGCTGCGCGAAAGACAATGACGGATTTTGACCACACACCATAATGATCTGCGCCGACAATTGCTCTTCAAACAATTCCATCACAGTATCGTCTGAAATCACCTCAGAACTTGGTGTTTCAAATAAGCCAAGATGTTCAGTTAAATACTGGACCAAATGCATGTAACCATCTTTATCTGTGACCATTTTTTACCCTTTAAACTCATTAACTTAATATCTAGTGTGGTGCTATTAATACCACAATCGGAAATATCAAAGAAGCCGAAAATTCGGCTTCTCATCGAGATCCAGCATACGCCACTTATTTAACTCTAGCCTATCTTCGATAACTGACGTATTGATCTACACCAATCTTATTGAAGTTACTGAGTTAAGGTTAGTACAAATGACACAGGAACAGCTTGGCTAATGCTCGATAAACCCGCAATTTCACGTAATTTATCAATGCCTGCGACAAGATCAAACTCATTGGCATTCACAATTATCGGCTGAAAACTGTTCACTAACAGCTTTTTATCAGAAACTTTAGTGATAATTACCGAAAAAGTTTTAGTTTGCGATTTACCATGCAATGCAATTTTACCATCGATATCAACGACTTTAGTCTCACCAATGCCGAGATCTTTTAGCATTTTAGTGTCAACTTGAGACGACAGTTTAAGCTCAGGATATAAAGACACTTCGAACAATAAGTTCTGCATCCGCTCATCGCGGACATCAATACCTGTGGCGACGCCAATTAACGGAATGGTTAATTCGAATTGACCATCCTCTTTTAACGTACCTTTGAGTTGTTTAAAGTGATGGACTTCACCAATGTCACCTTTCTTTACCGAAATAAAACTGACTCGCGAATCTTGATCCATCACTTGCCATTGCGCGGCGCAGCTAAAACTGGCCATAGCCGATAAGGCAACAATTCCCATCCATTTTTTCATCGTATCAGTCCTCAAAAAGTGAGTTTAAAAGCCATGCAGTAAAGCAAATCGACATCTGCAGCAGGCGAAAATCCTGCCCAGTTAAACGTGACCCACATCACCTAACTTAAGCTAAGCTAAAGATACTCTTTTTATCCATTAGCGACCAGTAAACTATGCTTCATACTCTAACTAGCCATTTATCTAAGCTATTGGCAAAAGCCTGTTTATCCGCTTGGGAAAACGAATCCGGCCCGCCGGTATGCACACCTGAACCCCGCAAATCTTCCATAAAATCGCGCATCGTCAGCTTTTGTTTTATGTTATCGACGGTATAAAGCTCGCCGCGGGGATTGAGTGCCAAGGCGCCCTTTTCGATGATTAAAGCCGCTAAGGGAATGTCCGCGGTGATCACTAAATGCGTTGGCTCGACATGGTCGACAATGTATTGATCCGCCACATCAAAACCCGCACCAACGCGAATTTGGCTGATATAGGGCGATGGCGGTACACGGATCATTTGATTGGCCACCAGCACCAGCGGCAAAGCTTTACGCTCCGCCGCGCGGAACAGAATTTCTTTAATGGGATTGGGGCATGCGTCCGCGTCAACCCAAATTTTATAATCACTCAATGTCTTTTAACTCTGTTGGTGTTAGGTTCACTGGCTCAATTATACACAGTGCTATGCCGTACTATGCGCCCTACTATGGTGCTAAACGATCGATTTCCCACTCAGCATCATGGCGTGTATAAATAAAACGATCATGCAGCCTGTGTTCTCCACCCTGCCAAAATTCGATACTCGAAGGTCTGACTAAGTAACCACCCCAAAAACTGGGTAAAGGCACATCGCCCTTGGCGAACTTAGCCTTCATTTCGAAGAATTTACCTTCAAGTACTTGTCTCGCGCTGAGTTTACTCGACTGCTGCGACACCCAAGCGGCAATTTGACTGTCCTTAGGACGGGTCATAAAGTATTTAAGCACTTCGGCGGTAGACAGCGCCTGCGCTTCTCCGAGCACCGATACTTGGCGCTCTAAAGGATGCCAAGGGAAATGCAAACTGACTTTATTATTGGCGGCAATTTGCTGGGCTTTGCGGCTGCCTAAGTTGGTAAAAAACACGAAGCCAGTGTCATCAAAACGCTTAAGTAACACTATCCGTTGAAAAGGTTGGCCGTGTTCGTCCACAGTCGCCACACACATAGCGGTTGGATCGCTAAGTTCCGCATCCCTCGCCTGCGTCATCCACAATTCAAACAAGTCCATCGGGTTTTGCGGTAAGTCGGCACGTCTTAAGCCGCCTTTAGCATACTCGCGGCGGATATCACTGAGATCTGTCATGGGGTTTCCTTAAACAAATGCCAAAAAATTACATGAATTCAGGGATCAGCACTTCAGCCTCAAGCTGCTGATAGTGACTAAAACTAATGTCATAACCTTGCTCGGTCGTTAATGAGCCACGCCCTAAGCATAAATGGGCAGGAAATCCCTGCGTTAAGTCGTCGGTATTAAAGCGGATGGTGTCCCAGCTGATGGGAGAAAACAGCGCTAATAGCCGTCCCAAGATATCTTGCGGATACTGGGCTAAATCAAGATTCGTTTCAAAGCTCACATAGGAACTGGCGCAGGCATTCTCGCTTTGGGGCGTGATATGCAAGGTGACATAATATTTGCCCCAGAGGCCATTCATCGAAAAACCTGAGGGGTCAAATAAATGGGCGTCAATCTCAAATTCGGGGAGTAAATCGTTAAGTTCGAGTGCGGCGCAAATTTCAGCTTTGCTTTGCGAGCCACCATTAAGATAGTCGGCCAATTCACCACGAATGTGGTACATCAGCAGCTCACTGGTTTGATCATCCTTTGGTGCTCGATAATCACTATCAGAGCAGAAAAAATAATGATGGTGACTGTCTAAATGCCCCACTCTCATTGCCTTACCCGCGATACGCTGACGCAGCTTGCCGACATCATCGGCAAAACTGCTGGCTTGCAGGTGGGCTTGGTATTCGTTTTTACGCTGATAACTCACCAGCGCCATCGCAGATACGCCAAGCGCATCGATAAAATAACAAGCGGCATCCACTAAAGTGCTATTGCCGCAGGTGAGCATGACAAATCTGTCGTGCCATACGAATAAGCTGGATTCGCTCAACAGGTAAGCATCGCAGTCAGCATTACTAATCTGCGACAAAATCTCGGCATGGGCACAATTGACTAAGGCTGACCAAAAGCTCACATCGAGTTCGCGTAAATTCAGCGCAGACGCCGCCACGATGATCTCAAGTTTCTTTTCTGAGCCTTCAAAAAACATCAAATCCTTAACCCCATTAAACGCTATGCGCCCTTGCTGTCGACATCCTTTATACCAATTTGGCTCCCACGAACGATAAATAAATATCGTCCAGAAAGCAAAAATCAGCCTAAGTGACCTTAGGCTGATTTATTTTAACACACTAAATCTTAAGAAAAATATCTTAAGAAAAATCTTCCAAGTAAGTGTAGCCTTTCAGGCCAACTTGCAGTTCTTCTAAAATTTGTGCGCGTTCATCTTCGGCAATATGCAGATTCACTAACTCTTCGTAAGTGCGCATAAAGGCCACTGCATCTAAGTTAACGTAACGCAATACGTCAGCGACAGTATCACCCGCCAATACCGATTCAATGTTAGTCACACCGTTATCTTCGATGCGAACAACCGCAGAGTTAGTATCACCAAACAGGTTATGCATATCACCCAAGATTTCTTGGTATGCGCCCACAAGGAAGAAACCAATCAGGTACGGGCTATCCGCACTCCAGGCTGGTACTGGCAATGTAGTTTCAATCCCTTGACCATCAACGTATTGATCAACAATACCGTCGGAGTCACAGGTGATATCGAGCATCACAGCACGGCGCTCAGGGGCTTTATCTAAACCCGATAACGGCAATACTGGGAACACTTGATCAATACCCCAAGCATCGGGTAATGACTGGAATAATGAGAAGTTAACAAAGAACTTATCGGCTAACTTTTCATTGAGTTCATCAATAATCGGTCTGTGATAACGGTTCTTCGCACTCAATAGCCCTTGCACTTCATGGCACACACGCAGGTTAGCTTGTTCAGCCCACGCACGCTCCGCTAAGCTCAATTGACCTAAAGCGAATAGCGAATGCGCTTCTTGTAAGTCACTTTGGCTATCGTGGTAAATCTCAATCAAGGCGCGTTGATCGGCGCGGCCGCTGATCTCTGACCATGAATGCCACATGTTATGCAATAACTGTGGTGACTCTTCAGCAGGGGCTTGAATATCTTCAGGCTGATAGGCTTCAGTACCGATAACATCGGTGATAAGCACAGCGTGATGCGCCGTTAAGTAACGACCCGATTCTGAAATAATACGTGGCATAGGCTGCTCGTATTCATTACAGATGTCGGTCAATACGTTAACGATATTGTTAGCGTATTCGGTCAGGCCGTAGTTCATCGAGTTATTACTTTGGCTACGTGTGCCATCGTAATCCACCGCTAAACCACCGCCAACGTCGAAGCAGTTAACACTTGCGCCTAATTCACGTAATTCACAGTAGAAGCGACCCGCTTCACTCACACCTTGGCGAATATCACGAATGTTGGCGATTTGCGAACCTAAGTGGAAATGCAGTAACTGCAGCGAATCCAGCATGTCGTGTAGCTTAAGTTGTTCAACCACCAGCAAAATTTGTGCTGCTGATAGACCGAACTTAGACTTCTCGCCACCGCTCGCCTGCCATTTGCCTTTGCCTTGGAATGCTAAACGCGCACGCAAACCTAAACGCGGTTTAACGCCCAAACGTTTAGATTCAGCTAACACCATTTTCAGTTCAGACAGTTTTTCTAAAACGATGTAAACCTTATGGCCTAACTTTTCACCAATCAGTGCTAAACGGATATATTCATTATCTTTATAACCATTACATACAATGACTGAACTGGCTTTTTGCGCCATGGCTAACACAGCCATCAGCTCAGGCTTACTGCCCGCTTCTAAACCCAGTTGTGGTACTTCTTTTGATGCCTGACTCGCCAGGATCTCTTCCACCACAGTTTGCTGTTGGTTTACTTTAATCGGGTAAACCAGCAAATAGTCCGCCTGATACTCGTACTTCTGTATCGCTTGGTCGAATGCTTGGCACAAACTGTTCACTCTGTGGTGCAGGATCTGCGGAAAACGAACTAGTACAGGCAAAGCGACGCCCGCTTTAACCATGTCTTTGGCTAGCTCATTTAAGCCAATCTTGTAATCAGGATTTTTTGGGTCCGGTGACACTGTCACCTCACCGTGATCGCTGATCCCATAAAAACCTTGGCTCCAGTGAGTAACATTGTACCCAGCACGAGCATCATCAATAGACCAATCATTCATTATTATTTAGCCCGTCTATTAAAAAATGGGTTAAACGGTTATGACTTAATAGCACAACCGCCCGTTCGACAAACCCAGGCAAAGGGACACCTTACCTGACATACACGAAGGTAGATTTTACCTTCTACTTAATGCCGCAACGTCACGCTAGTGTAAGTGACATTGCCGCGATTTTCATTAATAGCGCAAGAGACAATTCATCTTAACGCACTATATCCTATCATATTGATGGAGAAGCTTATTCCCTTCTCCCAGTAAAGCTATCTTTACTTGCCTCGCCTGTATTTATCTTAAGGCTAAAGGCCGCAAATACCGCCAAAAAGCCGAATGAAGTCCTGAGTCGCATCCTTAAAACATCAAGCTAATAAGCAGCTTAAAGACGTTCGAAAGAAGTTAAGACCTTCAGAAACCGATAACACAAGTAGAAAACGAAAACCGACAACACCGAACTAGCGAAAACGCCAAACCAGCTTATCTCTAGGCAAGATTATTTTAACAGGGGACTATTGGCTTCTTCGCGGCCAGAATTGATGCGGATCAACGTGAGATGCTTAAGGCCAGTATCATCGTATGGCACGACAATCGAGCGTTGGCATTGTGACACTTTTAGGCAAAGTGCAAAAAATGGATGCTTGTGCATTAGCTAATAAAAACCCTCTTAACCCCATGTAATTCGATATGTTGTCAATTACACGGTTAATGACTGCTGAACCATAAAACCTTTACTACTCACGTAATATTTGTAATGTCTCTAACGAGCGAAGTCGTTGAACGGCGCAATTAAACCGCGCAATGTCACAGAATGCAAGCAAGAATCTCATTTAATATTTCGCATTAAAATATAATAAACACCCGCTTAACAACCACCTACTGAGTATTAGCGTTAAGCTGAATAATATTAGCCAGTTAGCGCATGAACGCCGTACTCGTCTGTTCAATATTTTTTAATAGCCTTTGTAACTTTTTTGACATTTATTGCCGCAAATAACCCTTCATTTTGTGTGTCACTTTAGCCCCGCCCACGTGCAGTCATTGGCTAAAGCCTAGCGCTCAATATCACATTGCAAAATTCAGCACCAATAAGCCATAAACCTAAGCCATAAACCGAGGCGCAATTCCACCTTAAAACTTAAGACAATCCCAGATACCAATATGAGGTCATTCCTAGTAACAATCCTCATCACTTTTCCAACCACATTTCTTGTCATAGCCCTTACCAACATCCAACTAAACAGCGGTGATGATTAACGGCTGAATCGCCCTAAGATAAAACCCAAAGACAATAATGCTGCAGTTTCAGCACCGAAGTGTATAATCGCAGCCGAATCACATTCCATTATGCACAGAGAGATCCATGGTACAGATAGGTAAAACCTGCAAACTTGAGGTTGTAAAACAAGTCAGCTTTGGCGTGTATTTAAACGCCCACGAATTAGGGCAAGTACTGCTGCCAAACAAAGTCACCCCAAAAGACTGCCAAGTCGGTGATCTGCTTGACGTGTTTCTGTATCTAGATTCTGAAGATATCGTGATTGCCACCACGCGCCGTCCATTGGCACAGGTAGGCGAATTTGCTTATTTAAAAGCCGTTGCAACCGGTCCTTATGGCGCCTTTTTAGATTGGGGCTTAGATAAAGACTTATTGCTGCCCTTTGGTGAGCAACACAAGCCTATCGAAGAAGGTCGCTCTTATCTGGTTTATGTGCACGCTAACCGCGCCGATGAACGCATCATGGCCTCATCAAAAATCGATAAGTTCCTCGATAAGACAGAGCCAGAGTACGCTGTCGGTGAGCAGGTCGATTTATATATCGGCGGCACCACAGATTTAGGCTACAAAGCCATTATTAATCATGCCCATTGGGGCGTGATTTACGAAAACGAAGTGTTCCAAAAACTGCGTTTCGGCCAAAGACTCAAAGGTTTCATCAAACAAGTGCGCCGCGACGGCAAAATTGATCTTGTGCTGCAACAAGGCTGCAAGCAAGAGTTGGATAAGCACGCCCACATTATCCTGATCAAACTCAAACAGGCTGGCGGCTTCTTAGCCCTAACCGATAAAACCGATGCTGAAATCATTTACGATCAGCTTGGTATGAGCAAAAAAGCCTTTAAAAAAGCCATAGGTGGTTTATTTAAGAATGGTCAACTGAGTATAGATAATGATGGCCTGCGTTTAACTGAAACAGCAGAATAATCAACTCTATTCAGTACTTAGCGTTAAAGTTGTACAGTTTACCGCCACTAAGGCAGAGTTTGACTGACAACTCCTAGGATATTAAGCATGGCTCTGTTATAAACAAAGCCATGCTTTTTTCTTTGGAGCTTATATGGAACTCACGTTACACGAAGCCAGAGTCATCGGATGCCTGCTTGAGAAAGAAATCACCACCCCTGAGCAATATCCACTCTCGCTAAACTCATTGACCTTAGCCTGCAATCAAAAAACCAGTCGCGAGCCGGTACTCGAACTCAGCGAAACCCAAGTACAAATTGCCGTCGATTCCCTTAATCGTAAACGTTTGATCAGCGAACAATCGGGATTTGGCAGCCGCGTCGTGAAATACAAGCACAGATTCTGCAATACCGAATTCAGTGAACTTCAACTGTCCTCCGCCGCACTCGCCATCGTCTGTTTGTTGCTATTACGTGGTCCACAAACGCCAGGAGAACTGCGCACTCGCAGTAATCGCCTACACGAATTTAAAGACGTGATCGAAGTGGAAGATTGCATCCGCCAATTAATGAGCCGCGAAAAACCTTTCTTAAAACAGTTGCCCAGAGAAGCCGGTCGCCGCGAATCCCGTTATGTGGAATTATTCTCTGCCGCCTCGTCGCAGCTCGAAACTGCGCAGCCAGATAATACTCAAACTGCCAGCCAGACTACCAACCATAGTGCCGCCCATGTCGCAGTGTCTTTGGCTGCTGAGCCGCATGAATTAACCCAAAGAGTGACAGAGCTTGAGCAACAGGTGGCTGAACTGACGCAAAAGCTCGATGAGTTAATCGCCTCGTTGAGTTAATCGTCTTTTAAAGCTAATCATAGCGTCAAGAATAATAGAGACAGCACATGACTAATAATCCACCCAGCAGTTTCAACAACATGCTTATTATCGCCATGTTTGAACTGCGTAAATTTTTATTTAATACCCGAGGGATCATCGCCTTGGTCGCCTTTGGTTTAGTGTGGGGCGTACTCCTGCTTTATCCCATTCAAAGCGCATCGGCGATGTTATTGCAGCCCAATGTAAAAGATGTCATCGACAGCTTATTTGGGGCCAATACCCTCAACGTGCTCTTTGAGTGGCCTGTAGCCGAAATGGCGGTGTTTTGGTGCTTTGCGCTGTATTTATTCCCACTGTTCAGTATTTTGATCGCCGCCGATCAATTCTCTTCCGATAAAACCCGTGGCACACTGCGCTTTTTAACCCTGCGCACTAGCCGTGACAGCTTATTGTTCGGGCGTTTTCTCGGCCAAATTCTGATCCAAGGCTTGCTGATCCTATTGACGATTATCGCCACTGTCGCCATCGCGCTCAGCCGTGACAGCCAGCTTTTTTTACCGGCGTTAACCTCTGGCGCCTTAGTTGGCCTTAACCTCATCATAGTGATCTTGCCCTACACGGCAGTGATGACCTTATTGTCCCTGTATGCGCGCACGGCACGCCAAGCTATGGTGTTTGCGACCATTTTATGGACTGTGATTTCCATCGCCATCATGGTGTTAGGCAGCCAATCTAACGTATTGGCTCAGCTGCAATGGATATTACCCGGTGCTCAGTTGTCGGACATGCTCAATACCAATGGACTCAATAGTTTAGTTTATGCCCCTATTCCACTGATCCAAACCGCTGCGGCCCTCTTACTCGGCAGAATGTATATGCAAAGGAGCTCGCTATGAGTCTGATCCAATGCCAAGGACTGTCAAAGCTTTACGGCAGCAAAAAGGCGCTGAATGATGTTAACTTCAGCCTAGAAGCGGGTGCCCCCATCGCCCTTGTTGGTCCCAATGGTGCGGGTAAAACCACGCTTTTTAGCCTGTTATGCGGCTATATGTCGCCAAGTGCCGGAACAATAACCCTGCTAGGTGAAGCGCCTAATAGCCCTAAACTTTTAGGTAAAATTGCCGCTTTACCCCAGGATGCGGTGCTCGATCCCAATTTGACCATTGTTAGCCAATTAAGCTTTTTCGCGCGTTTGCAGGGCATGGGCGTTGAACAAGCCAGACAAGAGGCCATTCGCGTATTGACCTTAGTCGATTTGGCGGATGTCGCCGAGCAAAAACCACCAAGCCTCAGCCACGGTATGAGTAAACGCGTATCGATTGCGCAGGCGCTAATCGGCTCGCCAGAGTTAGTGCTATTGGATGAGCCGACCGCGGGGCTCGATCCTGCCAACGCGAAAAAAGTCCGCGAGCTGGTCAAAGCCCTATCGCCCACCACAACTTTTATGATCAGCTCGCATAATCTCGATGAGCTCGAAAAGCTGTGCGATCAGGTGTTGTATTTAGACAAGGGACAATTGAGCCAAGCCGTGTCTATGCATGCATCGACCGACAGTGATTACCTGACGTTAACCATGCAAAGCTGTGACAGTGATTTGCTGCAAGCGGAAGTGACGAAACTGGCGGGCGTGGTGAACGTCAGCTCAAAACAGAGCAAGGTGTTTATTATCCAGCTTGCCACGGATGCAGAAAAAGCACAGAACAGTGATATTGAAATGCGCCTATTTACCCTATTCAACCAACATAAGTGGCAATACAAGATGCTGCTGAAAGGTCGTACCTTGGAAGAAACGCTCTTTTCATAGGCGAACTTTAAAAAGTTGGCTTCACATAAGCCAGCCGTTGAATAATGCAGCTCATGACTTAAGCGCAACCCAGTTGCGCTTAAGTTTTCGACTCAAAACTGACAAGTACTCAAAACCGACAAGATTACCGCTCAATATACCAACACTCTGTTTTCAATAAAGTTACAAGCCAGTCAATAAAACACCACTCGACCGCGCTAAGCTGGCTATGGCTTTCAATCTTAAGGCGAGCTTGTTATAACTCCCCTTCGATTGAACCTAAGCTGACTTCAGAGGTTTCTATGAACAAAGCACAACTTATCCAACGTATTGCCGCCGAGCTCAATGCATCGCAAGCGAGCACTAAACCTGTGGTTGAGCAGATTTTGCAACAGATCCACATCGCCTTAAGCGAAGGTGAAAAAATCTACCTGCCACAATTTGGCACCTTTGAATTGAGATACCATGTCGCTAAAACGGGCCGTAATCCACAAACGGGCGAAACCATCGAAATCGACGGCTACAATCAGCCCAGCTTTAAAGCCTCAACGGCATTGAAGCAACAGATCAATCGCTAATAGCGACGCTTATCGTTAATGTGCAGTCACTCATTTGCGAACATTAATCGGCAGCCTTGATAGAAATAAGCCTCACCTAATGTGAGGCTTTTGGTCTGAAAACATTACGATAGCACCTAGCTGAAAGTATTAAGCGGCTAAACATTAGTTAGGCACTGCCTATGCATTAGCCTCTGCGCTTTGAAAAAGCGGCGAAGTATTAAGATAATCGGCGGCATTTTCAACACTGGGATCATCAAGAAAAGGCACACAGCCGAGGAAAGGTGCAGACATCATCTCTTTAAGACTCGCCAAGTTTTCCGCAAACATACTCATATTCGGGTCGACACAATTGGCAACCCAGCCAATAATCTTAAGCCCGTCAGCCAATATAGCCTCTTGAGTGAGCAGTGCGTGATTTAAGCAGCCGAGTTTCATGCCCACCACCAGTATCACTGGCAGTTCTAATTTCTGTACCACTTCCGATAAATATCTCCCCTCGCCTAAGGGTAAACGCCAGCCACCCGCGCCCTCAATCAAACAAAAATCCGCTTGAGCAAACGCTGCTAAATCCAAGCTTTCGATAATGACTTCAGGCGCTAAACCCACGCCCACTTGGGCGGCAGCAATATGCGGCGCAATCGCAGGCTCGAAGGTAAAAGGATTGATGGTGGAATAGGCCAGTTTTAGTGAAGATGACGTCATCAGTTGCAGCGCATCGGCATTACGTAAGCCTTCGGAGGTTTGCGCACAGCCCGAGGCGATGGGCTTAACACCTAAGGTAGACAGCGTGTTAGAAGCCAAAATACTCACAGCCGAGTCAGCGCTGGCTATCGCGCCCAAACGGTTTACTGCGGTTAACAGCGCCGATGAAACTAAGGTTTTACCACTGTCGGTATCTGTACCTGTTACAAAAAACATATTAGATCCTTATCTGTCGCTATGAGTTGTGCTTTGTTAAGCCCACTCTCCATAAGCTAAATGTCCATATAGCTAACGATCTCTATACGTAATGTTAAAAATCCAACGTTTTCTAGATATTAGTGCTAATTAATAATGCCATGACTAAAGGCATAATATGTGAACTTTAAAACCTGCGCCGAGCACGTATTTGAACTATCTGGTAGGTTAAAGGCAAACCTTGGGGTAAACGTAGCGATTCAGCTTTGGCCTGCATGGCCAGCCAATCTTGACGACCACGCAGCCGTGGAGTGAATTCTGAAGCACTCACTGTTGAACCTGAAACCCGAGTTGTTGAACTGGCGACATGTACAGAAGCCCCCACACCTTTAATTGAATAGAGTAGTGCCTTAAGAGTGTCAAAATACACTGTCATAGGGACGAGTTGCACTTCAAGTAATTCCCATGTATCGAGTTTAAATGCAGCCTTGAGTGCTTGCATCGTCGAAAAGTCATTCACTCTTAACCCTAATTCAGCTAATTGATTCAAACTCCCCTGCGCTACTAGGCTCAAATGACACTCACCGTTCGGCTTAAGTACCCGCGCCATTTCGGCTACCGCAGCAGGAAAATCAGCACACCATTGCAGGGCTAGATTAGAGTAAATAACATCCATGCTGCCATTGGTAAAAGGTAAACACTGCGCATCGGCACATACGCCATGATAATCGGGATAAGACTGTTTTAGCTTTTGTAGCATGCCAAGGGCAATATCCACGGCAAATACTGTTGTGGATGAATTTTGCGTAGAGAGATCCGCTGGTTGAGACACACTGTGATACCCAGAAAAATCCGTGCCTGGGCCAGCCCCTATATCTAACAGATAACCTGCTGCCGAAAACTCACTGAGTAAACTGGCAGCGCTCAGGCGTTGTAATTGATTATGATCTTGGTAACTATGGGCCGCTGCGGAAAAACGTTCAGCAATTTGAGTCCCGTGCACATTGGACACAGTCCCCGCGAGAACGCCCCCATTAAGCTCACTCAGCTTAAGATCGCAAGAAATAAACTTGTTTGACTCATGAGCAAATTCACTACAGCTTGGATCACTAGACTTTATCAGGCTTGGCATTTTAACTAACACTCAACCATAAAAACTTAACATTCAATAAAATAACGCGATCTATAGGGTACATTTATCTGTACTCATCGGCAGATTCTCGTTCACTGACAAGCGGGATACCAACACGACTGAGCACTTGGGCTAATTGCTCAACACAAGCAGCAATATCTTCAGGGCTATGGGTCGCCGTTAAGGTAATGCGTAACCGCGCCGACCCTACAGGCACCGTCGGCGGGCGAATCGCCCCAACCCAAATGCCCGCGGCTCTTAACGCTTCGGCGACTTGCAGGGTTTGCTGCGCATCGCCAATGATCAACGGCTGAATTGCGGTATCCGAACCTAAAAGGGGCACGGCAGCATCGAGGCATAACTGTTTGAATAGCGAAATATTCTCAAGCAGCTTTTGCTGTAACTCAAGATGTGCAGTGCAGTACCGAGTCGCAGCTAACGCTAATGCGGCATTGGCGGGCGATAAGGCGGTCGAATAAATATATTCGCGGGCATTACTGACCAAAAAGTCGATCAGCGCCTGACTCCCCAAAACCGCTGCGCCTTGGCAACCTAATGCCTTACCAAAGGTCACCACTTGCACATCGATAAGCTTGGCGGCTTTATCTCTTACATCACTATTTTGATAGTCACCGAGCACCGCAAAACCATGGGCATCATCAACAATCAACCAAGTATTCTGTTGACGACAAAGCGCCGATAACTGAGTGATCGGCGCACAATCCCCGTCCATGCTAAACACGCTTTCTGTGATTAACGCCGATGCGTGATTTCGAGTCAGAAGCCGCTCAGCGCTCTCAAGGGAATTGTGTAAAAAACGTTTAAGCTGCGCACCGCTGTCCTGCAAACCATCGATAATTGAGGCGTGCACAAGTTTATCGGCAATCACAGTATCTTGCTGATCAAACAAGGTTTTCATTAACGCCGTATTGGCACTAAAGCCCGAGCAGAATAGTAATCCCGCTTCATGCCCCGTTAAGGCGCAGAGTTCACATTCAAGTGTGACATGCGCATCACTGTACCCTGTCACTAAGGGCGATGCGCCGCTACCCACACCGTAGGTCTGCGCACCAAGATGCAGCGCTTCAACCAACTCAGGAACGCGGGATAAGCCTAAATAATCATTACTGCTAAAATTGATATAGGCGCGACCTTCAAACACAAAGCGCGGACTCGAAGTGGGTGCGTTAACATCAAAGCTGTGATCAACACTCAGCATTTTACGTTGCCGTAATAAACCTTGCTCACGTAAGGCTTGCTGACGGGCGGCAATTTTCATCTCGAGCAGAGAACTCATCGATTTAGCCTCAAGAATGATTGTCTTAAAAATGCTGCTTGAAAATGGAGTGCGGCCAATAAAGCTATCGGCCGCAATCAAAATAGGCTGCAGCCAACAAGGTTTACAGGCTATTCGACCTGTTTGTCGGACAACATGCGCTAGTAATATTACAAAGCCGCCGCGTCATAGAATTGTGCCGATGACTTATCTTGATAGGCCACCGCTTTGGCTAGAACAGCACTTTCTTCTTCCAATTTTGCCGCAGCGCCCTGTTCTGGGCGTAAGCCTAAACGTCGGAATAGCCCCATATCATCGCTTTCTTCTGGGTTTGGCGTGGTCAGCAATTTACAACCGTAGAAAATCGAGTTGGCGCCAGCAAAGAAACACATGGCCTGCAGTTCATCACTCATATTTTCGCGCCCCGCCGATAAACGCACGCGCGAAAGTGGCATTAAAATACGCGCTACAGCAATAGTACGCACAAACTCGAGTGGATCGAGATCGTCAAGTTTCTCAAACGGCGTACCCGCCACTTTGACTAACATATTGATCGGTACTGAATCAGGATGCTGGGGTAAATTGGCCAGCTGTTGCAGTAAGCCTGCACGATCCGTCGCCTTTTCACCCATGCCGACAATCCCACCAGAACACACTTTCATGCCAGAGGCACGCACATGTGTCAGGGTATCTAAACGATTTTGATAGGTACGAGTGGTGATCACATCGCCGTAGTATTCAGGCGAAGTATCTAAATTGTGGTTGTAATAATCTAAGCCTGCGCCAGCTAAATCGTTCGCCTGCTCTTCAGAAAGCATGCCAAGCGTCATGCAGGTTTCCATGCCTAAGGCTTTGACTTCTTGTACCATTTGCTTAAGGTACGGCATGTCTTTTTCTTTCGGGTTACGCCAAGCGGCACCCATACAGAAACGAGATGCCCCCGCGGCTTTAGCACTGCGCGCTTCGGTCAGCACAGTTTCCATTGCCAGCAAACGCTCTTTCTCTAGACCTGTGTCATAACGGGCGCTCTGCGGGCAGTATTTACAATCCTCAGGGCAAGCACCGGTTTTAATCGATAACAAGCGGCTAATTTGCACTTCATTGGGATCGTAGACTTCACGGTGAATGCTGTGGGCTTTAAATAACAAATCATTCATCGGCAGCGCAAATAAGGCTTCGATTTCTTCCCGCTTCCAATCATGACGAACTTGCAACTGCGACATTGAACACCCTTTTTATTCTGTCTTTTATCTTGGCTAGGATAACCTCAGCCCTTAAACTGTCAACGCCAACCAGTGAACTCAGTTTACTACTGGCTACTTTACCACCAACCTAGTGAGCATTTATGCGCAATTTACTCGATTTTGATTTTGATAGCGCCCATATTTGGCATCCTTACACCTCAATGACCCGTTCTCTTCCTGTTTTTGGTGTACATAGCGCAAAGGGCTGCGAGCTCGAACTCGTCGATGGCCGCAAGCTAGTCGATGGCACTAGCTCATGGTGGGCCTGCGTGCACGGTTATGCGCATCCCGAGATATTAACCGCGATGGAAAAACAACTGCATCAGCTGAGCCATGTAATGTTTGGCGGCATCACCCATGAGCCCGCCATTGAACTGTGTAAAAAACTTATCGCTATGACCTGCGAGCCGCTGACGAAAGTCTTTTTATGCGACTCTGGCTCTATCTCAGTGGAAGTGGCGATCAAAATGGCGCTGCAATATTGGCAAGGTCAAAGCTTACAAGGAAAGAGTTGGCAAGATCAAAGCTCGCAGGAACAAATCGCACATCAAGATCTACCGCTAAAACAACGTATTCTTACCGTTAAGAAGGGATATCACGGCGATACCTTTGCCGCCATGAGCGTGTGCGATCCCGAAGGTGGCATGCACACTATGTTCGGCGATGCGGTCACTAAGCAATCCTTTGTGCCTGCACCACAAACCGCCTTTGGCGAAGCCTTACAAGCCGATGATTTAACAGCAATGCGCGACATATTAAGCATTAATCACCATGAGATTGCCGCTGTGATCGTAGAGCCGATCATGCAAGGCGCAGGCGGAATGCGTTTCTACAGCGCAGATTATTTAGTGGGTCTTCGTGCCCTGTGTGATGAATATAATGTGCTGCTTATCCTCGATGAAATCGCCACGGGTTTTGGCCGAACCGGTAAGCTGTTTGCCTATGAACATGCCAATATTACCCCAGATATCTTATGTTTAGGTAAAGCGCTAACGGGCGGTTACATCGGCCTAGCAGCAACGCTATGTACCGATAACGTCGCCCAAGGAATCAGCCAATCTCCCGCCGGCGTGTTTATGCATGGGCCGACGTTTATGGGTAACCCGCTGGCCTGCGCGGCCGCGTGTGCAAGCGTAGACTTAATCAATCGCAATGAATGGCAAGCGCAAGTGGCCGCTATCGAGCAGCAAATGCGCTTAGAACTTAAGGATGCGATTAACTTACCAAGCGTAAAAGATGTGCGAGTGCTCGGCGCAGTGGGCGTGTTAGAGATGCACGAACCCGTCAACACAGCAGAGTTGCAGCAACAATTTGTTGATTTAGGCGTGTGGGTTCGCCCCTTCGCTAACCTTATCTATATCATGCCGCCCTATGTAATTAGCCCGGCGCAATTAAGCCAACTCACCCGTGCGATGAAGCTAGTTGCAACAAGCATTAAGGCATCATCCGCCTGTGCCGAGCCACAGCTTATTAGCCACGGTTAATACCAACAGCATAAGCCTTCAACGTAATCATCCTTCAAATAGATAACCCTCTGCGCATCGTTAAAAGTGCGCAGGGGTTTAAACTAAGCAGCGGTGTTAAGTCACTCGGCAGTCTTACCCAGAATACAAACCTCGCATCCTCTCGATAGCTAAAAGCGCTAAGATTGCAATTGCAACATTGCTCACAATTTCCATTAAAACTCCGCAATTTAGCCCATTAATTTAATCTAGCAACTGGACATTTTTCCAAAGCCAGCAATGCTTATATCGCTAATGTTTTCCCGCACATCTTTCGCCAATATCCGCCAACAAATTGAGCTGAGGAATGGCTTAAATATCAACACCAAGACATGGAGATCATATGTTCAAACTCGCTGACATAGCCGTCAATCGCAAACTCGCATTACAGCTCATCATTGCCCTCGCAGGCGCCTTAATTTTACTCGTTATTTCTGTTACCGCTTTAAAGCATAATCTGATGATGGAGCGTGAAGCACGGCTTAATGCCGTATTGTCCCTCGCCAGCAGCCGCATTCAGGCGTTATCCCAATCACTGCCCTTAGAGCAAGCACAGCAGGCCGCTAAGGACATGTTGAACGACATGCGCTTTGATGGTGATAACTACTTGTTTGTGATTGATGAATCGAGGCGCGTCATCGTCCATCCCATCAAAAGAGAATTGGTTGGGCAACAGATGGGCAATCAAGGCGAAGAAAATTATTGGTACAAAATGGTCGAACTCGGCCGTGATGGCAAACAAGGCCTAGTCGAATACCGCTGGATGACTGCTAATGGCAAATCGGCGCAAAAAATCTCACTCGTCATGGGATTTAAACCTTGGGGCTGGATCTTAGGCTCAGGTATGTTACTCCAAGATATCGAAGCCACCATTTGGCATGAATACCTCACCATGGGTGGTATTACATTTGTCATTATTGTGCTTATGGCTTGGCTAGGTTATGCCATTAGCCGCTCTATTACTCGGCCATTGGATGATGTGAATCAGGCGATGCTCGCTATCACTAAGGGGGATTTAACTACGCAATTAAAGGTCTATGGTAAAGACGAGCTTGGCTCTTTAGCCCGCAACATCAACCAAAGCATTGGCTCGATTCGTAGCACCTTACAGGAAGCGAGTCATAGCGCTGATCATGTTGCCCAGGCCTCGGCTCGCATCGCCTCAACCGCAGAGGAAACTAATCAAGCAGTAAATAATCAGCGGGATCAACTTGCCCAGCTTGCCACCGCTATGAATGAAATGAGCGCCACTATCGCTGATGTGGCAAACAATGCAGAGAGCACAGCCAAAGATACCAAAGAAGCCACCTGGGAAGCTGGCCTTGGCGACCAAGATGTTCACGCCAGCGTGGACGGAATCCATGCCCTCGCCAAAGAAGTGGAGCAAGCGACGGATCAAGTGAACATGCTTAAAGAGGAAGTCATGCAGATCAGCGAAGTGACCTCAGTGATCAGCGCAATTTCAGATCAAACTAACTTACTCGCACTGAATGCCGCCATTGAAGCCGCCCGCGCAGGTGAGCAAGGACGAGGGTTTGCAGTGGTCGCCGATGAAGTGAGACAACTCGCCAGTCGCACCAGACAATCAACCGAAGAAATTCAGAACACGATTTCATTATTGCAACAACGGGCTGTGAGCGCCGCTAAGGCAATGGATGCAAGCCGTGCACTGGCAGAAAACAGTGTAAGTCAATCGGCAAAAGCGGGAAGTGATTTATCGCTTATCGTAGCTCACATCAAACATGTGAGCGACATGGCGACCCATATCGCTACCGCCGCAGAAGAACAAAGTGTGGTCGCTGAAGACATGAACAGAAACGTGTGCGGGATTAATAACTCAGCGCTCGAAGTTTCTGAATCGGCAACCTATCTCGCCCAAGAAAGTGAAAGTTTGGCGGAGTTATCACTGAATTTAAACGGCAAACTCGCCGTTTTCAAACTCTGATCATTCACTTGATTAGGGATGAACTAAAGAACGATGACAAACCTTTAGCCAACCAAACTTTTAGCCCTGTGTTTAGTCCAGATAGTCCGCATAGCAACTGCGCGGGTTATCTAGACTTTCGATTAACGTACCGACTCCACTAAACTCATGTTTCTAATCTGATTTGACTAAGCTGTTCAGACTAAGCTCATTTCACTAAGCTAGAAATCAATGCACGCAGCGCGGCAGGTTTTATCATTTTCGCCATATAGTGATAGCCGCGGCGTTGCACATCTTCAACCAGCTCTTTGCGGGTATTGGCGGTGATCAAAATACCGGGTAAGTCTTTGCCATACAGGGCACGAATACCGTCCATCGCATCAACGCCATTTTGGCCATCATCTAAGTGATAATCGGCGAGCACAATATCGGGCGCGACGCCTTTCAGCCCCAGCTTAATGCGTGCATCGGATAAATCTTTGGCGCAAATAACCTCACATTGCCAACGACTTAATAGACTTTCTAAGCCAGCCAGAATCGCCTCTTCGTTATCGATACACAGCACTTTGATACCCGATAACGGCTGCAGCAGCGATGGCAACGCCTTCACTTGCGGCTGACGTACAGTCTCCCCGAGCGGCACACAAATGGAGAATACCGAGCCGCGCCCTAAATGGGACGAGACTTGAATACCGTGTTCCAGCACTTTACTGATGCGATCGGCAATGGCTAAACCTAAGCCTAATCCGCTGACATTGTTGCTCTTAGGATTATTCAGCCGTTTGAATTCTTTGAAAATCTCTTGGGTTTCTTTTTCATCGATACCACAACCCGTGTCCAATACTTGGATCTCAAGGTAATGACCGCGATGGCGACAACCAAACAAGACTCTGCCGCCACGGGCGTAACGGTAGGCATTGGTTAAAAAATTTTGTAAGACACGCCGTAATAGCGAAGGATCAGAATTAACAGTCGCACTGCATGGGATCATCTTAAAACGGATTTGGTTGTCCGCCGCCATCGCTTCAAATTCAACGGATAAACCGTTGATTAGTTCAGAAATAGCAAAGTCACGACGATTAACATCTACCATGCCAGAATCGAGTTTAGAGATATCCAGCAGATCGGTAAGCAACTCGCCGGCGATCTTAAGCGAGCTGTTCACATGGGATAAGGTGGTTCTGGCCTCGCGATCGAGATTAGGATACTGAGATAAAGATGCGGTAAATAACCGCGCAGCATTAAGCGGCTGCATTAAATCATGGCCAACAGCGGCCAAGAAGCGACTTTTAGAGGCGTTGGCGATTTCTTCCTGCGCCTTAGCTTCCAGTAACTCACTGTTCAACATGGCTAATTCATAGGTACGCTCGTTAACGCGACTTTCTAAGGTTTCATTGGCCTCGAGCAGTGCGCGCTCCTGCTCGCGATACTGAGTAATATCGGTAAAGGTCATCACAAAGCCACCGTCTGGCATGGGATTACCTTGAATTTTAATCACTTTACCGTCTCTGCGATGGCGCTCAGAAGTGTGTGGCGTGCCATTACGCATATGCTGTACCCGCTGGGCGACCTGCTGTTCAATTTCCCCTTCACCGCAATAACCCCGCGACGCATTAAAACGGATCACTTCGCTGATGGGCATACCCTGCTGCAAGAATCCATCGGGATATTGGTACAACTCCACATACTTATAATTCCAAGCCACGAGATTGAGATCATTATCTATCACGCTCATGCCTTCATAGGCATGCTCAATCGCGCCGCGCAGCATGTCTTGGCTGAGCATAATTTTCGATGACGCTTCATCCACTAGACTGAACACTTCATCCAGCGCCAAATCACGCCCTTGCAGCACAGAATCCATCACCAGCGCTGCGCTTGAGGCGCCAAGTACGCCCGCTAATAAACGTTCTGTGTGGAAAATCAGCTCAGGCGGCGCTGCTTTATGCCAGCTATCACTTTTTACCGCATCAATCGAAAAACGGCTAAAGCTTTCATAGGCGCGTGTTGGGCTGACGAATCGACTGGCGAGAATGAGTAAGTCCTGCTGTGAAATCGGGCCATTTTTCTTATTGGCACTGTTCTTCAATTTGCCAGGGCTCACAAAAGCACTGGCCTGAATACGCTCAGCCACACCCGCCCTAAACCAAATCGATCCCAAAATATAACAGGCGATATTGGCAAAAAGTGCCGTCAGAGCATCACGCACATTGGGCGTTATCGAATCTAGCAAGCCTATCTCACCCGTGACTCCCGATACTAACGCTGATGAACTTTGCACATCTGTCATGCCCTGCAACATAATGTAAAACCACAACGTAAAGCCCACGCCGAGCCCTAAAAATACCCCAGCACGATTACCGTGCTTCCAATAAAGTCCGCCCACTAAGGCAGGCGCTAACTGAGCAAAAGCGCCAAAGGACAACATGCCGAGATGGGATAAGGAATCACTGTCCGCTAAGGCCAGATAACTGCCATAACCTAAGCCAAGAATGATCACGATCGCCAAACGGCGGGCATTGAGTAGTAGCTGCGAGAACTGACTGAAGTTTTTCTCGCGGATATGGCCCGTCCGCAGCATCACGGGCACTAGCCATTCGTTACTCACCATCACACTAATGGTCACCACAGCCACTATCACCATGCCGGTTGCCGCCGAAAGTGTGCCCAGCAGCGCAATCACAGCCAGCAAAGGTTGGTCTAAGGCGAGTGGCAAATTAATCACATAGGTATCGGCCGACACTGAATCGCCGAGGATGATCTTCCCAGCTAATGCGAGCGGTCCAACGAATAAACCAAAAAGTGCTAAATAGATGGGAAATAACCAACGTCCCTTTGACAACACTGACTCATCGGCGCATTCCACCACCATCACATGGAACTGCCTTGGCATACACAAAAACGCCGCCATTCCGACGAGTAACTCAGGCATTAAAGCTTCGATACGAGGATTAGGATAATTGATCAACGACTGCGCATTCGCCTGCTGCCAAATATCCCCAAAACCATCGAACACCCCAAAACTAATGACGACGCCGACCAATAAAAATGCGGCGAGTTTCACCAGAGACTCAAAGGCAATCGCGAGCATCATGCCGGGATTATGCTCGGTGGCATCGAGTTTGCGGGTACCAAATAAAATGGCAAATATGGCTAATAAAGACGTGATCAGTAACGGAATCGTCACGCCATCGAGGGGATCGTCCGCGGGTTGAAACAGGTTAAGGCTGAACACCATCGCCTTAAGCTGCAGGGCGATATAGGGCATGATGCCAAACAAGGCTATTAAGGTGACTAAGGCGGCTAAGGTTTGGGATTTGCCGTATCGGGCGGCAATAAAGTCGGCCACTGAGGTGATATTTTGTGCCTTAGACACTAATACCATCTTGCGTAACATGCCAAAACCTAAGGTGAAAATCAGAATGGGGCCGATAAAAATGGGTAAAAAAGACCAGAGATCCTTAGCCGATTGACCAACTGTGCCTAAAAAACTCCACGAAGAGCAGTAAACCGCTAAGCTCAGGCCATAAATCCCGACCTGTAGCTTTTTGGTGATCCGGCTAAACCAACGCTCCGCCCCCCACGCTAATAGGAATAAAAGCGAGACATAACAGACGGCAATAACGGCGACGACTAAGGTTAAATTCATACTTTGCTCTTTTTTCTGATTATTGTGCGATAAAACCTGTCTAAAATCTAGCCGGATTTTTAATGCAACAGACTAAATATAAAGGAAAATTTAAAACTAGACCAAGGTCTAATGGAGTTGCCGCCCCCTTGCATACCATACTCAGTCCACGCAATTTTTCAAAAGGGAAGCCCTATGAGCTCGCAGTCTCTCTACAAAGTCTCCGGCAATATCGCTGCCAATGCACTTGTAAACAACGATAAATATAAAACAATGTACCAAGAGTCGATTGTCAATCCTGAAGGTTTTTGGAGAGAACACGGCAAGCGTATTGATTGGATAAAACCCTATACTAAAATAAAAAAAACCTCTTTTGATGATCATAACTTATCGATCAACTGGTTTTACGACGGCACCCTAAATGCTTCTGCCAACTGTTTAGATCGTCACTTAGCCGAGCACAGTGATCGCGTGGCGATTATTTGGGAAGGCGACAACGCCAGCGAACAACGTAAAATCACCTACGGTGAATTACATGCAGAGGTGTGTAAATTCGCTAACGCATTACGCAGCCAAGGCGTGCGCCGTGGTGACATAGTCACGATTTACATGCCTATGGTGCCAGAAGCCGCTGTGGCTATGCTCGCCTGTGCCCGTATCGGCGCTGTGCACTCTGTGGTCTTCGGTGGTTTCTCACCGGATTCTATCGCCTCTCGCGTAATTGACGGCAAATCAAAAGTCATTATTACCTCAGATGAAGGTATGCGCGGTGGCCGTGCTATCCCATTGAAACGCAACATCGATGATGCCTTGAAAAACCCTGATGTCACTACCGTTGAAAAAGTTATCGTGCTTAAACGCACGGGCGGCAAAGTGGATTGGGTAGAAGGCCGAGATGTGTGGTGGCATTCACTGATGGAAACTGCATCTGAATACTGTCAACCAGAGGAAATGGACGCCGAAGCGCCGTTATTCCTGCTGTATACCTCAGGTTCAACCGGTAATCCCAAGGGCGTATTGCACACCACTGGTGGCTACATGGTTTATGCGTCTATGACCCATGAATATGTGTTCGACTACAAAGCGGGCGAAGTGTACTGGTGTACCGCCGATGTGGGTTGGATCACAGGCCACTCTTATATGGTTTACGGCCCACTCGCCAATGGTGCGACTGTGCTCATCCATGAAGGTGTACCAAATCATCCAAGCCCTGCCCGTTTAGGCGAAATGATTGACCGCCATAAGGTAAACATTCTTTACACTGCGCCAACCTTAATTCGCGCACTGATGGCCGAAGGTAAACAACACTTCGATAAGTTCGATGGTAGCAGCCTGAGGATTATGGGCTCGGTAGGCGAACCTATCAACCCAGAAGCGTGGCGTTGGTACCATGAGGTCATAGGTCATGAACATTGCCCTATCGTCGATACTTGGTGGCAAACTGAAACTGGCGGAATTTTGATCACGCCGCTACCAGGTGCGACCGACACTAAACCAGGCTCAGCGACCCGTCCGTTCTTTGGCGTTCAACCCGCCTTAGTGGATAACATGGGGAATATTTTAGAAGGTGAGAACGAAGGTAACTTAGTGTTACTCGACTCTTGGCCGGGCCAAATGCGGACTGTCTATGGCGACCACGAACGATTTGTATTGACCTACTTTAAAACCTTCCGTGGCATGTATTTTACCGGTGACGGTGCCCGCCGCGATGAAGATGGTTACTACTGGATCACTGGCCGCGTCGATGACGTAATCAACGTATCCGGCCACAGATTAGGTACTGCAGAGGTCGAAAGTGCGCTGGTATCACATGAGCTGGTTGCAGAAGCTGCAGTAGTTGGCTACCCACATGATATTAAAGGCCAAGGTATTTATGCGTATGTCACGCTAACCCGCGGCACTGAAGAAACCGAAGAGCTACGACAAGAGCTGCGTCAATGGGTCCGTAAAGAAATTGGTGCGCTGGCAACTCCAGATCTCATCCAATGGGCGACGGGCTTACCTAAGACACGTTCGGGCAAGATCATGCGCCGCTTCCTGCGTAAGATTGCCGCTAACGAAGTGACCAATTTAGGGGATGCATCAACCTTGGCCGATCCAGCTGTGATCGAAACCTTGATTGAATCACGCTTGAATCGTACTGAGTAATATCCGAGTTACGAACAATGTCCACAACGCTTAGTCTATGCCCAATAGGCTAAGCGTAACCTGAACCTCCCTTTTTAAACCTCAGGTTAAAAGTGAACCCTGTTGAGAGAGTGTGTGATTGCTCCTTTCTCTAGCTTGCCCCTCCAACCAGGGGCATTTTTTTTGCCTGTTATGTTAAGCTTGCGACCTCACTTTTATTCAGCATAGATTTTTTATCAGCGTGTCAGTCAAACTCAGAGACTATCAACAGCAAGCGGTTAATGCCGCCATCGCCCATTTTAGGCAAAGCCAAGCTTCCGCCGTACTCGTATTGCCCACAGGCGCCGGCAAAAGCATAGTGATCGCCGAATTGGCGCGCATCGCCAAAGGCAGGGTCTTAGTGCTCACCCACGTGAAAGAATTAGTCGCGCAAAATGCTGAGAAAGTCGGCCTACTCACGGCACAAGCCAGTATCTATGCGGCGGGACTCAATCAAAAAGCCACTGAGGGGAAAACCGTCGTCGCCAGCATTCAATCGGCGGCGCGGGGGTTAACCCAGTTCGATCAGCCGTTCTCATTAGTGATTATTGATGAATGCCACAGAGTCAGCCTTGAGAAAACCAGCCAGTATCAACAAGTACTCAATCATTTACGCACGAAAAATCCCCAATTAAGATTGCTCGGCCTCACCGCCACGCCCTATCGCCTTGGCACTGGCTGGATTTACCAGCAGCACTATCACGGCAAAGTGGGGTCTCCCGAACATGCTGTGTTCGAACATTGTGTGTTCGAGCTGCCCATCAGGCCACTCATTAAACAAGGTTACCTCACAGCGCCAACCCTGTTTGATGGCTTAAGTGCCCAGTACGATTTCAGCCAACTGAAAGCCAACGAGAATGGTGAATATGCCGAAGCCGAGGTTAACGATTTACTGGGGCATTACGGCCGCGCGACCACCGCGATAGTGAAACAGCTCATTGAACTGGGCCAACATAGAAAAGGCATAATCATCTTCGCGGCAACGGTGCGCCACGCCAATGAGATTTTTGGCCTACTCAACCAAGCTCATGCTGCACAGAGCGCCATTATCACGGCACAAACGCACGACAATGAACGAGATGCGACGATTGAACGCTTTAAAGCCCAAGAGCTTAAGTTTTTGGTCAACGTGGCTGTGTTGACGACAGGCTTCGACGCGCCCCATGTGGATTTGATTGCAATTTTGCGCCCTACCGCCTCAGTCAGTCTGTTTCAACAAATGATCGGCCGTGGATTGCGAATCGCTGAAGGTAAAAAAGATTGTCTTATCATCGACTACGCTGCCAATGGTTATGACTTGTATTTTCCTGAGGTTGGCCAAGCGAAACCCAACAGTAAATCGGTACCCGTGCAAGTGCATTGCCCTGTGTGCGATTTTGCCAATATATTCTGGGGACTCACGGACGACGATGGCGACATTATCGAACACTTTGGTCGCCGTTGTCAGGGCATTGTCGAACAGCAAGGTAAAAAGCTGCAGTGCGACTTTCGATTTAGATCAAAATCTTGCCCTGATTGCGGTGAAGAGAACGATATCGCCGCGCGCATTTGCCAGCACTGCCAATCGACCCTCATCGATCCCGATAAACGCCTGCGTCAAGTGCTCAGCCAGCAGCACCATCATTTGTTCCGCTGCCAGCATATGAGCCTCATCGACGAAGACGGCAATCTAAAAGTGCAATACCTCGATATCGACGGCAATGAATTCAATCGCCGCTTTAAATTGCAAACGCCGGCCCAGTGGCGAGCCCTATATGCCTTATTCATCTTTCCCCATAGCCGAACGCCGGGATTAAAACCAAAAAAGTACACCAAGGTGACAGAGTTAATCAGCGACGCGGATAAATTCCGCATGCCCGATCTCTTGCTACTGAAGAAACATAAAAAAGGCTGGGATCTGCTCGAAAGCTATTTTGATTATCAAGGCCGCTATCAAACTGAAAATAAACGCGGCTGACATTATCAATTCACTTAGGCCTATGGTATAAAACGACTAAAGTAATCCTAAGGAGCTATTATGTTCGTTGTTATTTTTGGCCGTCCAGGCTGTCCTTATTGCGTTCGTGCTGTGCAATTATCTGAGCAACTCGTTGAAAAACGTGATGACTTTAAGTTCAGATATGTCGATATCCACGCAGAAGGCATCTCTAAAGCAGATTTAGAGAAAACTGTCGGTAAGCCAGTTGAAACCGTACCGCAGATTTTTGTCGATGAAAAACACGTTGGTGGCTGCACGGATTTCGAACAATATGTTCGCGAAAACAATCTGTTAGATTAAGCACTGCACATATGTGACCCGCTTAATGCAAAAGGAGACCTAAGGTCTCCTTTTTAGTTTTTATCGCAAGCAAGTAAGATTAGAGCACATACTTAGCCGAGAACATAATGCGGCTCAAATCACCATCATCGCCATTTTCTTTACTGTTCTTGGCGTACATATACTCGACCCCAAAAGTCAGCGGTTTGCTTGGCGAGTAAAGTAAATTGATATAGCCAGAATAAGCATCCTTATTCACGCCTGAACTGGTTAAAGCCACATCGTTATCCGCTTGCATGCCTGACAAGGTTACACTGCTGCGCCACTGCTCATTCCACCAATGACGGTAAGACACAAATCCACCTAAAGTACGAATCGACTCTATATCACCGTTAGCATCTAGCACGCCTGCATTAATGTAATTGAGTGCCATATAACGACCTAAGCCTTCACCATAGGTGGCCGTGAAGCGAAGATCATCTTTGCCGACCGGAATAATGCCCGCCACACTCGCGCCATATCCTAGGGCTGAGCTATCAATCTGAGTTGCACCTACCTTAGTTTCTAAATTTAACTGACGGGCAATACCCGCAAAGGAGAACGCAGCACCGCCGTCTGTTTTGAGGTTATACCGCGCGATAACATCGGGGATTACCCCGCTACCACTGGTAATGCGGGCACCGCCTTGATTTGGCGTGACTGTGGTTTCAGGATTTTCGATCGCGAATTGGAAATTACCTTGGGTATAGCGCAATAGCGTTTGGCGTGCGAACGGAGTTCCGTCGGCAGCACCAACAAAATCGAGATTCTCAGGTAATGCCGCAGCATTTTGGAAGGTGGTCCACGTTTGACCTACGGTCCAATTGTCATAGGAGACAAATGCATGGCGAATACGAGGTGAATAGCTGTTGGAAGTGCGTTCATTACCATCGGTGTGGGTCATAAAATCGAGTTCAATAAAGCCAGAAAGTTTATGACCATCAACATCAGTCGTCGCTTTGAAATTAAAACGCGTTTCGCGAGCTTGAAAATCCACGACTTGATTGCCATTACCTTCTTTGCCATAAATAGTGCCTGGAACATAAAACTGCCTAGAAATATCGCCCGAATCCGGTGCGCCATTGCCATAATCACTGAACATAATGTCAGCTTTGATATAACCGCCAAACTCAACATCCGTATCTTTTAGTGATGCCGCATTGGCCGAACTTGCTAATGCCAATAATATTGCACTACCCATCAAGCTTAGTTTTGCTTGTTTCATTTTTTGTCTTTCCCCAATTGTTATTATTTATCCGCAACCAATATGGACAAATTAACAAGTGAGAAACATTGGCAATAGGTCTATGAGACAAAAGTAGAAAATGTCAGGATTAATAATATGTTAGGAAAACATTTGAAACGAAATAAGTAACACGAAGGTATTAAATCTAGTACTGGGAATTGAAGTTTAACTTGGTAAATTTAGTGGGTAACTTGAGAGAGATAAAGCGGGGTAATAAGTGGTGGGTCGTGAAGGATTCGAACCTTCGACCAATTGGTTAAAAGCCAACTGCTCTACCGACTGAGCTAACGACCCATCTAGGTATTGCGCTGATTTATGCACTTTCAGTAAAGTGGTGGGTCGTGAAGGATTCGAACCTTCGACCAATTGGTTAAAAGCCAACTGCTCTACCGACTGAGCTAACGACCCATCTAGGTATTGCGCTGATTTATGCACTTTCAGTAAAGTGGTGTCTCGTAAAGGATTAGAACCATTCGACTGATTGGTTAAAAGCCAACTGCCCTAGCTTTATAAAAAAAGCGACTGAGCTAACGACCCATCTGGTGTTGCGCTGATTTATGCACTTTCAGTAAAGTGGTGGGTCGTGAAGGATTCGAACCTTCGACCAATTGGTTAAAAGCCAACTGCTCTACCGACTGAGCTAACGACCCATCTGGTGTTGCGCTGAATTATGCACTTTCAGTAAAGTGGTGTCTCGTGAAGGATTAGAACCATTCGACTGATTGGTTAAAAGCCAACTGCCCTAGCTTTATAAAAAAAGCGACTGAGCTAACGACCCATCTAGATATTGCGATAAAACTACTCACTTATTTTAAGCATTCACAATGCCAATAATAAGTGGTGGGTCGTGAAGGATTCGAACCTTCGACCAATTGGTTAAAAGCCAACTGCTCTACCGACTGAGCTAACGACCCATCTTGGTATTGCGGTATAACTGTCCACTTATTTATTGCATTTATCATGCTGAAAATAAGTGGTGGGTCGTGAAGGATTCGAACCTTCGACCAATTGGTTAAAAGCCAACTGCTCTACCGACTGAGCTAACGACCCATATAGGTATTACGCTGATTTATGCACTTTCAGTAAAGTGGTGGGTCGTGAAGGATTCGAACCTTCGACCAATTGGTTAAAAGCCAACTGCTCTACCGACTGAGCTAACGACCCATTGTACTACTGACTACCTCGTTAAATACCACTAACTTATTCTATTTATTAGAGTAAGTGGTGGGTCGTGAAGGATTCGAACCTTCGACCAATTGGTTAAAAGCCAACTGCTCTACCGACTGAGCTAACGACCCATTTACTGGTATTTTACGCCCCGAACGACCTCGCCGCTCTGAGGGCGCCTATAATACCTTTTTCATCTTCTCATGCAAGCGCAAATTCCCAATTTTTTGTCGTTTGCATGAAAAACAGACTAAGAGTATGTTTTTTGGTTAATTACACTTTAATTGCAGCCAGTTGCTGCTGTGCAATGCGTGCTGCTGCGCTGTTTGCGTAATCTTTGACGACTTGTTGGTAGTATTGCGTCGCCCCAGCCTTGTCACCGGTTTTCTCGGCGATCATGCCAAGCTTCACTAAACTGTCACCGCGTTTATTAGAATCACTAAAACGGTCAACCACAGTTTTGAAGGCTTGTTTGGCTTCTGCAAACTCGCTCTTATTAAATAACAGCTGTCCTAACCAATAGTTAGCATTCGCGGCATACACAGAATCTGGGTATTGTTTGATAAAAGCACGGAAGGCAGGAATCGCATCATCATACTTACGCTCTTTCAAGACTAAGTTAACCGCACTCTCATAGCTTGCTGTTTCACTTAAACTACTTGAAGCAGCATTCGTCGCGGCGACTGAGGGTGTGGATGTCGCGGCTGCGGCTGCTGGAGCGGCAGATGCCTTTGAGGATAAATTAGCAAGTTCATCATATAACTGACGCTGACGCTGTTGCATCTGCTCAATCTGATAATTCTGTTGTTCGGTTAAACCACGTAAATCGAGTACTTCCTGCTGCAGTGTATCAAGACGGCGCTGCATATCGAGCTCGCTTTGTTGTCTTGATTTTACAATACGTTCTATGCGAGCAAGTCTGTCATCACCCGAACCACCAGCAATATCTTCCACAGGAGCAGGGGCTGCAACTGCAGCACCCGCACCAAGGAACATTGCCGTAATTAAGACGGCACGTTTCATTGTGTTACTCTCCGAGATTCAATCTTAGTAAACTAAAACTGCACGACGGTTTTTGCCAAAACCTTCATCAGTGCGAGAAAAATCAAGTGGTTTTTCTTCGCCATAGCTGACTACGCTCATTTGGCTTGGCTGTACGCCCATACCTTGTAGGTATTTAGCAACGGCTTTAGCACGACGCTCGCCCAGAGCAATGTTGTACTCAGGCGTGCCACGCTCATCCGCATGACCTTCAATCAGTACGCGCACACTTGGGTGCTCAACTAAGTAAGTGCCATGGGCTTCTAATATTGCGGCGAAATCAGTTTGAACTTCACTGCGGTCAAAGTCGAAGTAAATGATGTGTTGCTTTCTCAAGTCTTCTAACTGCTGACGTTGTTGCTCTTCAGCAGACAACATTGCGCCTACACCACCAGTTTGAATGCCACCACCATTCAGCTCACTACCTGAACCGTTTGTTGAGCCCATTGCATCAGTTTCTGATTCTGAAGTTGAGCTACATGCACTAAGAGCCATAATTGGAAGTGCTACCAACATAGCTTTTAACAACTTATTCAGATCCATTACGTGTTCCTTATAAAATTAAATGTGATTAAATCAAGGTATAACATTAGAGAAACGGTGACCAAGAAGGTGATTTCACCTCACCTTGACCTGCCGGTAATCTTGCTTTAAAACGTCCATCCGTAGAAACAGCTGCTAATACTTGCTTGCCTTGGTATGTAGTGCCATAGATCACCATAGTACCATTAGGGGCCACACTTGGAGATTCATCCAAACGTGTCGATGTCAGCACCTGCATAAAACGCGTACTTAAATCCATACGCGCAATATTAAATTTACCGTTCGTGCGATTAACAAAAATCATACTGCGACCATCAGGGGTAATTGAACCACCGAGGTTCCATTCACCTTCAAAGGTCTCGCGACTGACTTTACCTGAGCTCAACTCTACGCGATAAATCTGTGGTCTACCACCGCGCTCTGATGTAAAAATCAGCGACTTTCCATCAGGATACCATGATGGCTCAGTATCGATAGCATAGTGATTGGTAATACGCTTAATCGCTTTAGTTGCAATATCTATGATGTAAATTTCAGGCTGACCGTCTTTAGATAAAGTCACAGCCAAAGATTTTCCATCGGGTGAGAACGCAGGCGCACCGTTAATACCAGGAAAAGAGCTCACTTTAGTGCGCACTTGGGTATAAAGGTCTTGCACGAAGATCTCCGCTTTTTTGTTTTCAAAGCTTACGTACGCTAGACGACGACCATCGGGTGACCAAGTCGGTGACATCAACGGCTCTGGCGAGCGCAGTAACATTTGCTCATTGACGCCATCATAATCAGCAACCATCAATTGATATGGGGCTTTTTGAGTATGATTGACCACAACATAGGAGATCCGCGTTAAGAATGCGCCGCGAATACCGGTTAACTTTTCATAGACGATATCGCTGATCCTGTGTCCATATTGGCGAAATTGCGCCGCTGAAATCACAGTTTGACGGCTGTCCATCAAAAATTCTGTTGCACTAACTGGGCCTTTCAAAGCTTGGTTTTGGGCTTTGACTAAATCAATTAAATCAAAGCTCACCAAATATTGATCGGTACCATAAGGTTTAACGGTGCCTAGCACTAACGCTTCGGCGCCAACACTTGACCAAGAATTAGCTTGAAACTGTGCCACAGTGCCAATATTACGCTGAGGCAGTCCAAGTTCGTCTAAAGGTTTAAACGTACCGCTACGTACTAAGTCTGACATCACTACATCCGCAATCGCTTGCGGCGCGGCGCCAGGACCTTGCCAAACAAAAGGCATCACAGCGATAGGACGCGCAGCGTCAACACCTTCTGTGATCACAATATCCAATGCCGCTTTTGCGGGGGTGGTGCAAAGCAGAACCGCCAATGCTAACCATTTTGCCAATATTTTCATGGGACTCCTTTAATTAAAACGTTGGTTCAACGATTAAGTTAATTTCTTTCATCAAGTTATAAACCGCAGGGTCCGGAGACACTGGCAATTTACCCGCCTTCAAAATCGCTGCTTTTGCTGCACGACAAACATTTGGATCACCGCCTTTAGTTTGACTGCTGATCACAAAACCATCATTTGCTAATCGTACAGAGACAGTACAAGTCTTGCCACGCATAGATTCATCCACCACCAAATTTCGTTGGATAGTCGATTTAATCATTGCCTGATACTTACCCACTTCACTCTGCATCTGCTTATTCATGGTTTGCGACAATGCCGCCTGCTCCGCCGCTAATGCATCGGCCATTTCCTGCTCCTGCTGGGCGCGGGCTTTGGCTTCAGCATCCGCTTTGGCCTTAGCATCTGCTTTCGCTTTAGCTTCGGCCTTGGCTTTCGCATCTGCATCAGCCTTGGCTTTTTCAGCTTTGGCCTTAGCTTCCGCCTCCTTCAGCTTACGGTCACTTTCCGCTTTCGCTGCTGCGGCTTCTTCCACTTTGCGTTTTTCTGCTGCTTTTTGCGCGGCATCTTCGGCGACTTTACGCTCCTGCTCTTTCAGCTTACGGTCGGCTTCGGCTTTAACTGCCTTTTCCTTTTCCTGCTGCTGTTTCACTTGGGCTAGCTTGGTCGCTTCATTGGCCTTTTGGGTTTCAATTTCTTGCTGCTTACGTTCTTGCTCTAACTGTTTAATCTGAGCCTGTTCACGTTCGCGCGCTTGCTTCGCTTCTTGCGCTTTGCGCTCAAGCTCAGCTTGACGTTCTTGCTCACGGCGCTCTGCATCACGCTTTTCTTGCTTAAGTTTCTCAACTTGATTAGCGACTTTTTGCTGATCAACCATCACGGCTTTAACCGCTGGCGCACTAACTTGTTGCATAGGCTCAGGTTTGTGAGAGAAATCGATCCCCAACGCCAGAATAATTATCACGCCAATATGAATACCCGCTGAAATTGACAGAGGTAATGTTACATCTGACTTATCTGCCACCTATTTCTCCTTGGGTGAATCCGTCATCAAACCGACTGATGGCACGCCAGCACCTTGCAAGGTCACCATCAACTGAATCACTTTATCGTAAGGAATATTTCTATCGGCCTTAACCACCACTGGACGCTCAGGCTCTGTCACCATAAGCGCAGCAACTTCCGTCGCGAGCTCTTCCAAGTCCATCGGTACGTTGGTCGAACCGCCTTTATTCAGATAATAATCACCATCACCGTCAATCGAAGCCACCACAGGTGGCTTACTGTCAGCAGGTAAAACTTCCGCGGCCCCTTGAGGCAGCTCCACTTTTACCCCTTGGGTGACTATGGGCGCTGTTACCATAAAAATAATTAACAGCACGAGCATCACGTCGATATAGGGCACCACGTTGATTTCGGCAACGGGGCGACGACGTTTGCGCTGATAAGCTGGTTGCATTATGCCCCTTCCTTCTCACTGTATGCTTGGCGATGCAAAATGCTGGAGAACTCTTCCATAAAGTTTGCGTAGGCCATTTCCAATTTATCGACTTGAGTCGAGAAACGGTTGTACGCAATAACCGCAGGTATAGCAGCAAATAGACCCATAGCCGTTGCAATCAAGGCTTCAGCAATACCGGGGGCAACCATAGCTAAGGTCGCGTTTTCCATCGAACCAATGGCGATAAATGAATTCATAATCCCCCATACCGTACCAAATAAACCGATATAAGGGCTAGTCGAACCAATGGTCGCTAATAAGGGTAAGTTTGCTTCTAACTTTTCCATTTCGCGAGAAAGTGTCACACGCATCGCACGTGATGTACCGTCCATCACAGCATCAGGCACTTTGCTATTTAATTTATTCAGGCGTGAATATTCCTTAAAGCCAGTCACAAATAATGACTCTAAACCGCTATTATCTGGACGAGTCGATAATTCTTTATATAAACGGTTTAAATCAACGCCTGACCAAAATTTGTCTTCAAACTTCGCCGATTTACTTTTTGCGGATGTCAGTAAGCTACGGCGTTGTAAAATCACCGTCCAAGACATCACTGACAAGCAAAGTAAGGTGAACATAACAAATTTCACTAATAAACTGGCTTGTAAAAATAACCCAACAATCGACATATCAGCTTGCACTGTCAAACTCCTGCACAATATTTAAGGGAATAGCTCGGGGACGCATTCGTGACAGCGCAACACAAACAACCAGCACTGTGCCTTCACAATAACAGTCTCCCTGTTTATCGACCAAGCGTTGATGAAAGATCAACGAGGCCTTTTTCAACTCTATGACCTTAGTTTCAACAATAAGGTTCTGTTCAAAACGTGCCGCTTTGCGAAAATCTAATTCCGCACGCTTTACCACAAAGGCGGTATCGTCGGCTAACAGCGCAGTCTGACTCACGCCAAGGGCTTTTAGCCACTCGGTTCTCGCCCGCTCAAAAAAGTTGAGATAGTTCGAATGATAGACAACGCCGCCAGCGTCGGTGTCTTCGTAATAGACTGAAATAGGCCAATGAAACATCATTTGAAAATAAGCAAATTTTGGTTGAAAAATTGACGCTTACTATACCTAGGGAAACAAGACTTGTGAATGACCCGACGAAGATATAGATAGGAATAGCGCGGGTTTCAGATGAATAGGGGCAATTGTAAAAGACAATGGGGTCAAAGGACCCCATTTTATTAACATAGTTAGTTATTTTGCGATAGTTTGTGGCAGGGTTAGGCCAAAACTCTGCCATAAGAAACTGTAGATATCGGCAAATTCATCAATCTTCATCGCCGTCGGTTTACCCGCTCCGTGACCCGCATTAGACTCGATACGCATAATCACAGGTTCAGTGCCTTGTTGCTTATCCTGCAACATGGCCGCGAACTTAAAACTGTGTAATGGCACGACGCGATCATCATGATCGGCAGTCATCACCATAGTCGCTGGGTAAGCTTGCGCTTTCACATTGTGATAAGGCGAATAAGCCAATAGCGCTGGGAATTGATCTGCTTTATCGGCACTGCCATATTCACTCGTCCAAGCCCAACCGATAGTGAACTTATGGAAGCGCAGCATATCCAGAACGCCCACAGCAGGTAATACCGCAGCAAAGAGTTCAGGGCGTTGAGTTACCGCAGCGCCCATCAACAGACCACCGTTACTGCGGCCATAGGCACCTAACTTAGTGCTATTAGTGTATTTTTCACTCACTAGATATTCAGCGGCGGCAAAATAGTCATCAAACACATTTTGCTTTTTATCGAACATCCCCGCTTGATGCCAGCTTTCGCCGTATTCAGCGCCGCCACGTAAACTCGGCACAGCGTAAATACCGCCCATATCTAACCAAGCAATGTTGGCCGGACTAAAGCGTGGTGTCATCGAAATGGCAAAGCCACCATAGGCATACAGTAATGTTGGGTTTTGAGCGTTCTTCACTAAGCCTTTTTTGTAGGACAGCATCATAGGCACACGCGTGCCGTCTTTGCTGCGATAAAACACTTGCTCCGAAACATAGTCATCGGGATTAAACGATACTTTAGGTTTGGCAATTACGCTTGATTCAGCGGTTTTAAAGTCAAATTTATAGGTGGTCTCAGGTTGAATATAACTATTAAACACATAATAGAAATAGTCTTTGCTTGCTTTGCCAAAAGGCCCAGCCACATTGCCTTGGCCAGGTAATGCTACGTCTTGGCGCTTCTGCCCACCCATGCTGTAAATCGATAATTGACCTAATACATCGTGTAAATAACTCACCACTAAATGGTCATTAATTATGGCGACGTTATTAATGGGATCTGTAGACTCAGGAATAATGGTTTGCCATTGGGATTTATCGCTATTGCGGGTATCAATCGCAATCACTTTACCGTTAGGCGCATCTAAGTCGGTTTTAAAATAAAATACTGAACCATCATTACCGAGAAACTCATATTCAGCTTCTAAGTTGAGGATCAATTCCACCACTTGTGATTTAGGCTCAAATAAGGATTTATAGAAGAAACGATTACGCTTATCCGTACCTTGAGAAATCGACAGTAATAAGTATTCGCCTTTCTCGGATACCTCAATACCAAAGCCCCAATCTTTATTCTGTGGGCGCTCGTAAATCAATAAATCTTGGCGCTGATCTGTGCCTAATTTATGGTAATACACTTTTTGGTTGAAATTGACGTCGGCTAAGACATCTCCACCCGCTGGGGCATCATAGCGAGCATAAAACAAACCTTGGTTTTCTTTATCCCAGACTGCGCTAGAAAATTTAATCCATTTCAATTCATCGGCAAGTTTCTTACCGGTTGCGATATCAACAAATTGCCATTGCTGCCAATCTGAGCCCGAATTTGACACGCCATAGGCTAAAATTTTACCGTCATTACTTACTGCAACACCTGATAGTGCCACAGTGCCATCCGCAGACAGTTTGTTTGGATCGAGAACTGGCTTTTCAACGCCATCTAACCCTTTGACATACAAAACAGATTGCGCCTGCAGGCCATCATTACGGTAGTAAAATTGATTGTCGCCATTCTCAAATGGGGCTGATATTTTTTCGTAATTCCACAACTCAGTAATGCGATCGACCACAGCTTGTTTATTGGGGATCTTGGCTAAATAGGCTTGACCGAAGGCTTGTTGTTCTTTAACCCAAGCTTCCGTTTCTGGCGTATTGGCTTCTAAATGGCGGTAAGGGTCCGCCACGGCAACACCGTGAATGGTTTCGACGAGGTCATCTTTTTGAGTCACAGGATAAACCAATTTATTTGCGCTTGCCTGCTCAGTCGAATTTTGTTCAGGTGCATTGCCACTTTGGCAGGCACCGAGTGCCATTCCCAATGTGGCCACTAACAAACCTTGCTTTGCAAGGCGAAATCTTAATGCCATCTTGTTATCGTCCTTCTTGTGGTTTCGGGCTTAAGGCCTTTTCAGCAAGTACTATACAAGCAAAAAAAATCATGGCAATGCCGTAACTTAATAAGAAGATTTTTAGGTTATATCGCAGATTTAACAAAATGGCAGCAAGGATAAGCTTATTGAAGTGTATTATTATGCACTAATAGTGATTTATAAGTTATTAATCAAGGTAAATAGTGACTTAAGTGATATAGATCACCTTTGCATTCATTAGAATTACTAATGTTTATGGGCAATTTTTCTCGTTTGTTTTACCGCCGAGTTCACCATAGAATGTGCTTGTTTTCAGGAGATACCTGCTTGCAGATATCGAAAACAAAGAACTTTTAAACTGGTGTGTTCCCAACACTTCAGTTTCTTCCCTGGTTCTTATGCTTGACTTCCTTCCTTCAATTTGTTGATTGCAAATGCATTATTTTTGCGGCCCGCTTAGTTTAAGCGGGCTTTTTTTTATCCATTTCAAACACCATCCTACTTACGACGATATCAGGCTTTATGCCGCTATCACTATTCATGCCCTAGTCTCACTTTAGTTTTATTTGCAGCTTAACGATTACCGGCTCACGAACATCACAAATAAGAAAAACTCATAATCCCATTTAAAGCTCGCTGATACTGCAAAGGTTGAGGTTGAGGTTGAGGTTGAGGTTGAGGTTGAGGTTGAGGTTGAGCGAAATACTGCCAAGCTATCCAAAAATAACCACCTCCGCATCTATAAATGACAATGCCAAGTCAGTGACTTGGCATTGGATTGGGCTTAACTATATTGATGTGGCACAGGTTAAACACTGCACAAATACACTACAAAGGCTTACTGATCCGTATCACAACGCGGCGGTTACGTGCCCTTTCGTCCATATCATCGTTCGAAGCCACATGACGGCGCTCACCATGCCCTACAGTAACGATACGGTCTTGCGGAATACCGCTGGCAACAAAGAAATCTTTTACCGACTCCGCCCGTTTATCCGAGACTTTTTGGTTAACTGAACGACCACCGTAACTGTCGGTATACGCATCAACCAGCACTAACTCCACCAAAGGATCATAGGCTAAGTATTCTTGAACCCGAGACAGTTGCTGCTGGGAGAAACGAGTTAAATCGGTTCCGCCTTCATCATAGTTCAGCACAGTAAATGCGATATCTTCAAAGCTATAGGGCAACAGGTGCGCTAGACAAGCTTTGAACTCGCTGTATTTACGGCCAAAATTAACCGATGACAAACCCACAGCAATCTTATTTGACTCGTTATACCAATCAGCATAGTAAAACGTCGGTTCCATCCCGCGACTCAACTCAGCCAACATAGACCAAGCAGCACGTTTAGGCACCTCACCATTAAAGTACTTTTGATAATGCAGTGATGTGATCTCTTTTGAGACCACTCCCGGCCGCCACTGCGGCGCGCGACTAATTAACTTAGCTTGCGTGACTTGATCCGGTTTTACCCACATGTCTAAGGTAAAATTCATATTTTGCTGCTTACCCGCTTCGCTGGTAAAAATCGCTTTACCGTAGGAAGGGATATCGTGCTCGAGGCGACAAACGATGGGAGAATTCTCGCTCACTCGCCATTGGGAATCACTTAAAGAGGCGACATAATGGCGCAACTCTGCCGTTGCAGTTGCTGGAACGCATAAAATTGATACTAATATCAGTTTTCGCCACATAGCCTTTACTCATGTTTGATCGGTTACATGGCTTTATCGGCAAACTATTTAGTTCCTTTAGCTCATAAAACCATCAATCAAGCATGACACACCCCAACACATTTAGCATAATAGCGCCCTGTGAATTTTCTAGAGTACTTTATGAGTGACATTTGCGACGCGAACAAATTGAAATACCGATTTCGAGGCTACTTTCCCGTAGTCATTGATGTCGAAACTGCGGGCTTCAACTCTCAAACCGATGCGTTGCTAGAAATTGCCGTCACCCTACTGAAAATGGACAATGAAGGCGTGATAGGAATCGACAAAACCCTACACTTCCACATTGAGCCCTTTGAAGGCGCAAATTTAGAACCCGAAGCGTTAGCATTCAACGGCATTGATCCCACTAATCCGTTACGCGGAGCTGTGAGCGAGAAAGAAGCCTTTTTAGAAATCTTTAAAGCGGTGAAAAAAGCCCAAAAAGCCTCTGACTGCCATCGCAGTATCATAGTGGCGCATAATGCCGCTTTTGATCATGGTTTTGTGAGTAAGGCGATTGAACGTTGCGACTTAAAACGCTCGCCGTTTCATCCTTTTGCGACTTTCGATACTGCTACACTCGCCGGACTTGCCATTGGTCATACCGTACTTGCCAAAGCATGCATCATGGCGGGCATTCCCTTCGATAATAAAGAAGCCCATTCTGCGCTATATGATACTGAACGTACCGCAGAGCTTTTTTGTCACATAGTGAATCGTTGGAAATCATTAGGCGGCTGGCCGTTACTGGCCGTGGATGAGCAGGATGCACAAAGCGGTACTGAGGCATAAATTTAGCGGTTCACACTAGATCTTAAGCCATTTAAAAACAAAAAAGCTGCCATTGGCAGCTTTTTTCATTTAACAGACAACTGTGATTAACAAGTACTAATTACAGTGAGCTTGCGTTTTCAGACAGGTAAGCAGCAACACCTTCAGTGCTTGCATTCATACCTTTATCGCCTTTTTCCCAGCCAGCAGGACATACATCGCCGTGCTCTTCATGGAATTGCAGTGCGTCGATCATACGTAGCATTTCATCAACGTTACGGCCTAATGGCAGATCGTTAACAACTTGGTGACGAACCATGCCTTCTTTGTCGATCAGGAATGAACCACGGAAAGCTACACCCGCTTCTGGATGCTCAACATCGTATGCTTTACAGATTTCATGTTTAACGTCAGCCACTAACGTGTACTTAACTTGGCCAATACCGCCTTTTTCAACTGGGGTGTTGCGCCATGCGTTGTGAGTGAACTGAGAATCGATAGACACACCGATCACTTCCACGCCACGCTTAGTGAACTCTTCCATGCGGTGATCAAATGCGATCAACTCTGATGGACAAACGAAAGTGAAGTCAAGTGGATAGAAGAATACGACTGCTGGTTTGCCTTTGATGGCAGCAGTTAAGTTGAAGCTATCAACGATTTCGCCAGAACCTAATACAGCTGCAGCAGTAAAATCAGGAGCCTGACGGCCTACTAATACGCTCATTTTATATCTCCATCTATGAGTTGAACTAAGTGTAAGGCAAGATGCCCTTTCGCCAGTATGCTCTCCTCAACCTAGGTCGAGTTAAATCCTTACTGATTAAAAGGTGTTCTTACCAATCAAATCTTTAGGCATTATAAGTCGTGTGCTGTGCCTTACAACCTATTTAAGACCAATATCACATTTTTCAAGGGCATTTCCGTTTTGCCTGACTAAGGATAGAGCAATCTGCGTATCCTGTGTGCGCAGTAATCCACATTCGGCTAACAGACAAAACCCAGCATGATCACATTTTCAGATATTTTTCAGATAAGCCCTCGGCAAACTGGACATCCACAGCCTTTGCAGTCAAAAATAGCGTCTTTGGCTTAAAGAATTAAGAAAATTGACTATGAATGCAGTCGTTATTGCAGTGTGCTTAATGTTGGCACTCAGTTTAGCTAGGGTGAATGTGGTTATCGCCCTCACCGTGAGCGCTCTTGTGGCGGGACTTGTGGGCGGAATGGATCTGCACCAAACCATAGATGCCTTTAATACTGGCTTAGGTGGCGGCGCGCAAATTGCGCTCAGTTATGCATTATTAGGAGCCTTTGCTGTTGCACTCTCACACTCAGGTTTAACCACACTGATCTCAAGAAGCATCATCAGTAGTCTTGGGCAAGATCCTAATCCAACCAACACTAACTGGGTTCGCTGGTTACTGCTGCTATCGCTCCTCGTCATGTCGATGGCGTCACAGAATATTTTACCTATTCATATCGCCTTCATTCCGATTTTAGTGCCGCCTCTGTTGCATGTGATAACCAAACTGAAGATTGACCGTCGTTTAGTCGCCTGTGTTTTGACCTTTGGTCTCGTCACTACCTATATGATTTTACCGATTGGATTTGGTGGCATTTTCTTAAATGACATTCTGCTTTCCAACTTAACCAGTAATGGCTTAGCGGCTGTACGTGAGCAAATTCCACCAGCCATGTTAATTCCAGCGGCGGGCATGATAGTTGGTTTACTGACAGCTGTGTTTATCAGTTACCGTAAACCTCGGATCTACGATGAGGCCAAAGTGCTGGTTGCAGAGCCAGAAGAAACTCTCAACAAACGCAATATTATCATTGCCGCAGTGGCGATATTAGCCACCTTAGTGGTGCAACTTGAAACCGATTCGATGATTTTTGGCGCCTTAGTCGGCTTCATGATTTTCAGTTTCTCGGGCGCCTTAAAGCATGTCGCCGACCAAGATATTTTCAATCAAGGCGTGCGCATGATGGCCAACATCGGCTTTATCATGATTTCTGCCGCAGGTTTTGCCGCCGTAGTGAAAGAAACCGGTGAAGTGGGCACGCTTGTGGCTTCGCTTAGCGACATCATTGGTGATAATAAAGCCCTCGCCGCCTTCTTGATGCTGCTAGTGGGTCTACTGATCACTATGGGGATCGGCTCGTCTTTCTCCACCATTCCTATTATCGCGACCATTTATGTGCCTTTGGCGTTAAGTTTTGGTTTTTCAGTGGCGGCGACAATTGCGTTAGTCGGCACCGCCGCAGCGCTGGGTGATGCGGGCTCGCCAGCATCGGATTCCACCTTAGGGCCTACTGCGGGTTTGAATGCCGATGGGCAACACGACCACATTCGTGACAGCGTGATCCCGACCTTCATCCACTACAATATTCCACTGTTAGTGTTTGGCTGGATTGCGGCCATGGTGTTGTAAACACGATTGAATAGATTGAATAGATTGAATAGATTGAATAGATTGAATAGCAGTAATAGAAAGTAATGACAGCGCGGGCATTGTCCGCGCTGTTTTTTTATTGCCGGCTGCAACTTTATAGCGGTCACGTGACGCGTTAATTCACTCGATGATTAACTCAATAGCTAACTCAATATCAAAAGTTAACGCAATAATTAGCCTAATAACTAACGATAGTTACCGTGTCGCTTCGAGCTTGCGGCTACCCTGCTTATTCTTTTTATCCTCATACAGCGCTTTATCCGCCGCTTGCAGCACTGCCTCGAAGTTAGCATAGTCTTGCGAATCAGCGACACCGCAAGAAACGGTCAACACATTTAAAAATTGTCGCTCTGCCACAGCTTGACGTAAATGTTCAGCCAACACCAAAGCCCGATCGAAAGTACAATTAGCTAAGATGACGACAAACTCATCACCACCGGTTCTGATTAACAAATCGTTTTCTCGAAATACGCCGCGCATTGCATCGACAATTTGCATGATCGCCATGTCCCCGAGTTTATGCCCGTAGGTATCATTAATGGTTTTGATTTTATCGCCATCCACACAGATCACTGCGTAATGCCCCTTAGTTGCGACATCAAACAGTGCGGTCTCATAGACTTTCTTATTGTAGGTGCGAGTAAAAGCATCCAATAACATCGCTTCACTAAACCGTTGACGCTCAGTACGAAGTTTCCTAAAACGATTGATATTAATTTGAACGAAGAAGATCACAATAGATAACAAAAACCACAGGGGCAAATTCCACACAATAAAACGAAATATACTGATTTTGTATGTCAGTGAAGTTATGTTATCTAAATGATTTGTCATCGAATAAAACAAGAACTCCGGCGTCAGTTCAGCCCAAAGGCTATCTGTCGTGATCACCAACTCAGTGCCATAATCGGTATTGCGCCATTCCACATGTTTATTACGCATAAAACCCGACGTCATAAAGGCCGTGTCGGCAATCACATCACCAATAAAATGATTAGGATCGCTAGATGATGTAATCGGCGAGGCCATAGATAAAATGACTTTACCAGTCACTTCATCCTGATAAGGAATGGATAACACTATGCCATCGGCCAAGGACTCTGGCGTCGCGTCTTTCGCACAATAGTGCAGACTCTGACAAAACTCATTTGTCGAAGTACGGTCATTAATCAGCCGCGCTTTTACGTCCTCAGGGATTGGGGTAGCAAAATACACAGCATCACTACGATAAAGCCCCACATACAGGAAAATATCTTCTGCATTTGTCTTTTTACTGGAGTAGAGATAATCAAAGTAGCGTAAGACTTGCGCTTCTTCAGCAGAAAGCTCCACCCCTTGGGGCAGCATTAATCGGGTGGGATCGAGCTGAAAAGGCGCTAAAGAAGATTTATTGAAATCAATGATGTCGTGCAGGGATAAGCTTTTACCGAGCAGTTCAATATAGCTCGGTGTGATTTGCTTGGTTTTTACAAAAGACACAAAGGATTGGTGTTCTCTATCAATTTTAAACGGCAATAGGATCAGCAAGAATATGACAAATAACAGGGTCGCAAGTGCAAGTGACCGACGAAATAACAACCAGTTGAGTGCCGAATGTCCCATAATCCCTCTTAATCCTTGTTATACCGACAATATGCCTTGCTCAAAACTTAAGTAATGTCCCATTAAACCACAAAATAAACCAATAAAAACAACTGCAATTGCGAATAACTATTTGTCTTAATGCTAAACTTTAGCAGCTTAAAACAAAGTTGTTATAACTGTGGCGAACAAAAAAACAAAAAGGGAGCCTAGGCTCCCTTACTGAGTACATCCGCTCAACTGAGCATCAGCTACGCTAATTATTTAGCAACTTGATTTTTAACAGCTTTGGTTATTTAGTACCAAAGATTTTATCGCCCGCATCACCAAGACCAGGCAGGATATAGCCCTTCTCATTGAGGCACTTGTCGATAGCAGCGGTATATAACTCGATATCAGGATGCGCCGCTTCTAACGCTTTGATCCCTTCAGGCGCAGCCACTAACACTAAGGCTTTGATTGAAGTACAACCGCGCTTTTTCAATAAATCGACGGTCGCAATCATAGAACCACCAGTCGCGAGCATTGGGTCGACAACTAAGGCAATACGCTCGTTCATGTCGCTGGCGAGCTTTTCAAAGTAAGGTACAGGCTCAAGAGTTTCTTCGTCACGGTAAATACCGACAACTGAAATACGCGCACTTGGGATATGCTCAAGCACACCGTCCATCATGCCCAAACCCGCACGTAAAATCGGCACAACAGTGACTTTTTTACCTTTGATTTGGTCGACTTCAACCGGACCGTTCCAGCCTTCAATCGTCACCGTTTCAGTTTCGAAATCTGCGGTAGCTTCATAGGTTAATAAACTGCCCACTTCGGCGGCTAGCTCACGGAAACGTTTAGTGCTAATGTCACCTTCGCGCATTAAACCGATTTTGTGACGCACTAAAGGATGTTTAACCTCGACAACTTTCATTTTTCTCTCCTACTTTATTTTTCGGCGTATTATTTTAGGCAAATTTTTCAGATTCTAGTTGATTTGTTTACTAGGTAAAACATAAAGTTTTGCCATTAGGCCTAATCGTGAGCTATCTCCCAAGAATAATTCCCAATCGCTTAAGATACGTACCTTAATTTACTATTTTGTGACCAATCACAAGACTTCAAAAACTGAAATACAGTTTTACTCGGCCAAAAATACTCCGCCGAGGGGCATAAATCCAAATCATGACTTTCGACCCCTAGCACAAGCTGGTAGAATACCGCCGCATAAAATCCAATAACGATGTACCCGAGAGGATCCCTCCGTGAGCACACCTACCCCACTGAGCTATAAAGATGCCGGCGTTGATATTGATGCAGGTAATGCACTGGTAAGTAACATTAAAGCAGCCGTTAAACGTACCCGTCGTCCAGAAGTTATGGGCAACTTAGGTGGTTTTGGCGCCCTGTGTGAAATCCCCACTAAATACAAGCAACCGGTTTTAGTGTCTGGCACCGACGGTGTTGGGACTAAATTGCGTTTAGCTATCGACTATAAAAAACATGACACAGTCGGCATAGACTTAGTTGCTATGTGTGTGAACGATTTAATCGTTCAAGGTGCTGAGCCACTGTTTTTCCTCGATTACTATGCAACGGGCAAACTGGATGTTGAAACCGCGACGTCTGTCGTCAACGGTATCGGCGAAGGTTGTTTCCAATCTGGTTGTGCGTTAATCGGCGGTGAAACCGCTGAAATGCCAGGCATGTACGAAGGTGAAGATTACGACCTAGCAGGTTTCTGCGTGGGCGTAGTTGAAAAAGCCGACATCATTGACGGTAGCAAAGTTGCAGCGGGTGATGCGCTTATCGCATTAGCCTCGAGCGGCCCTCATTCAAATGGTTACTCTTTAGTACGTAAAGTATTAGAAGTGAGCCAAGCAGACCCTCAACAAGATCTCAATGGCAAAGCGCTAATTGAGCATCTACTTGAGCCAACCAAAATTTACGTAAAATCATTGCTGAAACTGATCGCAGCATCAGACGTACATGCAATGGCACACATTACTGGCGGCGGCTTCTGGGAAAACATCCCACGCGTACTACCAGATAATTTAAAAGCGGTTATCCAAGGCGATTCATGGCAATGGCCTGCTGTTTTCAGTTGGTTAATGGAAAATGGCAACATTGCAGAATATGAAATGTATCGCACCTTCAACTGTGGCGTCGGCATGTTAGTCGCGCTGCCAGCCGATAAAGTGGATGCAGCACTTGCATTACTGGCTGCAGAAGGCGAACAAGCTTGGCTGATCGGTGCTATCGCAGATCGTGAAGGCAATGAAGAGCAAGTGGAGATCCTGTAATGCCCCAGAGCTGTCGTGTAGTTGTATTAATTTCCGGAAATGGCAGTAACCTGCAAGCGATTATCGACGGTTGCGACGATAATCTGCAGGCCGAAGTTGTCGGAGTCATCAGTAATAAACCCGATGCCTATGGCCTAGTGCGCGCCCATCATGGCGAAATTGATACCAGCTGCGTGATAGCTCACCAAGGTGAATCTCGCTCTGAATACGATGCGCGTTTAATGACAGTAATTGAACAGTACCAACCCGATTTAATCGTGTTGGCAGGATTTATGCGGATCTTAACCGATGATTTCGTGAATCATTATCTAGGTCGCATGATCAATATCCATCCGTCACTGTTACCGAAATACACAGGCTTAAACACCCATCAACGTGCTATTGACGCTAACGACAGCGAACATGGTGCCAGCGTGCATTTTGTCACGCCAGAGCTTGATGCAGGTCCGGTGATTTTACAGGCTAAAGTGCCTGTTTATGAAGAAGATACCGCTGACATGCTCGCCGCCCGTGTGCATGAGCAAGAACATGCCATTTATCCACTCGTGGTGAAATGGTTTAGTCAGCACCGTCTTAACATGCAAAACGGCCAAGCCTATCTTGATGGCAATCTCATCGGCCCGAGCGGTTACGCGCCTGATTAGTTTCGCGAAATAGCAATTGGTCGCGAGATCACAAATAGAGACCTTAGGGTCTCTATTTTTTTAACTATTTTCCACAAAAGCATTGTTTTCTGGGGCAATGTGGCATTAGATAACTTAACGAAAAGTGATTTTTGCTCGGCATGACAAGAGACTATTAGATGAAAAATATTATCTGCGATATCGATGGTGTACTACTGCACGACAATAAACTGATCCCTGGCAGCGACAAATTTATCCAGCGTATTTTAGAACAAGGCAATCCGTTAGTCGTCCTGACTAACTATCCCGTACAAACGGGAAAGGATCTGCAAAACCGTTTAAGCGCTGCCGGTATTGATATTCCTGAAGAATGCTTTTATACCTCCGCGATGGCAACCGCTGACTTTTTACAGCACCAAGAAGGCAGCAAAGCCTATGTCATTGGTGAAGGCGCCCTCACCCACGAACTCTACAAAGCAGGCTTTACCATTACAGTGGTCTAATACAATCTGCACTTATAGTAATACCTCTCGCACTACTTCACAAACCTCATTTTAAAACAGCTAGTTACCTCCCTACTTCTTGCCATATTTGCTTAAAGCGATAGAATGCTTTTAATACATTTTGCACAGTAATAGGAGCACAACATGGAAGAAATTAATAACATGAACGAAGAAAGCTTTCTAAAAAGGAATAATATCTCAACTGAAGATAGGGAAAAATCAAAAATTGACTGGCCTACGTTGCAAAAAATAGGCGCAGACCAGCAAGCAAAGCTTGAGGAAAGGAAAGAAAGTGCTGAACTATTTGCACGAATGATCCAGAGGTGCCCAAAGGTTCATTCTGTTAGGTGGCGTGTTAAAGATCCTGAACACTTGATGGAAAAAATTGTCAGAAAAACTATTGAAGGCAGCGACACATACAATGAGATTTACTTAGGGATTAATGTAGATAATTATCACGAAATAGTAACTGATTTGGTCGGAGTGAGAGCACTTCATTTATTTAAAGATGATTGTTTTGGAATTGATGAATATCTACGTAATCTTTGGACGACAAAAGAGCAACCAGTCTACTACGTAAGAAGCGGAGATGACGAGACTACTGACCTTGAGAGATTTGAAGTTAAGCAGCATCCAGCAGGATATCGTTCTATACATTATGTTTTTGAATCTACGCCATTAAAACAAAAGATATATACAGAAGTTCAAGTAAGAACAATCTTCGAAGAAGGTTGGAGTGAAATAGACCATAAAGTTAGATACCCTAATTTCTCAGATAATGAACAAGTTTCATACTTTTTGAGAATTTTTAATAGGCTTGCTGGTAGCGCAGACGAAATGGGCACTTTCGTTAAAGAATTAGTTACTGAGCTTAAAGCAACAGCATCACAACTCACTGAGTTTGCAAATGAAAACGCTAAAATAAAAGAAGAAAATGAACAAAACATTGGTGAAATTGATCGCTTGTTCAATGAACTTGAAGCTTCAAAAGGAAATGTTCTTTCAAAAGACAATCTTGTTAGTCAGTTAAAAGCAGAAGTCGATAAATTAAAATCGCAATCGCAATCGCAATCGCAATTGCAATCGCTATCGCGTTTGCATAATGAGGTTTTTACATCAAATAGTAAGGCTAAAATCAACCAATCCGTGGATGTTATTAATATGATAAATGCCATACGTTCAAACATGAAAATGATTGATGATGCGACCGTAAAAACTTCTAAACAAAACAGCTCTAAAATCAAAGATCATAATAAACCGCCAGTTAAATAGAACTATCGTTCTAAGCCCTTACTAAACACATCTGCGTATTCTTGTTATAGTAAGGGTTAAGCCCCACAAGTCGGGTGCTAACCATTACCGATATCAACCCTGACTTTGTGATTGTCGGTGAAACCCGCTCCTACAATTGGGAAATGATCCATAAAGCTGCAGCTTTTGTGGCAGGTGGCGCCCGCTTTATTGCCACCAACCCTGACACTCATGGCCCAGCTTACAGCCCAGCCTGTGGCGCTTTATGTTCGCCAATCGAGCGTATTACCGGTAAAAAACCTTTCTACGTGGGTAAACCGAGCGCATGGATCATTCGCTCAGCGCTAAATCATATTGATGGGCACTCGGAAGACACTGTCATCATCGGCGACAATATGCGTACCGATATTTTAGCGGGCTTCCAAGCGGGGCTTGAAACCATTCTGGTCACCAGTGGCGTGAGTAAACTTGAAGATATCGACAAAGAACCGTTCCGCCCAAATCATGTATTCGCGTGCGCGGGCGACATCGATGTTGTTTAAACAATTATCTAAACCTTTGTCTAACCCTGCGTAGCCACTCTTGCTAGCTAGCCATTCCAACATTACCCATGCAACACGCCCAGCCCAAAGGCGTATTGCATAGGGTAAAGCAACATTAAGTAACACATTCACCTGCCGCTCAGCCTTGTGGCTCGCTGCGGCTTGCTTCATGATAAGTCTCGCTTCTGATTGATTAACAGAAATCTAAAATTCCTTAATTAAAACAACAGTAGGATTAACCTATGCGACGTCTGTATCCACTCTGTGCGCTGGCTATGCTCAGTGCCTGTAGTCCGAATGCATCACAGCCTGATAGCAACAGCACCTTAGCTGAACTCAAACCCGTGCAGTTTAATGAAGCGCGCTTTAGAAATGATATTAAAGCCCTGTCATCCGATGAATTTGAAGGTCGTGCGCCGACCACTCACGGTGAAAAACTCACCTTGGACTATTTGACTAAAGCCTTTACAGAGATGGGACTCAAGGGCGCGTACCAAGGCAGCTTTTTGCAACCTGTGCCTATGGTCAGCTATACCGCAGATGAAGCGCAGAAAGTCACGCTGGCAGGATTACCCTTTAAATACCGAAAAGATCTGGTGCTCAGCAGTCGCCACGATAACGGTGGTATTAGTATTGAGAACGCACCATTAGTCTTCGTCGGCTATGGAGTGAACGCACCCGAATATGGTTGGAATGATTACCAAGATCTCGACATGAAAGGCAAAATTGCAGTGATCTTAGTTAACGATCCCGGCTTTGCCCGCCCTGACTCGGGTAAGTTCAATGGTAAAGCCATGACCTATTACGGCCGCTGGAGTTATAAGTTTGAAGAGGCCAGCCGTCAAGGCGCCCTTGGTGCGCTGATCATCCATGATACTGAACCCGCCTCTTATCCTTGGTCTGTGGTAGAAAATAGCTGGACTGGACCACAGCAAGATCTGGTCCTCAGTAAAGCAGAACAAGATAGCCGTATCCAAGTCGAAGGCTGGCTTACATTGGATGCAGCAACCCAACTGTTTGATAAAGCGGGTTTATCACTGCCGAGCTTGATGGCGCGCGCCGCCGACAGCCCAATCAATGTCCCCCTTGAGCAAACTGCCAGTATCGCCTTTAAAAATAAAGCCGAATACGCAAATAGCTACAACGTAGTCGCCACACTCCCCGGCAGCACACAAGCCGACGAGCAAATCCACTACACCGCCCATTGGGATCACATAGGTAAAGACGAGACGAAAGCAGGCGATCAGATTTACAACGGCGCCATGGACAATGCCTCAGGCACTGCCGGCATTCTCGAAATCGCCAGACAATTAGCCGATAATGCGAAACAAGGCCACGGTTTAGCGCGCTCGGTCACCTTTATTGCCACCACAGGTGAAGAACAGGGCTTACTCGGTTCGCGCTATTACGCTGCCAATCCACTTTATCCTATCGACAAAACCGTGGCAGTGTTAAACCTCGACAGCACCAATATCTACGGCAAAACCAATGATTTTACGATTGTCGGCAAAGGCAAGTCTGAGTTAGAAACTTACCTTATCGATGCGGCGAAACAACAAAACCGCATCGCCATGGGTGAAAAAAATCCCGCTTCGGGCGGTTTCTTCCGTTCAGATCATTTCAGCTTTGCCAAACTGGGCGTGCCAGCGGTCTTTGCCGGCGGCGGTAGCGACCCCGTTGATGAGGCCACGGCTGCTTATAAAACCCAGATGCAAGCCACAATGAAAGGCTGTTATCACAATGTCTGCGATGAATACCATGAAGACTGGGATTTAAGCGGCGCGCTGCAAGATTTGCAAATCTACTACCAAGTCACGCGCACCTTGGGCAACAGCAAAGATTGGCCGGGATACTATCAAGGCACAGAGTTCAATAGCCTGCGCCCAGCTAAAACGACGCTTGTGACAGATACAAAATAGCAGCTTGTATCAGTGACAGCTTGTGAGAGGCGACTTGGTTAGTCGTCTCTTATTGACGCCCGCTAGTCGCACCTGCGAAATAAAGCGCCAGCTAAATAAAGCGCCAGCTAAATAAAGCGCCATCTCAGCCAGCACGGCAAAGCGCCAGACAAGATTGAAAAGCACGTGAACCATTCACGTGCTTTTTTTGTTTTTAGCTCACAAACAATACCTTTATCGCGAAATATCCATCCTGCCACACCATTCTGAATAGGCTTATGCCATTGGTTGATGTCAAACTCAGCGCATTAATTGATTAAAAATAAAACACTTAAACGAGCCAACTCATTATTTATGGTCTTTTTTAACGGTTTTTCTGTCATCGACACTTTTTTAAAACACATTGTGAATTCCCCAAAACCCCTCACGCCAAATCAGACAATAAAAACAAATCATCAAAAATAACGCAAATCAAATGAACTATTCTCAAATAAAAGCATTAAACATAAACATCTAAATCAACAAAAACGCCAATAAACAGATAAAACATCAAAAATAGTGTTTGGCAAATACCTAAATTGCTGGCACATTAAACCTCAATTGAGACATCCTCAAATGACAGACAGTGTGGGAGTTGTACTATGTGTTCAATCTTTTCGATTTTAGATATCCAATCTGATGCCAAAGAACTGCGCCAAGTCGCGCTAGAAATGTCTAAGCTAATGCGCCACCGTGGCCCTGACTGGTCAGGTATTTATGCCAGTGATAAGGCAATTCTTGCCCACGAACGTTTAGCAATTGTTGACATTGAACACGGTGCTCAGCCACTGCTAACCGAAGATGGCAGTTTGATCCTTGCGGTCAACGGCGAAATCTATAACCACAAAGAATTGAAAGCCCAGCTAGGCGATAAGTACAGCTATCAAACCAACTCTGACTGTGAAGTCATTCTGGCGCTGTATCAAGAATATGGCACTGACTTCCTTGATAAATTAAACGGTATCTTCGCCTTTGTGTTATATGACAAAGCCCAAGACAGATACCTTATCGGCCGCGATCACATGGGGATCATCCCGCTATACACAGGCCGTGACGCTGCGGGTAACTTCTATGTGGCCTCTGAAATGAAAGCGCTGATGCCAGTGTGTAAAACCGTAGAAGAGTTCTTACCGGGCCAGTATCTGTATTCAAAAGATGGTGAAGCCGTTAAATACTATAGCCGCGATTGGCAAAGCTATGATGCGGTTAAAGATAACCCAGCCAGCCAAGAAGAATTACGTGATGCATTAGAAGCAGCGGTTAAACGCCAATTGATGTCAGACGTGCCCTATGGTGTGTTGCTATCAGGTGGCTTAGATTCATCGATCATTTCCGCCGTGACGCAAACCTTTGCGAAACGCCGCATTGAAGACGATGGAGAAACCAACGCTTGGTGGCCACAGTTGCATTCTTTTGCCGTCGGCCTTGAAGGTGCGCCAGATTTAATCGCCGCCAAAAAAGTCGCAGATGCCATTGGTACGATTCACCATGAGATCCATTTCACCTTCCAAGAAGGCTTAGATGCGATTAAAGAAGTGATCTATCACTTAGAAACCTACGATGTCACCACCATACGTGCCGCGACACCTATGTATTTAATGGCGCGTAAAATCAAAGCCATGGGCATCAAAATGGTGTTATCGGGTGAAGGTGCTGACGAGCTATTTGGCGGCTATTTATACTTCCATAAAGCGCCAAACGCACAGGCATTCCACGAGGAATTAGTCCGCAAACTTGATAAACTGCATCTGTTCGATTGTCTGCGTGCCAACAAAGCCATGGCCGCTTGGGGATTAGAAGCCCGTGTGCCCTTCCTCGATAAAGAGTTTATGGATGTGGCGATGCGCATCAACCCAGAAGCGAAAATGTCTAAGGATGGTCGTATAGAGAAACACATTCTGCGCCAAGCCTTTGAGCATAAATTGCCAAAAGAAGTGGCGTGGCGTCAAAAGGAACAATTCAGTGACGGCGTAGGCTACTCTTGGATTGACGGTTTGAAAGAACAAGCTGCAGCGCGGGTGGATGATTTACAATTGGCAAACGCGAAATTCCGTTTCCCATACAACACCCCAGAGACCAAAGAAGCCTATTTCTATCGCTGCTTCTTTGAGGAACATTATCCATTGAGCGGCGCCGCAGAAACGGTTCCAGGTGGTAAATCCGTCGCCTGTTCAACGCCAGAAGCGCTGGCTTGGGACGAAAGCTTGCGCGGCATTATCGACCCATCGGGCCGAGCAGTACGCTCAGTGCACACCTCAAGTTATTAATAGCCTAACGTTAAAGTGCTCAGTTGATAAGCTAGGTTAATACGCTAAATTAATAAGCTAAGTGAATCAGCTGGATTGATAAACTGGTTAAGATAGCCAACCACAAAAGCCACCCTAGGGTGGCTTTTGTATTTCGATGCTGTTTACTTCTTAATGACTTAAACAAAAGCGGCTTTAACAAATGCAACTTAGCTCAACAACCAAGCTAGGCCGACAGCGCACTAAATGGCTGGATTTGAGAGTTAGCTTGAGAGTGGGTTTGAGTGTGAGCGTTGGTTTGCACTTGAGTGTGAAAATGAACATTCATCGGCGTCAATGCCATCGGATCTTGGGTTAAAAACTGCTTTCCGGCACTTATGCCCGCATGGTAATCGTGGCGTAAATCGGCATCGGTGCTACCCAGTAACTTACTCTGCAAATTTTCAGCGGCAAAAATCTGCACTATCTCCACATCCTCTGGCGGATTTGCCATAAAATCCAATTCATCCTGATAGGCTTGTTCGTGCTGCACTAGATAATCTATGGTTTTCGGGCAAAAGCCAGAAACACAAATCCAAGATTTAAGTTTATGCACCCAAGCCGATTGCGCCTGAAAATCCTCACTCACAGTGCGGATCACCACAATTTTACGGGCACCACGACGATAGGCCTCACGCACAGGTAAAGGCGCTGCTAAGCCGCCGTCGAGATAAAAATCACTGTCGATACCTTCGCTTGATGCTACACTGTGAGCAGAGGCACTCTTATCAGAGGCGCCATGTTCAGCCGCACCGTTATTACAGGCCTTATCACTATTACAGGCATTATCATTTAGCCAAGGCGTGAGTTTCACCCCTTGTTTATACAGAAATGGTAATGCGCTAGAAGCTTTAAGCAATTCGCGCCACTGGCTTTTACTGCTTGGACTTAAAAAATAACCCTTGCGATCACTGGCATTCGTAGTTGTGATAAGTAACTGCCGATGACCGAGTGAGGCTGTCGCCGCATTAAGATCTAATTTGAACATCCCTTGTCGAGTCTGCTCAAAATACCAATCTAAATCGACCACATTGCCACCAACTAACCCGCGACCGAGTCGATAGAAGCGTTTATGGCGCGATAAACCGCGGATCAAACGTTTGGCATAACCTTTCTGACGGGCCAAAAAACTGCTGAGATTCTGTGAGCCAGCAGAAGTACCAATAAATAAATCAAAGGGATCGAAGCCGTCATCAAGCCAAGCATCGAGCACGCCTGCGGTGAAAATACCGCGTTGACCACCACCTTCTGCAATCAGGGCCACCTGTGGGCTAGCGTTAGATTGAGCGTCTTTGGAGGCTAAGTGGCTGACTGCGTGCATAGGGAAACCTTATCGAATAGTTCATATAAGGCGAGTCTAAACAAGACGAATGAGAAAGGATAACGGATAGAAGCTATCATCTTAATAGGAAAATACTATTAAGATAGTGTGCAAGCATTAGCCGGTGATGATAACGACAGCAAATACTGGCAAAAATAATGGCAATGATGAACAAGGTTAGGCAGGTTAGCTTGTTCGTCATCCTTAACGAACAAGCTATTTTCACATCAATGCATTAAAACTTATGACTCAGTTCAAGGGTGATATTACGCGGCTCACCGGGGAAATGGCCATTACGCTCACTAAAACCACTGACGGCATATTCTTTATCGAAGATATTTTTAAGATTTAAGCGAACTTGAGTTTGATCCCACTGGGTCGTCCAGCTCATATCAAAAATCGTATGGGGCTTCACCGTTTGGCCATCGAGGCTGAACTGTTCACCCACGTAATCCATACCAAAGGCAATCGCCGAATCGATTGCATTGATATCGTAACGAGTCCATATTCCCGCTTGATGACGCGGCGCATTGGCAAAGTGCTTACTGTCGAAGGTATTGGTTAAATTGTCGTTCGTCACCCCTTTAACCACTTCAGTCTCGTTATAGGCATAGTTTGCCGTGACGGTCAGGTTATCGGTTAAATCCCCCACCAGCGTCCATTCAAGGCCTTGACTGTGTACTTCACCCAAATTAAGTAAAGCGGGAATGCCATCGTCATCGCCAGTATTTAAAGGGTTAGCTTGAGCGACATTTTGTTTTTCAATGCGATATACGGCGAGCGTGGTCATAAACTGGCCATCAAGCCACTCATTTTTCATCCCAAGTTCAATTTGATTACCCGTTTCTGGATCGAGGAAACCGTCAGCAATATCTTGTGCTTGATCGGTTAAAGATGCTGGATTGAAGCTCTCTGAGTAATTCAAATAAAAGGACATTGAATCGATTGGGCGATAATTAAGCCCTGCCCTTGGCGTTATCGCGTTATCGCTGAAGGAGAAACCGGTCTTTTTATCATAATCGTCAAACTGGCTGAAACGCAGACCGGCAATCAATGACCACTGTTCATTAAAGTGCAAGTGTTCCTGCACATAAAGGCCAAAACGGTTAGCACGGGTACCGTCGGTATCCATGTCTTTTAATTGATAGGTACTAGGATCCGTCTCACCATAGTTAAGGTCAAAAATATTTAGGTTACCCACGCCTTCCTTGCTGGTCGCGAGCTTGTAATGGTACTCGGTTTCCACATAGTGATAATCGCCACCGAACAGGAACTCATGTTCAAAACCTAAGGCATCGAATGCATAAACAAAATCATTGGTTAAACTGATTTCATCATTTGCCCGTGCTTGCACTCGGTATTCACGCTTAATGGTGCCATCTGCACTATTGGCTTTACCATCACCATTTACATCGACCCAACCTCTCGATTCATGATATTGCTGCGTGGAATCATTATTCAGATAGCGGATCTGCGTCTTGACCGAGAAATTATCGGTAAATTGATGATCGAGAATCGATTGCAGCACCAGCGCATCCATCTTCTGGAAGTCACTCTTCTCATTGGCATTATAGGATGGCGCAACGAGGAAGTTACCGTCATTATCGACAGGCACGCCGCGCAATCGATTGCCGCCTAAATCCTGCTTAATAATATCGAAAGTGGTGGTGAGCTTAGTATCATCACTGATTTCGTAGAGTAACCCACCCGCCACTTCGGCATTTTGGCTATCTGCATTATTGCGAAAGCTATCTTCCTGCTGATAATAGGCGCCAAAACGATAGGCAAGATTTTGGGTTAAGCCGCCAGTGAAATCCAGCGAGCCCCCCATCATGTCCTCGCTGCCCGTGCTTAAGGTCAGCTCTTTGCTCTCGACAAACGTCGGTTTTTTAGTGACATAGTTAATCATGCCGCCAGGTTCACCGCCGCCATAGAGTGCCGATGCAGGGCCTTTTAACACTTCAACCCGCTGCACATTAAAGAGTTGTGGCACAGAAAATCCCGAATAGGGATCGCCCCTTACCCCATCATAAAAAACGTTGGCATCGTCGCGGAAACCGCGAAAGGTCACGCCGGAATAACTAAACTCACTCACACCCGCGATTGAGCGGTATAAATCGGTAATATTGCGTGCCGCTTGGTCAACGATTAACTGCTCGGTCAGCACTTGCACCGACTGCGGCAATTCCATCACATTAATCGCCGTCTTAGTGCCAATCGTGGTTTCTTTATCGACGTACATTTGCATCGCGCGGCCATGGACGGCAATACGCTCAGGTGCTGCGAGTTTTATCTCCTCATCGGTCGTGGCTTGAGTCGGTGCAGGACTTGCAACAGATGAACTCGTAGACAAGGTCTGCTGTGGAGCCTCTTTATCGAGTACAGTTTCAGCGGCGAATGTCGACTGATGTTGAGCGAGTGCAAGTGCAATTAATGAGTAGGCGAAACGAGTCTTCACAGAATGTCCCCAGCGCGAGCGCATAAAAATGGCATAAACCAAAGGGTTTACAAATGTATTCAAACGAATTGGCCGTCATTATAAAGAATGATTTACGAATAACAACGATTATCATTTGAATTTACATAAATGTGAAATCTGTTAGGTAAATAGTTAGCGTCAGCTCACATTATCCTTGTGATATTTGGTTATGACTTAAACGAAACAGAGGTTCAGTCGCACAGACCTTAGATAGAAGTGTTAATGTGGGATAAAAATAAAAACCAGCGACAATGCGCTGGTTTTAGGTTGTTCTCGAACTGTTGTTAAGCAAGGGCTTAACTCAGCATATAAGTGAATGCTTAAAAGATAGCTTCATCTAATTGCGTTAGCATTTCACTCGCCTGCTCAATTTGCTTACGCAGACTGCGACCTTGCACCGCCCAGTAAGCCATATAGAAATCGGCGGTTTTCAATTTAGCTTGGTAAAACGCGGTTTCTTCGGTGCCCTGCTCCAACGCCGCTAAGGCCACCGCGGCACTTCTGGCCCACATCCATGCCAGTGCAGTCACGCCAAACAACTCCAGATAAGCCATAGAGGCTGCGCCGATAATGTCAGGATTGGTCGCAGCTTGTGCAGCTAAATAACCGCTAGCCTTTTGCAAATCACCCGCACAATCCATTAAACCACTCACGTAAGGTTGCATCGCCGCATTGGTGCTATGTGACTTAATAAACTCAGTCACTAAAACCGACCATTGCTGCATCGCCGCGCCGCGGTCGCTAAGCAATTTACGACCCACTAAATCCAGCGCCTGAATGCCGTTAGTGCCTTCATAAATCAGCGCAATACGGCTATCACGCACAAATTGCTCCATGCCCCACTCATGGATATAACCATGTCCACCAAACACTTGCTGCGCATCCACACAGGCATTAAAACCGCGGTTGGTGATAAAACCTTTCACAACGGGCGTAAACAGGGCTGCTAACTGGGATGCCGCTTTCGCTTTGGCGGGATCGGTATGGCGCTCAGCTTCATCGAGCCACAAAGCTTGTTGTCCAACTAAGGCTCTTGCGCCTTCATTAAAGGCTTTTTGCGACAGCAACATACGGCGCACATCGCCGTGAACCAAAATCGGATCGGCGGCTTTTTCTGGGGCTTTGGCACCGCTTAAAGCGCGGCTCTGTAATCTGTCTTTGGCATAGGCTAACGCATTTTGATAGGCAATCTCAGAGACCCCCAGCCCTTGCACGCCCACGCCTAAACGCGCTTGGTTCATCATAGTAAACATGGCGCGCAGTCCTTGGTGCGGCTCGCCAACAAGCTCGCCCAGCGCAGCTTCAAACACCATCACGCAGGTGGAGTTACCGTGAATGCCCATCTTATGTTCAAGGCCGCTGGCATATAAAGTGTTCGGCGCGCCTAGGCTACCATCGCCATTCACTAATACTTTAGGCACGGCAAACAGAGATATACCCTTCACGCCTTCTGGCGCATCCGGCAAGCGGGCTAATACTAGATGCACTATGTTGTCGGTGAGTTGGTGATCGCCTGAGGAGATAAAAATCTTCTCGCCAGTGATAGCAAAAACACCTTCGGATACTGGCACGGCTTTGGTGCGTAATAAGGCTAAGTCAGTACCGGCGTGGGACTCGGTCAAATTCATTGTCCCAGTCCATTCACCGCTAACCAATTTACTCAAATATTTTTGCTTAAGCGCATCACTGCCGTGGGCATGGATGGCGGCATAGGCGCCATGGGTCAAACCGGGATACATGGCAAAGGCCATGTTGGTTGCCGTTTGTATCTCAGTGGCAAAAATCCCCACGACTTCTGGCAGGCCTTGGCCGCCATATTCAGGATCGCAGGTCAGCGTTGGCCAGCCATTATCAACAAACTGCTGATAGGCATTATCAAAACCCTCAGGTGTAACCACCTTGCCATCGACCAATTTACAGCCTTGCAGATCGCCGACACTATTGAGCGGCAGCATGACTTCAGTACTAAAGTCGGCCATACCTTGCAGGATCGCATCGACAAGATCTGGATCGATTTCATCGAACCCCTTGAGAGCATCTTGCTGATAAATATGTAAAATTTCATTGAGGATAAATTGATAGTCGCGCAGCGGCGCTTGATAGACTGGCATAATCGCTTCCCTTTTCTTGTTAGACTGCAACTCAACTAAGTGATCTGACCACTTTGGTGCTCTGACCACTTTAGCTAAATTTGCTGAAAAAGAAAGCACTCCAACGGCCAGCAAAGACTTTTGTTTACACAAACGAACAGCGAAACCGTAAATTGATCGCAACAAAGCCTTATGTTATCGCGGAAAACTTTGTAAGCTAACTGCCTGTTTTTCTGATATGCCAGCAGAGTTAAGGATATTGCTACTATGGGTTCTGTCACTACTAAAAAGCACGCCAACGGGCTCGATTATGTCGAAGTGAATACGGCGTTATGTCAGGCAAGAATTTTTTTGCAGGGCGCGCAAATAGACTATTTTCAACCCGTAGGAAAACCACCTTTACTGTGGGTTTCATCGGCGGACGATTATCAACCCGGTAATGGGATCCGTGGCGGTGTGCCTGTATGCTGGCCTTGGTTTGGCATGAGTAGTGAAGCAAACTTCCCCCAACACGGTTTCGCCCGCACCCGCATTTGGGCGCTGGAATCGGTAGAAATGCGTAATCAGTTGGTGGATTTACGTTTTAGCTTAAAAATCAGTGAGCAAGATAAAATTTATTGGCCGCATAACACTCAGGTCAGCGTGTTATTCACCCTAGGCGATGCCCTAAGCATTAGCCTTGTAAATACCAACCTAGGCGATGAAACCGTGACGCTTACCCAAGCGCTGCACACTTATTTTCCGATTGAGGATATCCACCAACTCAAAGCGAGCGGTTTTAGTGGCTCAAAATACATCGAATTTGCCGAGGGGCCTTATCCGCAAACTACGGATGAAGTGCGCTTTGATCGCGAGACGGATCGTGTCTATACCGAACTCGGCCCTGTGCAATTATTGCATACGCCGCAGGGAATCATTGAAGTCAGCCGCGAGAACAGCCAATCCGCCGTATTATGGAATCCATGGATTGAAAAGTCACAACGCCTTGGCCGGTTTAATCCAGAGGATTATTTGACCATGGTCTGCCTAGAAGCGGCCAATGTTTTAGAAGATAAAGTCGTGCTTGCCCCAAGTGAAACCCACAGTTTAGTGACCCATATTTGCTGGAAAGACTAACGATTTAATATCCTGTTCTTAAAATCTAGAGCTTAAAATCTGGAGCTTAAAATCGAGAGCTTAATATCTAGTTCTAAATCCTAGTCAAAAACGATACACACAAAAATGCCCAGTCCGATTTGCCAACGCAATCGGGACTGGGCATTTTTATCAGTGCAAAATCTAAGTTTTATAAGCTTATTTCGCCGATTTCTCGAGGCGCGCTAACAGGCTAGACGTATCCCAACGGTTACCGCCCATGCCCTGTACTTCTGAATAGAATTGATCGACTAACGCGGTTAATGGCAAGTGTGAACCATTGCGGCGAGCTTCTTCTAAGGCGATGCCTAAATCTTTACGCATCCAATCGACGGCAAAACCAAAATCATAGCTTTGGCCCCACATCGTCTTGTAGCGATTTTCCATTTGCCAGCTTTGCGCCGCGCCTTTGCTAATCACTTCAATGACTTTCTCGCCATCGAGTCCTGCCTTGCGCGCAAACTGTAATGCTTCAGCTAAACCTTGCACCACGCCCGCGATACAGATTTGGTTCACCATCTTAGTTAACTGACCTGCACCAACCTCACCTAAACGCTCGGCGCAGCGGGCAAAGGCTTCAATCACAGGTTTAACACGGGCAAACACAGCTTCATCGCCGCCAACCATCACAGTCAAGGCGCCATTTTCGGCGCCCGCTTGACCGCCCGACACAGGCGCATCGAGGAAATCAATGCCCTTTTCCGCTAACACTTGATGAAGCTCACGAGCGACATCGGCCGAAGCCGTAGTATGGTCAACCAGCACTGCGCCCTTTTTCATCCCATGAATAACGCCATCACTGCCTAATACCACTTCACGCAGATCGTTATCATTGCCCACGCAAGTAAACACAATATCTTGACCCTCTGCCGCTTCCTTTGGCGTTGGGCAGCAGCGTCCGCCATAGGTGTCGACCCAAGTTTGTGCCTTGGCAAAAGTGCGATTATAAACAGTGACCTCATGGCCTTTGTTCAATAAATGCCTCGCCATGGGATATCCCATTACGCCTAAACCAATAAATGCGACTTTTGCCATGAAGTGATCCTCAAATAGGTAAACAAGGTGAATCAAGTAGAAATTGCTGAATCGAGTTGTATTTCGTCTGCCCAATATGTTACCGCTAAACCCTCAACAACAAATACTAATAAAGTGCCAGTAAGTGTTTCAATCTATGGGTTCAATTACGGATGTTTATTTAGGGAAATAGGCAGTGAAAAATAATGGCGGCAGTTTAGCATTCATCCCGCATAGCGTCAGGTTGAAATCGGACCGACAGGCAAACGCACTTTTCGGCAGAGACAACAAAGGCGCCTTAAGCGCCTTTGTTGATTTAATTTATGGGGCTATTTCACCACATGGGCTTCCATTTCAGCGCCAATCTTTTTACGCATTTCCATCAAGCGCAGCGCAGAATCGCGCAAATGAATATCATGTTCAGTTTGCGGTATCCACTCAGGCACTGGCGTAGGCTGGCCATGTTCATCAACAGCCACCATGATCACAATACAGTGGGTAGTGAGATGACGTTCAGAGACTTTAGGATCACCGGCCCGCACATCGATACCGATATGCATAGAAGTTTTCCCCGTATAAATCACCTTAGCGCTGACTTCGACTATGTTGCCCACTAAAATGGGTTGCACAAAACGAATCCCGCCCGCATAGGCAGTAATACAATATTTACCGCTCCAACCCGCTGCACAGGCATAGGCCGCGAGATCGATCCACTTCATCACAGCGCCACCGTGGACCTTACCACCAAAATTTACATCCGCAGGCTCTGACAAAAATCTCAGGGTGCTTTGTCTATCGATACCAGCCATATAACCTCAACTTATTCAGCCACTGTGGCTCAATGTCTTCGTGCAATAAGCTGAGTTTACGATAGAAATCCCCAATAGCGTAAAGATAATTACGATTGGCCTCGCCAAAGAATTCGATTTAACCAAAGTGACTAATAAGCACGCAGCAAAGCAGTAAACTCGGCAAGGCTAAACGGTAAAGCCATAGCTGTAGCGCGCTGCTGACAAAGCGAGTGACCTTTGCAAAAGTGTACACACCTAAGCCAAGCATGAAGAAACCTAGCACTTCGAGACCCGAGGACATATTGCTGTCGCCACCAACATTAATCGCCGTCACCAATAAGGCAAACCAGACGACCACGTAAGCGGCTATTGCTAAGGTAAAAGTCTTGATCCCTATGTCCATGTTAGGATGCCAAACTTTAAATTCACCGCGGATCAATTCGGTCAGATTGGCCGTTAATGCGCCGATGAGGGGGACAAGCGGGATCACCGCAGGGTTTAACATGACACACTCCATCAAGATTAAATATATCTGTCATTATCTGTGGCCAATAGAATTAAACAAGCTTGATGAACAAAGGTTAACGTCATGGATATCAGGTAGTTAGAAAGTGATTCTTATCACAATAAAGGCGTAAAATAATGCTACTCAATTCACAATCTCAATGGATTTTATCCATAAAAAATGCGCCCTCAGGCGCATTTCTTCACTGTTTTTTTGCACTATCAATGCAAGTTTTACACTTTCTTAAACAGTAATGAACCGTTAGTCCCACCAAAACCGAAGGAATTACACAGAGCGTAATCCATCTTCACGTCACGGGCAGTATGAGCAACAAAGTCTAAATCACAACCTTCATCTGGATTATCCAAATTGATGGTTGGCGGAACAGCTTGGTCGCGCAGTGCTAGTAAGGTGAAAATCGCTTCAACTGCACCTGCAGCACCTAAGAGGTGACCCGTCATCGATTTAGTCGAGCTAACCAGTACTTTATAGGCGTGATCGCCAAATACAGACTTAACCGCTGCCGCTTCCGCTTTATCACCCGCAGGCGTTGACGTACCGTGGGCGTTGATATAGCCAATTTGCTCCAGTGATAACTTAGCGTCATTAATGGCATTGACCATAGCCGCAGCAGCGCCAGCACCGTCGCTTGGAGGCGATGTCATGTGGAAAGCATCACCGCTCATACCAAAACCGACTAACTCGCCGTAAATGGTCGCACCGCGCGCTTTAGCGTGTTCGTACTCTTCCATCACCATCACACCCGCACCGTCACCGATCACAAAACCATCACGGTCTTTATCCCATGGACGACTTGCCGCAGTCGGATCGTCATTGCGTGTCGATAATGCTTTCGCAGCACCAAAACCTGCCACGCCTAAAGGAGAAGTGACATCCTCAGCACCGCCCGCAACCATCACGTCTGCATCGCCATAGGCAATGGTACGCGCCGCAAAACCGATATTGTGCACGCCCGTAGTACAAGCGGTCGTCACGGCGAAATTGGGTCCTTTCATGCCAAACATGATCGACAAGTGGCCCGAAATCATATTGATGATAGTGCTAGGTACAAAGAAAGGAGAAACCTTACGCGGGCCACCATTCATCAATGCGCTGTGGTTTTGTTCAATTAACCACATACCGCCCATACCTGCACCAATAGCAGTACCGACACGACCTGGGTTTTCTTTGCTCATATCCAGACCTGAGTCTTGGATAGCTTGAATGCCAGCCGCCATACCGTATTGAATAAAGAGGTCCATCTTACGGGCATCTTTTTTCGTTAAGTATTGCTCAATATCGAAATCTTTTACTGAACCACTGAAACGAGTGGTAAATTCACTGGCATCAAATTTGGTTATCGGTGCAATACCACTCTTACCCGAAAGCAAAGCCTTCCAAGTAGTATCGACAGTATTGCCCACTGGAGTTACTAACCCCAAACCGGTTACCACTACACGACGTTTAGACACGGCAGTCACCTTTAAATGCTAAATTTTTTAGTTCTGATAGATAAAACAAGGCTTTCTATCATTAGACAATTTCTTAAATAACTTTATTTAGAAAAATTCGCCAATCTGCGGCGAGCATCTCGTGGATAACAATTAAAACACGATCCAGAGACGATTGAATGGCACGGAGACAGAATTTGACGGGGGTAAAACAAAAACAGGCGGCAAAAATGCCGCCTGTCTTCAAGAATTCAGAATTACTGATTCTTAGAAACGTAGTCGATCGCTGCTTGAACAGTAGTGATCTTTTCAGCTTCTTCATCAGGGATCTCGGTATCAAACTCTTCTTCCAGAGCCATAACCAACTCAACAGTGTCCAGAGAATCTGCACCCAGATCGTCAACGAAAGATGCCGCTGGCTTAACGTCTTCTTCTTTAACGCCCAGTTGCTCTACAATGATTTTCTTTACACGTTCTTCGATGTTGCTCATTAGTTTTCTTTCCTATTCAAATTACGCACTTGCGTAAGATTGCGAGTAGTTTATTAGATTTGGCTGACAATGCAAGCTTAGTTTTCGTGGTCTAACCACGAAATTTCACTATCAATTGATACAGATCACTACTCAGTTGCGACAGAAATCCCTGCCATTCGCCCTTAAACCATGTACATGCCGCCATTCACATGCAAAGTTTCGCCTGTGATGTAAGCGGCTGAGTCCGAGGCCAAGAAGAGCACTGCGTTCGCAATTTCTTGCGCTTGCCCTAATCGTTCCATCGGAACCTGTGACATGATAGCTTTTTGCTGCTCTTCGGTCAGCTCATCTGTCATATCGGTCTGGATAAATCCAGGAGCGATAGCATTAACTGTAATTTGACGAGATGCAACCTCTCTTGCAAGAGATTTTGTAAATCCAATCAAACCCGCCTTTGCTGCCGAGTAGTTAACTTGACCTGCATTGCCCATGGTGCCTACCACTGAACCGATATTGATGATTCGGCCAAAGCGCTTTTTCATCATGGTACGCATCACAGGTTTTGATAGTCTAAATAACGATGTCAGGTTAGTGTCGATAATATCCTGCCATTCATCATCTTTCATCCGCATCAGCAGATTATCACGGGTTATACCCGCGTTGTTGACTAGAATATCAACATCACCGGCTTTTTCTTTGATCGAGGCGAATAAATGTGTAACAGATTCACTATCTGTGACATTAAGCACTAAACCAAAACCTTTGTCACCCAGATATTCTTGGATCGCCGCAGCGCCCTTCTCACTGGTTGCGGTTCCAATAACCACTGCACCGGCTTCGACCAGTGTTTCAGCGATCGCACGGCCAATACCGCGGCTCGCACCAGTCACCAAAGCCACTTTGCCTGTTAAATTCAGGTTGAAACTCATATAAACTCCTTACTCAGTTAATGCTGCTAATGAAGCAACATCATTAACCGCTTGGGCTGATAGTGATTTATTAATTCGTTTTGCTAATCCTGTCAATACTTTACCAGGACCACATTCCACCAGTTGGGTAATGCCTTTTTGGGCCATTAGCTCAACAGTTTCGCTCCAGCGGACAGGACAATATAACTGACGTACTAATGCATCTTTAATGTCATCAGCAGAGGTGGGTGATGCCACATCAACGTTATTAATCACAGTAATCGTTGGGGCATTAAACTGTACATCATTTAATGCCACGGCCAGTTTATCCGCCGCAGGTTTCATTAATGCGCAGTGTGATGGCACGCTGACAGGTAAAGCCACCGCCATTTTAGCACCCGCAGCTTTACAAGCTGCAGCAGCGCGCTCAACGGCGTCTTTTTGACCCGCGATAACCACTTGACCAGGACTGTTGAAGTTGACAGGGCTCACCACGTCACCTTGAGCCGCTTCGGCGCAGGCATTGGCGATACCGTCATTGTCTAACCCAATAATGGCATACATGGCGCCTGTGCCAGCGGGAACCGCTTGCTGCATCAGCTGACCGCGTAATTCCACCAACTTAATTGCGTCTTTAAAATCCATCACACCGGCGCACACTAAAGCAGAATATTCGCCTAGGCTGTGACCCGCTAACATGGCCGGCATAGATTTGCCTGAAGCCACGTAGGCACGCCAAATCGCCACGCTCGCCGCTAATAGGGCTGGTTGGGTTTTATCGGTTTCATTTAAGCTTTCAACGGGACCTTGCTGAACCAATGCCCACAGGTCATAACCTAAGACGTCACTCGCCTCGGCAAAGGTTTGCCCAACAACGGCGTGTGATTCGGCAAGCTCGGCTAACATGCCTAGGGCTTGTGAACCTTGGCCTGGAAATACAAAAGCAACATTTTCCATATTCAAATTACCTATGGCTAACTTAATTTATTGAAAATCATGTGGAAACACATGTAGAGCTTAGAAGCGGATAAGCGCACTGCCCCACGCAAAACCAGCACCAAAGGCCTCGAGCAGCAGTAGATGCCCACGCTGAATACGGCCATCACGCACGGCTTCATCTAATGCGATAGGCACAGAGGCCGCCGAGGTATTACCGTGTTTAGCTAAGGTCAATACGACTTTATCAAGACTCATATCGAGCTTTTTCGCGGTGGCATTAATAATACGGAAATTAGCTTGGTGTGGGACTAACCAGTCAATTTCTGACTTATCGATATTGTTGATGCGCAAAGTCTCTGTCACAACATGGGACAATTGAGTCACAGCCACTTTAAAGACATCGTTACCTTTCATGGTCATAAAGCCGACCGCTTCTGAGATTTCGCCTTTACGTGGTGGAAATGCGCATTTCAATAAGTCGCCTTGGCGACCATCGGCATAAATGTGGGTCGAAATGATCCCTGGCGTTTCAGATGCGCCAATCACAACAGCGCCCGCACCATCACCAAATAAAATAATCGTTGAACGATCTTCTGGCTCACATAGGCGAGACAGCACATCGGCACCAATCACTAATACTTTTTTAGCAGCGCCCGTTTTAACAAATTGGTCGGCAACAGATAAAGCATAAACAAAGCCTGAACAAGCCGCAGCGATGTCGAATGCTGGAATGGTATGCACGCCAAGCATGGCTTGGATTTCACAGGCCGCTGCTGGAAAAGCATTGGGGGCACTGGTGGTGCCGCAAACGATCATGTCTAAATCTGATGCTTCTATGCCAGCCATTTCCAGCGCTTTGAGTGCCGCTTGGTAGCCCATAGTTGAAACGGTTTCATCGAAGGCCGCAATGCGACGTTCTGATATACCTGTACGTTCAACAATCCATTGGTCACTGGTTTCCACCATTTTTTCCAAATCTTGATTGCTACGCACCTGCACTGGCAGATAACTACCAGTTCCGAGAATTTTTGTATGCATAAGGAGGGATCAGTTATTTATATCTAAAAGAATCGACTCCAAACGATCTTTTATCATTTCAGGGAGTCGACGTTGAGCTTCCGTTACTGCCAAACTAATTGCTTGTAAATAGGCAGTTTCATCCGCGTTTCCATGGCTTTTTACAACTATTCCGCGCAATCCTATCAGACTTGCACCGTTATAGTGGTCGGGGTTCATCTGACTAAGGACCGCCTGAATACGTGGGGCGATAAGTTTAGCCAGAAAACGAACAAATAAACCTTGGGTTAGTCCCCGTTTTAACTGATGTACCAATAATTTGGCAATGCCTTCAGAGGTTTTAAGCGTGATGTTACCCACAAACCCATCACAAACAATCACATCCACATTACCGGAGTAGATTTCATCCCCTTCGATAAAACCCGTGTAATTGATTTGTTCTGTGTGTTGCAGTAACTGCGCCGCTTGCTGAACTTGATCGTTACCTTTAATCTCTTCAATGCCCACATTGAGCAAAGCGACTTTTGGCCGAGATTTCTTATCTACCGCTTCGCACAGGACTGAGCCCATCACGGCAAATTGAAATAAGGTTTCCGAGTCACAGGAAATATTCGCGCCCAAATCCAACAAATAAACCGGTTTTTGAGTCACCGCAGGTAAACAACTGACTAATGCGGGTCGATCAACACCAGGCAAGGTCTTCAGCAATACTTTCGCCATTGCCATTAACGCACCTGTGTTACCGGCACTCACACACGCTTGTGCGCGGTCGTCACGCACTAACTCAATCGCCAATCGCATGGAACTGTTTTTACGTGTACGCAAAGCATGCACAGGTCGATCGGACATACTAACGACTTCATCGGTATGAATGATTTCTATGCGTGAAAGTAGATTTGCTTCGGTTTGACGTAGATAGACATCAATTTCAGTCTTGTCACCGACTAAAATGATTTTAAGAAAAGAATGTAATTTTAGTGCCCGCAAGGCTGCAGGCACCGTGACGTGGGGGCCATGATCACCACCCATTGCATCTAACGCAAGCGTCAGATTCGTCATTAGGAAACCAACAAATTACTTGTTGATTACCTTTTTACCGCGATAGAAGCCATCTGCAGTCACATTGTGACGCATATGGATTTCACCGCTGGTAGCGTCTACAGACAGCTGAGCAGTGCTCAGTGCGTCATGTGAACGGCGCATTCCGCGCTTTGAACGTGATTTTTTGTTCTGTTGTACAGCCATTGGCCTGTCTCCTAGATTACTTGCTCTTCAGTTTTTCTAACACTGCAAACGGATTTGGACGCTCCTCATGAGCGGGTTCGATCTCGCCTACAACCATGTCTTTAGATCCAGCACTGCAATCAATTTCTTGATGCATTGGGATTATCGGCATAGCGACTATCAATTCATCTTCGATCAATTGATGTAGACGCACTTCGCCAATTTCATTGCACTCAATTGGGTCATACGCATCCGGGAGCTCATCGATTTCTGCCTTAGTCCGGCATGGACCGAAGCAAAACTCGACCGTAACCTCAGTGGTAAATAGCGTCATGCAACGTTGACATATCAGAGTGAGCTCCGTCACAGCCTTCCCTTTCAGGTAGACTATCCCCTGTAAATCTACGCCACATTCAAGCGACACTGCCACATCGGAACAGTCGCCGGCACATAACTCATTTAATCTTTTCAATTGCACACCAGGAACAACGCCCTGATAAACTAGGCGACTCGAGGCGGCGCGAAATGGATCAATTGAAACCGGTATCTTTACTGTTTGCATAAGGCGCGCATATTATAGTTTGAAAACGCTAGAGTCAAAGAAAAAATTCTAACTTAAGTCCCAGTTTGCGACTTAAGCCTTTCTCCAGCTCCAACATTGAAATTGACGGAAGCGAAATAGTACCCAAGCACGAGGTCGCATACAAGCATAAGCCGACTAAAATAGTCGCATTCACGGAAAAGAAACCGTAAAAGACGAAACTCTTGCACTCTCTAGCGCAGATTGGTCACAATATGAGTCACTCTTTTGCGGATATCCTATTATGCCAACCCCATTAATCTTAGCTTCGACCTCTGTATACCGACAGTCTTTACTGCAAAAACTCGGTCTTCCCTTCGAATGCTGCAATCCTGATATTGACGAAACGGCGCATATCGATGAATCGGCCCATGCCTTAGTGCTGCGATTAGCCAAAGCAAAAGCCGTCGCAGGTGCAGAACAATTCCCCGATGGGCTGATTATTGGCTCCGATCAAGTTGCCGTCATTGATGGCAAGATTATCGGTAAGCCCCATCATTTTGATAATGCCGTCGCGCAGCTCACCCAAGCCTCTGGTAAAACCATCACCTTTTATACGGGTCTTGCACTCTACAACGCCGAAAAGGGCGCCATGGCCGCCGAGGTTGAACCCTTTACGGTGCATTTCAGGCATCTTAGCCATGCGCAAATTGTCGCCTACGTAGAAAAAGAACAGCCCTATTATTGCGCGGGCAGTTTTAAGAGCGAAGGCTTAGGTATCGCGTTATTTACCGAGCTTGAAGGTCGCGATCCTAATACCTTGGTTGGCTTACCACTGATTTTACTGACCGAAATGCTGCTAGCCCAAGGGGTAGACGTTCTCGCTTAATGGGCATAAACATTTGCTTATTCGTTTGCTGAAGTTTTGCTCAGCGAACTCTGTTTATTAAATCGATTAAGCGCACCAATAAATGCCGAGCAGCAGATTCGTTTTATTGACGAGAAGATAGGACGTAAATAAAGGTAACTAGGAAGTACTCATGCCTAGCGGCATGTATTGCCGCTTCAGCACTAAATAGCAAGGCTAGAGGTATTGCAGCAATTGCGCAGGTGAATCAATCAAGGCAATAGGTTTCGCCCGCAGCAACTTTTCGGCACTATGAGCGCCATAGGTCACACCAACGCTATCAATCCCTGCATTGGCCGCCATGGTTAAATCCAGCAGAGAATCACCCACCATTAAAGCTCTGTTCGGTGCAATATTCAATTCTTTCAGTAAGCTTGAGATCATTTCAGGATGGGGTTTACTGTGCACTTCATCGGCGCAGCGTGACGCAACAAAGTATCGACCTAAGCCCGTTTGCTCGAAAACGCGATCAAGTCCCGCACGAGCCTTACCGGTTGCAACAGCTAATTGATAACCTTGAGTATGTAACTCGTCGATTAAAAGGGGCGCTTGTGCAAAGAGCGGTGTTGGCGTGGCGTCTAAATGCAAATATTGCGCTTTAAACTCGGCGCGCATCTGCTGATATTGATCATCTTCGCCTTGACCAAATGCATTTTTAGGATGTTGAGGCTGAGAATATACAGAAGAAGCGCTGAGATTGAGTCCCTGAGGAAACAGGACTCGCAGCGCTTCTGTCATAGAAAGACCGATAATATCGCTTTCGCTTGGGATAGGTAACTGCAATGCCCTAGCCATATTTTCAATACAAGTGATAATTTTACCGATGGAATCCATCAGAGTGCCATCCCAATCGAAAATCACTAAATCGTATTGCTTTATCTTCATCCTTGAAACCTATCCCTGTTAATTACGCACGCTTTAACTTATCGAGTAATTGCGACAAGTTTTCATCTAAGGGCGCAGAGACCCGCATCACTTCATCATTTTCTGGATGAATGAACATCAACTCAGCCGCATGTAAAAAGAGTCGAGTTAAGCCTAATGCACGCATGCTGTCGTCAAACCCTTGCTCGCTGTATTTATCATCACAGGCGATAGGATGACCCGCAAATTGGCAATGCACCCGAATTTGGTGAGTCCGCCCAGTGACAGGGCTTGCCTTCACAAGCGTACACCCTTGGTAACGTTGCATAATTTTAAAGCGCGTTTCTGAAGGTTTACCTTCCGCATTAACACGCACTATGCGCTCACCGGATTTTAGGGTGATTTTTAATAAAGGCTGTTTAACGGCTTTATCTTGAGCAGACCATTCACCTTTCACTAAAGCCAGATAGTCTTTCTGCATCTTTTTATATCGAAGCTGATCATGCAGATGTTTAAGCGCACTACGTTTTTTCGCCACCAACAACACACCCGAAGTATCTTTATCGAGACGATGTACTAACTCTAAAAACTTCTGTTGAGGGCGCAGCGAACGCAGGGCTTCAATCACACCGTAATCGACACCACTACCGCCATGCACAGCAATGCCTGCAGGTTTATTCAACACGATCAAATGATTGTCTTCGTGCAGAATACGGTCTTCGAGTTGCGAAACTTTGCTTAAGTTCGCCGATGGCGCGGTACGATTATCTGGCTCTGCCACTCGGACAGGCGGAATACGTACTATGTCACCAATCTGCAATTTATACTCGGGTTTGATGCGTTTCTTATTTACTCGAACCTCGCCCTTACGGACAATCCGATAGATCATGCTTTTCGGCACGCCCTTCAGCTTGGTCATTAAGTAGTTATCGATACGCTGTTCGAAGTGATCTTCATCAATCGTGATCAACTGAACCTGTTGTGTGGTGGATTCTATATTCATGATGCGCCATCTAATTATAACGGTCGCCATTGTACAACAACTGAGAAGAATTGTGCCTTTCCATTGCTGAATTTTTTGATTATTGCTATATTTCACCAGCGATTAGGGATAAGCCGTGAATAAAGTGTTCACAACGCCCTGATCCCAAGCGGAAAATTTAACGGATAAAAAAACACTTTCCTGATAGCAAGTCATTGATTTGCAAATCGTATAATAAGTAAAAATACCACAAATGCGTTTTTTACGATTAAATCGAGAAAGTCGCCTTACTTTAATAAGGTTTACCCTAGATTTTCCTCCCCGATTTCGAAGGATATTTTAACTTGTCGTCAGACAAACCGATTCGACTTGGGCATTACCGGAAAGAAACTAAAGAATTTATGGGGTTGGTTGATGTTTTACAACGAATTCCTTGTTTTTGTAATCATTAAAAAATAAGCCATAAATAGGATGCGACACGCAGCGACTGCGTCTAACAGCAATGCGCACCTCTTGCCTAGCCACCAGCCGTGAGGCTCAGTTGACCTACTGCTAGGCCCGTAATGCAGCGAAGCGCGATGTTTGATGACCTCTATTTAAAGAAGAATGACGTCATCATGAAACGTATGTTAATCAATGCAACTCAATCAGAAGAGTTGCGTGTTGCCCTTGTTGATGGGCAACAACTGTATGATCTAGATATTGAAAGTCCAGGTCATGAGCAAAAAAAATCAAACATTTACAAAGGTAAAATTACCCGCGTAGAACCGTCTTTAGAAGCCGCTTTCGTTGACTACGGTGCCGATCGTCACGGCTTTTTACCGCTAAAAGAAATCGCCAGAGAATATTTCCCGAAAGGGTATTCATTTCAAGGTCGCCCAAATATCAAAGAAGTGGTCAGTGAAGGACAGGAAGTTATTGTCCAAATTGACAAAGAAGAACGCGGCAATAAAGGCGCAGCCTTAACGACCTTCATCAGCCTTGCAGGCTCTTACTTAGTATTAATGCCAAACAACCCACGTGCAGGCGGGATTTCTCGTCGCATCGAAGGTGATGAGCGTACTGAGTTAAAAGAAGCAATGGCCGATTTAGAAGTGCCAGCGGGCATGGGGCTTATCGTTCGTACTGCCGGTGTAGGCAAAGAATCAGCCGAATTAAAGTGGGACTTAAAAGTTCTGCAACACCACTGGGCTGCTATCACCGAAGCTTCACAAGTTAAAGGCGCTCCTTTCTTAATTCATCAAGAAAGCAACGTGATTGTGCGCGCTATTCGTGACTATTTACGTCGTGATGTAGGCGAGATCCTCATCGACCACCCACGTATTTACGAAGAAGCTAAGCAACATATCGCCTTAGTTCGCCCTGATTTCGTCGAGCGCGTAAAACTTTACGAAGCCGAAGTGCCATTATTTACTCACTTCCAAATTGAATCGCAAATCGAATCCGCTTTCCAACGCGAAGTGCGTCTGCCATCTGGTGGGTCGATTGTTATCGACCCAACGGAAGCCTTAACCTCAATCGATATCAACTCTGCCCGTGCCACTAAAGGCGGCGATATTGAAGAGACTGCGCTGAACACTAACCTTGAAGCCGCCGATGAAATTGCCCGTCAATTACGTCTACGTGACTTAGGTGGATTAGTGGTGATCGACTTTATCGATATGACGCCTGTGCGCCATCAGCGTGAAGTTGAAAACCGCTTACGTGATGCAGTTCACCACGACCGTGCCCGTGTGCAATTAGGCCGTATTTCTCGTTTCGGTTTGATGGAAATGTCGCGTCAACGTCTACGCCCATCACTCGAAGAATCAGCGGCACACATCTGCCCTCGCTGTCATGGCCAAGGCACAATTCGCAGTACTGAGTCTTTAGCACTGTCGATTTTACGTTTGATGGAAGAAGAAGCCATCAAAGAAAACACCTCGCAAATCGAAGCCATTGTACCTGTCGATGTGGCGGCATTCTTGTTAAACGAGAAACGCAAAGCCATTCGCATCACAGAGCAACGTCACGATGTCGAAGTATATGTGATACCTGATGCGCACATGATGACGCCAGATTATCGCGTGATCCGTCACCGTAGTGATGATGAAATCAGCGAATCGAGCTATAAGCGTATCGAACAGCCTGAAGCTAAATTGTATGAGCCACGTAAACTGGAACGTACCGCAGCGCCTATTCCGGCATTAAAAGGGTTTGCCGCGCCACAGAAAGTGGAACAAGCCCCATCACCAACGGTGAAAGTTGAAGCGCCACAACCAGGTTTCTTCAGCAAGCTTGTGAGTGCAATCAGTGCTATGTTTGCACCAAGCGAAAAAGCAGAACCCGTAAAAGTTGTTGAAACTAAAACAACCGATACCAGTGCAGCTAACGCTAACCGCCGTAACCGTCGCAACGATACTCGCCGCCCACGTAATGCCCAAGATGCCGACAAAGCAAAAGAAAGCACTCGTGAGCCACGCAGCCGTAATTCGAAAAAACCGGCTGATGCAGCGGTAAATACAAGCGCTCAAGAACGTCCTGTTCGTGAGAAAGAAGAAACTAAACGTCCAGCGCGATCCGAACCTAAGCCACGTGTACAAGCACCAAAAGATGTGGTTGCTGACGTAGAAGCCGATGCACCTAAGCAAGAAGTCGCCCGTGAACGTCGTCAACGTCGTAACATGCGCCGTAAGGTGCGTATCGATAATGGCCATAACACGCCAGATAATGCTATTCCAATTGCACCAGAAGATGCCGCTGAAGTATTAGCTGAGATTGCTGCAGTTAACGCCGCGGCGGCGAGCACTATCAGTGTTGACACTAAAACTGAAGTTGCCCAAGCACCAACTGAAACAAAAGCACCAAGAACACGTCGTCAGCCTCGTAAAGAAACGGCACCTGTTCAAGAAGCGGCAGAAAATATTGCAGTAGAAGAAAAAGCAGTAATGTCTACAGAAACTGAAGCCCCAGCAGTTGAGCCAGTGAAAACAGCTGAACAAACTGAAGTGGTTACAGCTGATGTTGTAGCACCTATGGATGCGATATCGCAAGATAACGACACAATTGATGCTGAAAGCGAAACTGCTGATGATCAAGCAAAACGCGAGCAAAGAGATGGTCAACGTCGTAGCCGTCGTAGCCCGCGTCACCTTCGTGCAGCGGGTCAACGCCGTCGTCGCGACGAAGATGACCAAGGTACATCAACGCCAGCGCAATTCATCCCTAACGATGAATTGGGTGCTGACCAAGAGTATCCAACCGAAGTCGCCAGTGTCCGTGTAGAAACGCCAGTTGTTGCAACTAAAACAGATGCAGTGACTGAAACTCAAGTAACTGCTAAGTCCATTGAAGTAGAAACAGCACAAGCTAGCGAAGCACCTGTTGTTGAAGCTCCTGTAGTCGTTAAAGCTGAAGCGAAAGTTGAAACGCCAGCAAGTGACGTTGCATCAGTCGAAACTCAGCCAGTGGAGACTAAAGCCACTGAAGCGGATGCGCCAAAAACGGTTGAAGTTAAAATTGACGTTGCACCAGTCGTTGAAGCTCCAGTAGCCAGCGTTGCAGTAGAAACCGAAGTGGTTAACGCCCCTGTAGTTGAAAGCCCAGCGATTACACCAGCTGCGCTAAAAGTTGAAGCGGCTAAAGTTGAAGTGGCTAAGACTGAAACTGCTGTAGAGCCAAGCGTTGCACCAAGTGTTGAAGTTAAAGAAGCGATTAAAGCTGCAGCCTCTGCTCCAATGGCAAAACCTGCTGCTATCGCTAAGCCTCAAGCAACAGTGCAAGTGGCCCCAACGACAGTGAATCCGCAAATCACTGACGCCCTTGTAGTCAACAAGCCGAAAGCCGCAAGCCGTTTTGGTTCTATGGTGTCTTCGGATATGACCAAGCCTGTAGTTGAAGTGAGAGAGCAAGTGGCAGTGCCTAAAGGACGCGAGTATGAGAATACTACAACCGAAGAGCCTACCGCCAAAATTAAACTCACTAACGGTGCTGAGTCGGATATGGCTCGTCCATAACCACTTTAGTTAGTCAGAAAAGCCATGCGATTGCATGGCTTTTTTATTTCTATCGTAAAACACACACTATATTTAAGGTTTAGCTCAATCCATTTTTTTGTTAGTATTCGCGCCTTATTTTTATCCACACAACAACTTAATAACAGAGGTTCAATGTTTGATCTCATTCGCCACAAAACGTCTAGCCATAAAGCCGATGTGCTTTCAGGGCTAACAGTTGCACTTGCGCTTATTCCTGAAGCGGTCGCATTTGCCTTTGTCGCCCATGTAGAGCCTATGGTTGGACTTTATGCCGCCTTTATTATGGGGCTAATAACGGCACTGATTGGTGGCCGTCCTGGAATGATTTCGGGTGCGACTGGCGCTATGGCCGTTGTCATGGTGTCTTTGGTCGTTGAGCACGGTGTCCAATATTTATTTGCTGCCGTGGTCTTAGCGGGACTTATCCAGATCTCTGCTGGCGTGTGTAAACTCGGTAAATTCATTCGCATAGTGCCCTATCCCGTCATGATTGGCTTTGTGAATGGTCTAGCGATTGTAATTTTCCTCGCCCAGTTAGGTCAGTTTAAAGTTAAGGATGCCAGCGGAAATCTAGTCTGGCTGCCCCAAGAACCATTAATGTTGATGTTAGGTTTAGTGGCTCTGACGATGGCCATTATTTATTTTCTGCCTAAGATCACCACAGCAGTCCCTTCATCATTAGCCGCAATCCTCACTGTGACGGCACTTGTCGTAGGACTCGATCTGGATACTCGTAACGTACTCGATTTCCTCAAAACCATGAGTGGTAACGACAATGCGACCATAGCAGGTTCATTACCTAGCTTTGCGATTCCCTCTGTGCCTTTTAATCTTGAAACCTTATATATCATCCTGCCCTATGCCTGCATCTTGGCGGCAGTCGGTCTTATCGAATCTCTGCTAACGCTGACTGTGATAGATGAGATGACTAATACCCGTGGCCGCAGCAACAAAGAATGCGTCGGCCAAGGCCTTGGAAACATCACCAGCGGCTTCTTCGGCGCTATGGGTGGTTGTGCCATGATAGGTCAATCTATGATTAATATTAACTCGGGTGGACGCGGCCGATTATCAGGAATTACAGCTGCAGTTGCACTGCTTGCCTTTATCTTATTTGGCGCTTCATTTATTGAGATTATTCCCCTTGCGGCGCTGGTTGGAGTGATGTTTATCGTTGTGCTCGGCACCTTTGAATGGGCAAGCTTTAAGTTTATGGGCAAGGTCCCGAAACACGATGCCTTTGTTATCGTGCTAGTGACAACGGTAACCGTATTTACCGATCTAGCATTTGCGGTATTTGTCGGTGTCATCGTTTCTGCCTTAGTCTTTGCCTGGGAACATGCCAAGCATATCAATGTGACTGAAGAGCAGAACAATCAAGGCTGGAAAGTCTACAAACTCAATGGTCCATTGTTTTTCGGCTCAATCGCAAACTTCCTCGAATTATTTGACCCAGCAAAAGATCCTCAAGATGTGGTTATCGACTTTAAGAACTCTCGAGTCGCCGATCACTCCGCATTAGAAGCAATAGACACGCTCGCTGAGCGTTATGGTAATGCTGGTAAGAAGTTACACTTGATCCACTTGAGCGCTGACTGTAAAGCACTGCTGCATAAAGCGGGTGATCTCGTCGAAGTGAATCAACTCGACGATCCTCACTATAAAGTGGCCGATGATAAGCTGGATTCATAATCTAATTTTCAACAATAAGTGCTAGCTTAAATTAAATATGAAATACCAAAGCCTGAATCGCAATGTTCAGGCTTTTTTATCGACTCAACGCCAATCATTGAATGGCAAAAAGCTGAGTCATATCAATCTATAATCCATCCCACACGATTTTAGCAGTAATTATCTGAATTCTGGTTTAGCCATGGCGAAATGTGTAGTTCAACGAAGCCGCTTTGCGGCAGGAACAAGATAAAACCATCCTTTTGCCCCTCATCCTAAATACTTGCTAGACGCGACCTGCTTCGGTCGCAAACCTAGGAGTATCATCATGGACATTCACGAACAACAACGCTTTGATTTACTTTATGAACAACATCTTACCAACTTAACCTTGCAAGGCAAGCGGCCTGCAACCATTGATGCCTATAGCCGAGCTATACGCCGTATTGCGGCATATTTTGACTGCTGCCCCGATACCCTGACCTCCGATGATTTAAAGCGCTATTTTGCCGACTTAATTGCCTCACATTCATGGAGCACCGTCAAACTCGACCGTAACGGCTTGCAGTTTTTCTACTTTCACGTCCTCAATAAATCTTGGCAGTGGCTTAATATTGTTAAGCCTCCACAGGTGAAACACCTGCCCGATATCCTCACGCCCTGCGAGGTCGCGATAGTTATCAGCCTCACGCGTCAACTGCGTTATCAGGTCTGTTTCTTAACCCTGTACAGCATGGGTTTGCGCCTAGGGGAAGCGATATCATTGCAGGTCGGGGATATTGATGCGGGGCTGATGCAAGTGCATATCTGTGATGCTAAAGGTGGCAAGGATAGACTGGTGCCTTTACCTCAACGCACCTTGTTAGCCTTACGCTATTATTGGCGCACCCACCGTCATCCTCGTTTGTTGTTTCCAGGTAAAGATAATCAACCCGACTCACTCATGGACAGAGGTGGGCTCCAAAAAGCCATGAAGCAAGTCATTTTCGAGTGCAACATTCATAAAGCCATCAGTCCGCACAGTCTACGCCACAGTTATGCCACCCATTTACTGGAGCAAGGACTCGATTTGCGCTCAGTGCAAACACTGCTCGGCCACCATAGCCTGAATACCACCGCCCGTTACACGCGGCTCACTGACATCACTCGAAAAAACACTTGTGAGGCGATTAACCAACTAACCAACGGCTTAGCCTTGAGGTGGGAGTGTGGGTTATGAGCCAGTTTATCGATATCTTACGCCAACATCTGGCGGATTTTCAGCGGCGTTATGCCCATCAAATCACCCCAGAAATACATGCTGCTATCCATGCCATGCTCAGCTGTCGCTGTAACACGGCGAGAGTGAGCTGCTGGGGTTGTCAAACCTGCGAGCAACAGCTTGAGTTTCCGCTCTCTTGCGGTCATCGCAGTTGCCCACAGTGTCAACATGGCACCACATGTGACTGGTTGAGTAAACAACAAGCCAAGTTATT
>NZ_JAUOER010000011.1:0-162424 GCF_031932025.1 Shewanella sp. SP2S2-4
CTTTACTCTTAGAAAGATGTTGGTTCATAACATAATAATAACGTTTGTGTTGTGTTTTTTACCAGAACATTTATGTACTTAGTGTAGTTTTTATATTGTTTTTGATCACTTGATTATTGTTCACAAAATAATCCAGCGGCGCTAGCTTTGCTAACACGCTGGGGCTGATACACATTTCTGCAGCCATCATCCTGTGGTCAGCGGCGCGGCTTAGGCGACCACTGCGGATAATGGTTGCGTTACCAAATGCGGGCTTAGTAAGACAGCCACATCTTGTAACGTGTTTGACGCTGTGACAACTCTTCTGCTTTATTTGTTGGCTTTTTTAACGCTGATTACAATTCATATTGATTGATGGGACTTGGCTTTTAATAGTATTAAAATAAAACCTGAATTTAACGAGCCATCCATTGTTAAATTTGCAGAGTGTATGCTTGTAAAAAAGGCATACAGATAACTGGATAGTTGGTTGGATTAAGCATTGGCATGTAAGTGACCGTTGACGGCATGGCCGCTCTTTCATATCTGACCCATAGGGATATGGGAAATGTCACTATGATGTCTGGAACATCATTGACCATGTGATCGCGGCATTTGCACTTCCGTATGCAGCAGATGCCGTCGTCGAGCCCTCATGGATACTTCTTGTGAAATAAAAAGGGTGGCGCGTCACTGGAATGACAGTGCTTAATCATCAGCTTCCGCTGTTATGCCGCAAACGAGCAGCAAACGAATTTAACGAGCCATCCATTGTTAAATTTGCAGAGTGTATGCTTGTAAAAAGGCATACAGATAACAGGAAAATTGGTTGAATACTCACATATTGGTAGACATTTAAGCTGAACAAAAATAGTGGGTTAAGCTCTTATTCTCAATTACAATGCACTATTTTCATTCGCTAAATGCGGCATTAAACGAGCAGGAAATCCAGTATGAATATCCCAATGATTACCGCGCTTCAGAGTGCGATTACCGAAGCGCTCGCGAGTATACCAACCTCTGAGGCGGAGCCTATCTATGCATTGTCTTTCTATATCAACAACGAATATGACGATCCCCGTCTACCTACGCTGACCGTCGGCTATAACACAGTCGACGAGTGGCATGCCTCGATTCCAAAGGCTTCTAGCTCTGACGAAGCAAAATGGAACTATGCCTTCTGGCTTCAAAACGAACTCCTCGTCTTTGGGGATTCTGACTCTCAGACTGCGGATATCTTAGCTCGCTGGGTGGCCGATCTCGGTCTCGGGTACAGTGATGCGGAGGAAGATGTCGATTTTGAGCGCTGCCTTGAGCTCGGTCAGGAGATAACCGAGCAATTTGTTGCCGCAGTATGCGTTGTCGCTTCTACACTCCATTCCAACTTAACCGTTAGTCGCGTTTTCGGTCGTTCGGTACCCATCATAGTTCACGAGCTCGAGTACTATAACGAGATCGCAGATCAGACAGAGGCCTGTAACCCTCCCAGACTCGCCGAAGAGTTTGTTTCTTGGGTGCGCTCAATCTAACGTTAGTTATCAGTTATAGGTGGTAAGGATATAGGGCAGATTGGTTGGCGGCGGTTCAATAAGCCTAATCACATAGCTTAATCACATAAGAAAAAAGGATGCATCGATGAACGATGAGCAATACGAGAAGGGGCTTGAGGTGCGTCGTGCTGTGATGGGCGATAGCTATGTGGATAAGGCGCTCAATAGTGCGACGGATTTTACCCAGCCGCTGCAAGATTTAGTTACGGCGAACTGCTGGGGTGAAGTTTGGGTGCGTGATGCCATTTCAAGGCAAACGCGCAGTTTGATTACCATAGCGACGCTGGCGGCATTAAAGGCGCCGACTGAGTTAAAGGGCCATGTGCGGGGCGCGCTAAACAATGGCTGCTCGGTTGAAGAGATCCAAGAAGTCTTACTGCATTGCACCGTTTACTGCGGTATGCCTGCGGGGATTGAAGCTTTTCGAGCGGCGAAAGAGGCGATTGAGGAGTGGCAGGCGCAACACAGTTAGCTCACTTGGTATTAATCATTTTGAGCGTCAATGGCTGTGAGGTTTAGTGGTTTTAACATTCGCTAGGGGATCTGAGTTACGCGGATTCCCCTAGCGCATGATGGCTACAAACTTGAACAGTCTGCGCTTATTTTTGCAGTTGGGCTTTTGCGGCTTCTACTTTTGAGAAATCCAAACCGAGTTCAAGCACGGCTTCTTTGATCAAGGCTGGTTTCTGCATCACTAGCCCCAGCAGTTGTTGTAATTTTTCGGCTGGGATACCTAATTGACCGAGCGTGCCCATCGCCATTAATGGATTTTCGGTTAATGTTTGAAACAGTTCTTGGATTTTAGCGTCACTGACGTTGTGTTCTTTTAAGATGGCAATAATGGGATTCATTGCATTACCTTGTTGATATGAAAGTTAAACAGGTGCCGATTTTATCACAGTTCTGCCAGAGTGGTTGCCTCACACATGGGTATCCGTTGGATGTTGCCACGCTTTGCCTATGCCATTAAGCGCATTAGATTTTATCATCCCTTAAAAATAGAAAGGAACTGTGGTTATGCTTGATGTTGTCGCGAACCAAGACAAAAGTATTGTGGTTAAACAGTTACGATACGGGCGTGATAATGAGGTGCTAGTCGTCGATGAATGGCAGCTGCACCCTGCTGAACACTGGGCGATTTTCGCGACTGACAGCTATTGCGGTTCCTTGCTCGGGCGAATATTAACGGGTGATATTCTGCCCGATGAAGGGACGATTTCTGGCCTACCGCAACGTATCGGCTGGGTGTCACTTGGGTTGCAGCAAGCATTGCTGGAGCGCGAGTTAGAAAAAGACGAGTTGGATTACGGTTCGAGTGTCGAATCCTTAGTGTTGGAATGCTGCCAAGATGCCAAGCAACTCCCAGCATTATTACAAAAGGTTGGGCTTGAGCCTCTGCGTCGGCGCGGTTTTCGGCAATTATCGACCGGTGAAACACGCCGAGTCATGCTGGCACGTGCGCTGGCAATGTTACCGCAATTGCTGATTTTAGATGACCCTTATGCTGGGCTCGATGCTGAACATCAGGCGAGTTTATCTGAGCTGCTGAGTGAAGTGGCCGAGCATAGCCAGTTGCTGATCATTACCTCTCGCCAAGAAGAATTGCCGCCGTGCATCAGTCATGTGGCGCTGTTTAATGGTGAGATGCTCAAATCGGGGCAGAGTGTGCACAAACTCAGCCCGTCGATGTCGATTGAGCAATGGCACAATCATCCTGTGATGGCGCAGCTGAATGCGTTATCGGCGCAACGTAGCGATGAACTCTTGGCCTTGATGGAGCGGCAAAGGCACAACGCCGAGGCGTTTGATCCTCTGGTCGAGATTAAAAATGGCAGAGTGGAATATGTCAGTGGGCTGATTTTCAGCGGCGTGAATTGGCGCATCGAGGCGGGGCAACATTGGCAAGTTCGCGGCCCAAATGGCTGCGGTAAAAGCACTTTGCTGGGGCTGATTTTAGGCGACCATCCCCAATGCTATAGCAATGACATCACGCTCTTTGGCCGACCTCGCGGAAGCGGCGAGAGTATTTGGCAGATTAAACAACGGATTGGCATAGTATCGTCGGCGCTACACTTGCAATATCGCGTCAGTTGCTCGGCATTAGATGTGCTGCTTTCGGGCTTTTTTGACTCTATTGGCTTGTACCATAAACCCACTAAACCTCAGCTAGATTTGGCGAAGGAATGGTTGGCGATTTTGCACATGACAGGGCTGGCGAGCACCAGCTTTAAGAAGCTCGATTATGGTCAGCAGCGGTTACTGCTGATAGGTCGCGCCTTGATTAAACAGCCACTGTTGCTGATTTTAGATGAGCCGTATCAGGGCTTAGATTTTATCAATCGCACCTTAGTGATGCGGGCGCTGGAGATGATAGCCGAGCATCATCTGAGCCAATTGCTGTACGTGTCGCACCATAGGGAAGATGCCCTACCTGCGATTAAAAACTTTGTCGATTTTATCAAGCAAGATGACGGCTATTCGGTACAGGTGAACTACTGTGAGTCTGAGGATTTCACCCGTTTAAATCCATGAACATCATCAATAACAGCGGCTTAACGGCTGCTTATTTGTTTGCAGAGTTTGTCATTATCCCTCGGCACCACCAATGCAGGTTAAGATTGACCTTACAGGGCGCTAGCCATTGAGTGTGTTAGTTACGCCAGACAGCCGTTCTGTTAATTAGTCATGCTTGATATAGGTAACTGTGAGCCGTCCTACAGTTTTTAATGTCGTTGGCGCGAATAATAGTTTCTGGCCTATGCCAGAAACTCGTGACAGTTTTATGGTTCATCCACTGAACTTATTCATCAAGTCAGTTATCACGCTTGAGAATCCAGAATTATGGACTCCCTTAGCGAGATGAGCCCGAGTGTCACTCGTAGTACCGAAGATGTGCACTAAGACCTAAAACACGATTTCAAGACATATAAGACGACTTAAAGATAAAAACATTTATGCCAAGACCCAAAAAATGCCGTCAATTATCGAGCTGTGTGCCCTGTAGCCTATTTAAGCCTAATGGGATCCCTGCGGTTAAATTAACTCATATTCAATTAGAGGCCGATGAGTTTGAGGCCCTCGAACTGGGTGACGTTAAAAGATTAAGCCAGATCGAAGCCGCGGCCTTGATGGGGATCTCTCGGCAAACCTTTGGATACCTTCTCGCCAATGCCCGTAAAAAGGTGGCGACGGCTATCACTCAAGGTCAAGCCTTGAGGCTGCCAACCCAAACAGACAAGGATTTATCATGATTATTGCCATGCCGATGAGCCGCGAACGCCTCGCCAGTCACTTTACGAAAGCCCTACAAATTGGCTTTTATAATGAACAGTTTCAGCTGATTAAGCTGGTCGATAACCCGGCAATTGAGGGTGACTGTAGTGCTAAAAAAGCCTTATTAGAGCTGATTATTCAACAAGGTACCGACATTGTACTTGTGCAGAATATCGGTGAGCGCATGTTAGGAAAGTTGCTAGATGCGGGGATTAGTGTGAGCAAAGGCAGTGCGAGTCAAACAGTGGTGACTTTACTTGCACAAACGGCGGATCTTAATCTTAGATTGACGGATGCATCCCAAGGCCGCGCTTCACTCAAACATGCAGCCAAGGGCGGATGTTGTCATTCTACAGGTGACGGCTGTGGTTGCAGCGGTAAAGCTAAAGCAGCACCTAGATCAACACGTCTTATGGGCATGCCTGCAGCACAGGTTAAGCTCGATAAGTCAGTGCATTACGCTGGGTTTAGACCCTTGGTAAACAAATAATATCATCGTTTAATTTGGATTATTCCGTCACAGTTAAAGCGTAGGGGCGGGCAAGCGCCCCTCGAATATCCGCTAACGAAAACACCTTGGAAAACCGTCCAAAGGTTTTGCCATAAAACACACATTCCACCACCGGCAAGGCAAATACATTGCGGCTCGCCGCTATCTCACCTTGGGCTTGGCAATCAATATAGGCCATCCGCATCAGCGGGAACGCTTGCGCCAACATCTCTGCAATTCTCGGTTTGAGCGTTTGGCACACACCGCAGTCCGGCGCACCAAATAACAACAGCACCGCCGCATGCTCAGTTAACATGGACTCAAGCATCTCAGGTGAATCAATGTGCATGATGATGTCGGTGTGCATACGTTGCCATTTGGAAGTTGTTATGGGTATGAATTCATGGGTGTCGTATCGCTAACTGCACCACTGGCGCTCGCAGGGAATGCCATCATCGTCACCATCCATTTGAGTATTGGGGCAATTTTGGATGTAGAAAGTCGCCTCAGCACAGGAACTCATGTGGCTGCAATGGGTTTTACCCGCTTCACATTGGAAACTTGGTGTTGCCGTTGCTTGTGTTCGCGCTTTAGTTTCATACATGGGCATTGGCTGAATGTCTTCATTCGTGAGGACAGGTACTTCATCGATTGCAGGAGCTTCGTTGAATTCTTGGTATTGTTTAAAGCCAAAGATAACTATGGCCACGATGATTAGCAGCGGGATTATCGTATTAAAGGACGATTTTCGTGAGTTATGGTGATGCGCTTTGTCTTTGTTATTGAAGTTGAAGTTTTCATTGCGTGATTGGACATGAGAGTGGGAGCGCGGTGTTACACTCGCTGCAACGACAGCGACGCCTTCAATTGAGGCGATAACCGCTTTTCTCTTGCCATCATTTTGCACTTCCGTTTGATACAGAATGCTGTCGCCCACTATGGGTTTTCTCGCCATCTTTTTCAGCACTGAAATGTGAATAAACACATCTTGGGCTGCGTTTTTTTCAGGCTGAATAAAGCCAAATCCCTTTTCATCGTTCCAGCGTACCAGTACGCCTCTATCCATGAGCATTTTCTATGTCCTTAATTTAACCGCTTAATATTTTTAGTTATTGAATATCAATACTTACTTGAGTCGCTCCGATTTATCTTTTTTAAGGAGCAAACCGTACTTAGGTTGACGAATCGGCTATTCAATGTTGGCAGCTAAGTTACTCAAGCAAAGGAAGTTTTGCAATTTTTTATCTTGAATTTGCTTATGTGTGACTCATTCGCATTGAGTGTATGGCGGTGGGGAAATGTGAGCACTTAGCAGGAACGGTTGGCATTTTTGTAAATTCAATACAAACAATAGATTGCATTAATAATAAATAAAGTGATCAAAAAATGCGCATGAAAACTTGCAATTTTACTGTGTGCTACATAGTATTTGCTGTGTGGCACACAGTGTGTGTGACACAGTGTTAAGGACAGGAATTCGACAATGACAAGTTCACAGCTAGTCAAAATGCGACTCGAGTTGCGCCGTGGGGTATTAGTGTTGGCGGTACTGGGATTATTAAAACAAGCCCACTATGGTTATTCGCTCCGCAAACAGTTGCAGGAAGGTGGTATTGATATTGACGAAGGGACTCTGTATCCCTTAGTGCGCCGCCTAGCCGATCAAGGATTGTTGGATAGTGAGTGGCGACAGGCCGAAGGGCGTGAGCGTCGTTATTACCAATTGTCGTCATTGGGCGCTGAGTTGCTCAGTCAACTTACCGATGAATGGCAGCAACTTAATGGCGCCTTGGCTTTTTTACTGGAGCAAAGCGCTGACACTAATGGCTCTGATATGAAAAGCTCAGACGAGAGTGCAGAGGAGATTTGATATGGAATTAGTCGATCGCTATATCGCCGCGGTGCAGCGAGAATTGCCTGAGAACAAACGTCAGGAAATAGGCCGTGAATTAAAAGCCAATATCTGCGACCAATTGGATGCCCTATCTGAACAAGGTGAATTGACTGAAGCGCAAATTGTCGCGGTATTAAAGCAAATGGGTCATCCCTGTAAGGTCGCGCAGCAATTTGTTCCGGCAGTGCCTATTATTGCCTCTGAGGATATTCCGCTTTTTAAACATACACTTTTCACTGTGCTTGGGGTCTTGTTTGTGCTGCAGGTTGTGGGCGGCACGACTCAATGGTTGGGCTCTGCAGAGGGGGACCTATTAGGATTTATCCACCATATTGCCAAAGGTTTTATCGGCGATGCCTGTCTTGCCTTTACCGCTATCCTGTTGGCCTTTTGGAGTTTCTCGGCTCAGGGGAAACCCCTATCTGGCAGCAATTGCCAAAAATGGCAGCCGCAGAATTTGCCTAAGGTTGGGCCCGGTTGGCAGCATATTAGTTTAAGCGATGTGTTTACCGATCTGGCGACATATCTTTTTCTCTTGCTTGTGATCTGGTGTTCTGTGTGGATGAGTAGCGAGCAATTAGCCGCGCGGACTGTGATTTTCAGCGCCAATGCTCAGCAATTGTTGCAATGGTTTAGCCCTATTATTTTACTGTCTATGGCGAATAGTCTCTGGCAACTACGCCGCCGAGTGTGGACTACTGAATTGTTACTGACGAATATGGGGATCAATCTTGCTTATGCCTCGTTCTTAGTCTTTCTGGCCTTTGGTTCGCCACTATTACAAAACCAAGTACAAAACCAAGGCGCTGAATTAAATGGGGAATTTACGTTATTACAGTTAGAACATTGGCTAAGTTATAGTCTAGTGATTGCCGCTATGTTCCCTGGCTATGAGGTGATTCGCGATGGGTTGCGTTGGCGTAAACTCGCAAGCAAATAAGTAAGGTTTAACCTAGGTTTTGTAGGTGAGTTTTATGCGCTTTTTCATCGAATACATGGCCTGTTCAGTATGATTGAACAGGCTTTTTACATTAGTGCCATCTTCTGTGGGGAAAAGTAAGCCACGACTTTTACATTCGATGCTGATTTATTCTGGGGTATCGCCATGATTCATTTCATTATTAAGCGATTTTTGGGCCTGTTGTTTGTAGGTGTCAAATATACCTTCTTGCTTCATCTGTTTTAGCTCCCGAGCAAGATTAACGGCGAGTGCCGCGTGACGTTTATTTAAGTAACCATAGCTGGTGAGTTCTTCTAGGGTGGCAATCGCGATGATCTCGCTACCTTGAAACTCTGGCGTTTGTAATAGATCCAATGAGCTTGCCTCTGTATCAATATAGATATCGATTCGGTTGCGGAGCATTTTACGAAAAGAGCTCACAGGGGATGAGGATTCAGTCAGGCGCTCCTCTGGAATGAGTCCCTTTAGCTTTTGTTCTGCGAGGAACACGCCTCGATAGTATTCGATCTTATATCGACTCTTTTGCAGTGCTTGCCAGTTGGTAATCTTGATTTTGGGATTGTGTGCGAAGGCAATTAAATGGGTATCGACAACTGGTTCCTCGATGCGAATGAGGTTGGTAAACTTCTCGCCATAACGAAATACGCGCCCCGGCTCACCATCCACTTTTCCTGAGTCCGCCATCATACTGGCGCGGGCAGCGGGAACCACTTGATAGGAGAAGCCATAACCTAAGCGTTCAAAAGCTTGGGTGTAAATCAGTTCAGCCCATTTAAAGTAGAAGTTGTGTTTTGGGTCCTCATAAAACGCCATGGTAATGATAGGTTTATCAGCAAGTACCGCTGTAGTTTCTGCTGTGGATTTACTGGTTGCATGAACAGAGATACAAAAGAATAAGCCTATCAACACACTCCAAATGCGCATATTGCTCCGTCGCTGCATAACCAGTCCCTAACCGTGTTGAGTTAACTAAAGTATAGCTAGCCTGATAAATGGGTTCATTTTTATTCAAGTTTAACCATCCGTTTCCATGAGCTCGCATCAATAGGATATTGAAATGTGATCTGCTGGCGGACATTTTGTCCTTTTGCTTTTAAAAATGTGCGATACAGCACATGGAAATAGCATTTGCCGGTATTTTGCTGGTTTTTTACTCATCAGAGTTTGAGCTTGATCGGCTTTTTCCGTGTGAATTAGGCGTTAAATCGGCGTCATCTATCACCTGTAGTAGGAAATAAAGGATGAAGTCGGGACGTGAATTATCAGGAATGCGCTTATCAAAACTTTGGATATCAATGGCATGGTTATTACCCCTCTGTAGTTTATCCTGCGTGGTTATGGCAGATGCGGCGACAGACAATATCGAACGTCTTGAAGTGCGCGGCAGGCAGATTAATACCTTAGGCCATAGCACCTCAGCATCTGAAGGGATAGTCGGCGCGGCAGAAATCGAGAGTCGACCACTATTACGAACCGGCGAAATCCTCGAATTTGTTCCTGGGATGATAGTCACTCAGCACAGTGGTTCAGGTAAGGCGAATCAGTATTTCTTACGCGGCTTTAACTTGGACCATGGCACTGACTTTAATACCCGCGTCGACGGCATGCCGGTGAATATGCGTACCCACGGACATGGTCAGGGTTATACGGATCTTAACTTTTTGATCCCAGAACTTATTGGTGAGATCCGTTATGCCAAAGGCGCTTATTATCCTGAGGTGGCCGATTTTTCCGGTGCGGGTGCCGCCCAATTGCTGCTTGCCGATCAATTGCCCCACAACCAAATGGGCGTGACTTTTGGGGAATATGGTTACCAGCGGCTTGTGGCGACGCAGGAGTTAAACACTGATATGGGGCGGTTTATTCTTGGCGGTGAAGTACAAGCCTATGATGGTCCGTGGACTGATATTGATGAGGATGTGAGTAAAGTCAGTTTGGTGGGGCGTTATTTAACTCGGCTCGGTGAGGGTGACTTGAGCGTGACTATGATGGCCTATGACAACAGCTGGAATTCGGCGGATCAGATCCCTGCCCGTGCGGTAGATTCTGGATTAATCGATTTTTACGGATCGTTAGATAAAGACGTCGGCGGTGATTCAAGCCGCTATAGCGTGTCAGCCAATTACGATGCGGGCGATTGGCAGGGAAATGTGTATGCCATTCGCTCGACCATGAATTTATTCTCTAATTTTACTTACTTCTTAAACGACCCCGTTAATGGCGATGAGTTTGAGCAAGTCGATGAGCGTACGCTTTGGGGCGGCGATCTGAAACGCGACTGGCAAACTTACCTCGGTGGCACTCAACTGAATTACAGTGTGGGCGGCGATGTACGTTATGACGATATTGGCGCAGTGGGTTTGTATAACACTAAGGCGCGACAACGGCTGAATACCGTCAGGCTCGATGACGTGCAAGAGTTGTCGAGCGGTATATTTGGCAAAGTGGAGTGGCTGCCCGTAGAGCAATGGCGCTTCAACCTTGGGCTGCGTTACGACTATTTTGATGTGCAGGTCGACAGTGATAATCCACTGAACAGTGGCGATGCGTCCGATGGTATGTTCAGTCTTAAGGCGGGCGCTTCCTATTTGTGGAGCGATAATCTTGAGTTATATGTGAATGCAGGCCAAGGGCTACATTCGAACGATGCCCGTGGTGCGACCATTAGCGTCGATCCCGTGAGTGGCGATGAGGTCGAGAAAGTCGATCTGCTCGTGCGCTCCAATGGCGGCGAATTTGGGGTGAAATATTATGATAGGGACTTTATCAATTTCTCCGCCGCGCTTTGGTATCTGCAATTAGACTCAGAACTCGTGTTTGTCGGCGATGCAGGTAACACTGAACCGAGTCGCGCATCTGAACGTTATGGTGCTGAATTAACGGCTTATTATTGGCTGAATGATGCCATCAGTATCGATATGGAGTTGGCTTGGACCAATGCGAGATTCACTGAAAATGAACTCGAAGAGGGCAAGTATATCGATGGCGCGGTTCCTTTTGTTGCCAGTGCGGGCATCACCTATCGACCCGACGGCGATGGCCTGTATTCGAGTGTACGCGTGCGCCACCTTGGCGAGCGGGTGCTCGACAGTTTCAATGATCACAAGGCCGATGCGACCACATTAGTTAACCTCGCGCTAGGATACGAGTTCCGCTGCTTCGACACTAAGCTTGAGCTGCTCAATGTGTTCGATAGTAAAGATCATGACATAGATTATTTCTATGAATCACGCTTACTTAGTGAAGCCGCCGAAGGGGTAGAAGATCAGCATTATCATCCTGTTGAGCCGCGTATGGTGAGAGTGAGCGTGAGTTACCATTTCTAAGATTACCCCATCCTTTGATCAGTTTGGCCACCATGCTGGTGGTCAAACTTAACGTCTTGCATATTGTTAGTTGAAATAAATCTGACACTTAGCTGCAATAAAACCGCCATCCAAATCACGCTTATTCGTCACATAAATGCCTGAAAATCGGGTCGCCTCTACAGGGAATACCCTCATACACTCAATAATAAATCGGTGATGAACGTGATGAATATTAAACGGATCGCTGCAGCTATCTCCTGCAGCTTAATGACGGTTGTAGCGCATGCTGCAGTCCTGCCCGCAACACAAACAGACAGCCAGTGGTTTAAAGACAGTGCGGCAAACGTGGTGGCTAAAGCCCAAGTCGACACTAAAAAAACCGCTAAAAATGTGATTTTATTTGTCGGTGACGGCATGAGTATTTCGACGCTAACGGCAGCCCGAATTCTGCAAGGGCAGGATAAAGCAGACAACCAAGGCGGCGAAGAAAACTTCTTAAGTTTCGAACAGTTCCCCCACACGGCGTTAGTGAAAACCTATAACACTAACCAACAAACGCCAGATTCTGCGGGCACTATGACGGCCATGGCGACAGGCGTTAAAACCAAGGCGGGTATTATCTCTATTTCAGATACCAGCTTACGTGGTAACTGTTTGTCTTCAAAAGGCAATGAACTTGTTTCACTGGTCGACCTTGCTAATGCTAAAGGATTATCAACAGGCATAGTCACTACGGCGCGTTTAACGCATGCTACGCCAGCGGCAACCTATGCCAAAACCCCTGAGCGCGATTGGGAAGGCGATTTCAACTTACCTGCCGAAGCGGTTGCGAACGGTTGTACCGACATCGCAAGCCAATTGGTGATGCGCGATGAAGCCAATTCGTTAACTGTGGCATTAGGTGGCGGCCGTAGCTACTTCCTACCCACAACAGTGAAAGATGGCGAGAACAAAGCCGGTAAACGTAAAGACGGTAAAGACTTAACCAAAGCTTGGGTCGATAATTTCAGCAAATCTGCTTACGTGTGGGACAAAAAAGGCTTCGACGCCATTGATGCTGCCAACACAGATCACTTACTCGGCCTATTTAATCCATCACACATGGAATACGAAGCAGACCGCGCTGATGACGTCGGTGGTGAGCCATCACTAACTGAAATGACCGCTAAATCCCTCGATATTTTGAAGAAGAACGACAAAGGCTACTTGCTGATCGTTGAATCTGGCCGTATCGACCATGGTCACCATGCGGGCAATGCGAGCCGCGCGTTGACCGATGCAGTTGAATTATCTAATGCAGTGAAAGCGGCAATGGATGCGACGAGCAGCGACGATACTTTGATCATGGTTACAGCGGATCACAGCCATGTGTTCACTATCGCAGGCTACCCAAAACGCGGTAACCCTATCTTAGGTTTAGTGCATAACGTCGATGGCACGTTAGCGACGGCGAATGACAACAAGCCTTACACCACGCTGGCTTATACCAACGGCCCAGGTGCTGTGGTGGGTGTGCGTGACGACTTAACCTCAGTTGATACGCAAGATAAAGATTTTATGCAACAAGCGCTTATCCCAATGGAAAGTGAGACTCACGCCGGTGAAGACATCAGCTTACATGCCAGAGGTCCAGGTTCGAATCTGGTTCAGGGCGTGATTGAGCAGAACGTGATCTTCCACATTATCAACCAAGCGCAGCAGCTTGGCGGCACTAAGTACTAATCACGTATTAGTTACTGAGTCCTCACTTTTGGAGCAAAAAATGAATAAGAAATTACTAGTAGTCGCGATTTCAGCCATGCTGGGTTTAGCCGCATGCGGTAGCGATGGTGATAACGGTACCGCGGGAACACCGGGTAGCAATGGATCAAATGGGTCTAACGGTAGCAATGGCAAAGATTGGACTGCTGTGAATCAGTGGTATGTCGATGCACAAGCTCGCGTGACCAAAGCCGAAGGCTTAACGGTTAACAATGATGTTGGCGCCGCTAAAAACGTGATCCTGTTTGTGGGTGACGGTATGGGTGTATCAACCATTACTGCCGCACGTATTTTAGAAGGCCAGCTAAAAGGTAAAACGGGTGAAGAAAACTCGTTATCTTTCGAAACTCTGCCGTATGTGGGTCTTTCTAAAACCTATAATGTCGACGGCCAAACGCCGGATTCTGCAGGCACTATGTCGGCGATGATGACAGGTGTAAAAACTGACGTGGGTGTGATTTCACAAGCTGAAGGCGTAGTACGTGCTAACTGTGCTTCGACTAAAGATCAAGATCTTGTGACGTCACTTGAGCTTGCCGCAATGGCGGGAATGGCAACAGGTGTGGTGACAACTGCGCGTTTAACCCACGCAACTCCAGCGGCGACTTACGCCCATGTGCCAGAACGTGATTGGGAAGCCGATTCAAACCTGCCAGCTGAAGCTGTGACTAATGGCTGTAAAGATATCGCCGCGCAAATGCTCGATTTTAACTACGGCAGCGGTCTTAACGTGATGATGGGTGGCGGTCGCCGCGCCTTTATTCCTAAGACGACCGTAGATCCAGAAGGTAAGGCTGGTAAGCGTAACGATGGTCGCGATCTCACAGCTGAGTGGATGACCAAATACACTAACGCCGCTTACGTGCAAGACAGAGACGGTTTCCTCAGTGTGGATGCAGCAAGCACAGATCATTTGCTTGGCCTATTCAACTCATCTCACATGGAATACGACTACGATCGTAAAGAAGCTGGCGTGACTGGCGAGCCATCACTGGCGGAAATGACGGCTAAGTCGATTGATATTCTGAAGAAAAACTCAAAAGGCTTCGTGCTGATCGTTGAAGCTGGCCGTATCGACCACGCTCACCATGCAGGTAACGCGGCGCGTGCGCTGTATGACACAGTGGCATTATCTGAAGCGGTACGTGTCGCCATGGAAAAAACCTCGGCAAACGATACCTTGTTAATGGTTACAGCGGATCACAGCCATGTGTTCACCATCGCAGGTTATCCAACTCGCGGTAACCCTATCCTAGGTTTAGTGAAGTCGAACGACGCCAACGGCGTTGCTGAAGTGACTAACTCTACCGATGCTAACGGTTTGCCATATACCACTGTCGGTTACGCTAACGGCATGGGCTATGCGTCATTAGCAACAGGTGGCGATGAGCGTTACAACTTCCCAGTAGACGCAGGTCGTAAGGACTTGAACTTTGTTGATACCCAAAGTGCCGGATTCCACCAAGAAGCGCTAGTGCCATTAAGCGATGAGACCCATGCTGGGGAAGACGTAGCGATTTTCGCCCGCGGCCCAAGTTCGGATCTTATCCAAGGTACGGTTGAGCAGAACCACATTTTCCACGTGATGAACCGCGCGGCAAATTTAGTGGCTAAAGCTGAAGCGGCTGCCGTTAAGTAAGGCCCGCTTAGTCTCTGCATAGTGAAGTAAGAAATAGTGCAGTAAGAATAGTTAAGTAAAAGCAGTGCTGATGGATGGCATACGTCATCCATCGGCCTTTAGCCTAACGATTTAACATACCAAAGCGTTTACAAAAGCTTAAGTGTTTACACTGTTCAGTAAGTGAGAATTCTAATGAAAAACCGTCTATTGGCTCTAATGTTATCCAGCTTAGTTCTGCCCAATGTTGTTATGGCAGCACAAGAGGCTCAGTGTCCAACGCTACAAGCCGAGCATTTAAAGGCTCAATATCAAGTGACCAATGGCAAGGGCCAGCAATGGCAAATGACCCTCATCCGTAATGGACAAGACTTTATTATTCAGCGTGATGGATCAACATTTGAAGAATGGTCGAGCAATGGCGAGTACGTGCGCTATTTCCCCGCTGAAAAACGTTCTGTGACTTACCGCAAAGGTGATTTGCGCGCACTCAACATTCAACACGATCGCGACCAGTTGTACCATGTCGTATCGCCAGCATTGCCGACCCACATGACCAAGACACAAGCTAAGCAAGAGGCGTGTTTTGCGACTCAAGGCTTTGAAGGTAAGGTTAACGGTTTAGAGAGTGAGCTTGTTTGGATTGATGCCATCGGCCTGCCCGCTGAGTTTATCTTAGGTCAATCTCAACCGAATCTAGCGTACAAGCTGGTGGGCGTAGAGCCATTTGATAGCGATGCGTTTGTGGTATTAACCCAAGACTATCAAGACATTGATTTTGCCGATGTCGGCGACAGTGAGTCCGATCCTTTTATCGCTAAGATGATCAACCAGGGCTTTATTGAACACGGCGGCAGCGGTTTTTACAACAGCGAAGGCCAATCGATTGAAGCCCAAGGCGGACACGGTAGCCATTCGCATTAATCGATATTAAGTGTAAGTGATACTGACGAGCTTAGCGCTGAGTAGAACTGAGAGCTTAAGCCAGTCCGCATGTATAAGCGCCCACAGAGTTGGGCGTTTTTGTTTTTCATCGGCGCTAATGAAAACGCCAATTTATGCGTGAATCCAAGCGCACATTTCATCAAACGATATGACTGCAATAATTTACTATTGCCGCGCTGACAATGAAGGCTAGAATGAACCTTAGTGGATTTGAGTTTTCCCAGTGTTAAAACTGATGTTATAGGTAATAGCCGCGAGCGATGAGTACAGCAACACCCATTGAAAACATTAACTATTGGCGCCATCCCAGCTTATCAGGCATAGAACTGAGTCAGGCGGAGTTCACTCATTTTAGCTTCGATAAACATGTGCATCTGGATTACCACTTAGGTGTGGTCACCCAAGGTGCGCAGCAGTTTGTGAATAAGGGCAGCAGTTATCAACTCGGTCAGCACAGTCTATCGACCTTAAATCCCGACGAAACCCACGATGGCCAGAGCCGCGATGCCGACGGTTATCGGGTGAAAGTCATGTCTATCCCCGTGGAATACATGAATGAAGTCAGCCAAGAACTGGGCTTGAAGGAGCACTTTTTCAGCGCGCCTATGGTGGATGACCCAACGCTTTATCAATATTTTATTCAGCTACACGAGCTATTGATCCAAGGCCAATGCAGTGCGCTCGCTGGCGAGTCCCACTTACTGAACTTTATTCATCTGCTGCTGGAGCGTTACCCAAGCGGCGTTTCATCTGGCATATCTAAACCGAATCCACAGCTTGGGTTATCTAAGTTACAGGTGAGCTTAGTCAAGCAGCGAATTCACGATGAGCCTTGGCATAATACTCAGCTTGAAACCTTAGCCAATGAAGTGAGCTTAAGTAAGTTTCAGTTTTTACGGCAATTTAAACAGGCAACAGGGATGACACCCCATGCGTATCTCAAGCGGGTGCGTTTAGAGTTGGCGAAAAAATCCTTAAGCCATGGCGCTTTAGTGGCGGATGTGGCGCAGCAATTCGGATTTTTCGATCAGAGCCATTTAAATAAAGCCTTTAAGCAGGCATTCCTATTATCGCCAGTGCAATTTCAGCGACGTATGCTCTAGTTTTCCCCGTCTTTTAACGATTGCTGTAGAGTTGAAGATTGCAGCTTTTAAAGCCGTTGCTTTGAAACCGTTATTTCGAAAACGGTTGCTTCTAAAGTCACTGGTTCAAAAACACTAATTCGAATAAAACAGAATCGTGCAATTTATTACAATTCAGCCCTGCGATAAATGGCCATACTGACAGCCTCAGTTATCGTTCATCACTTTTTTGCGGAGCCGCATCTCTATGGATTTATCTTTATTACTCACCTTGGCCGTGATCCACTCGGTTGCCTTGATAAGCCCCGGACCCGATTTCGCTATTATGGTGAAGATTGCGACTCAGCAGTCGCGAAGCACGGCGATTGCCGCAGCCGTGGGGATTTCAATAGCCATTTTAGCCCACACGATTTTAAGTCTGACTGGCGTGAGTCTGCTTATTAAGAGTTCGCATACCCTGTATCTATTAGTGCAAATTGTGGGCGCGTCTTACCTAGCTTGGATGGGGTTTGGTGCCCTGCGTGCAGGCCTTGCGATACTGGCTAAACGTAAAGCGAGTGCCAGTATAAATGCTGGGACAAATGTTGATGCTATTTCTGCTGACGTTGAAGGCGCGGCGTCTATTGCTGGTGGCTTAGGTGGCGCTATGTCACGCAGGCAAGGTTTTTTGACTGGGCTTTATACCAATCTATTGAATCCCAAGGCATTGGTGTTTTTCTTAACCCTGTTTTCGGCCTTGATTACCCCAAGCGTCACCACTAGCACTAAAATTGCCTCCGCTGTTTTGTTGTTATCGCTGTCGCTGGCATGGTTTGGCTTTTTGGCTGTGATGTTATCTAAGGCGCAGGTGCAACTTAAATTGCAGCGACTGACACCGATTATCGATGCAATTATTGGTGTCATCTTTATGTCGGTCGCGCTGGCTATTTACGCTAACCTGTTGCTCACGGCTTAGTCAGGCGTAGCGTCAATCAGCTTAGGTTTTAGCCCTGTGCATTTATGTTATTCTTGGCCTTTGGTCTCAGTAGAGACGTTTGGATGTAAGGAATAAAGATGTCACTCGCCTCACCACTAAAGGCAATAAAATTAGCAGTTTTCGGCCAAGCTAAACTAATGCAAATCGCGTGTTATGCCGCCTTGATATTTGGTGCTATGGGTTTGAGTAGCAGAGTGAATGCCGCCGATGAGGCATTGCCAAAGGAATATATTCCTCTGGTGCAAGGGCTTATTGATGCGGCTAAAGCAAATGATCCAGAAGCCATGGCTAAGCGAGTGGCTTACCCTCTTAAACGTGAATATCCGATCCTTGCGATTCAAAATATGCAAGAAATGAGCGCACGTTTCGACCAAGTCTTCGATTCACAATTACTTGAGCAGATTGCCAATTCTAAGGTCGACGCTGATTGGCAGACCATGGGTTGGCGCGGCATTATGCTCGGCAGCGGTGAAGTGTGGCTGGATTTAGATGGCAAGATTATAGCTATTAACTACCAAACACCCACAGAGGCAAAATTGAAAGCTGAGCTGATCGCTAAGCAAAAAACGGGATTACATGCGAGCGTGAGTGAGTTTGTGAGCCCAGAATTAACTTGGGAAACCGCTAAGTTTACGATTCGTGTCGATAATATGGGGAACAGCCAATACCGTTATGCCGCTTGGGCAAAGGGTAAGTCATTGAGCGAAAAGCCAGATCTAGTGCTGAATAAGGGCAAACTCGTATTCGACGGTAGCGGTGGGAATCATTCATACCAATTTCGCAGCGGCCCATACCAGTATCACTGTTATGTCATCGTCTTAGGCACCAGTGATAGCCCTCCAGGCGAGCTAGTGGTGTTTAAAAATGACCAAGAAATACTCAAACAAACCGTCATCAAAGCAGACTAGTCTCGTTTCCCTATCCCTATGAGTGAGATGTAAAGCAGCGACTATCCGTTGATGGTTGTTGCTTTAATAATCCTAACGACTCCTTTAGCTAGAAGCTGTTGCCCCAAAGTGTGTTTCGTAGTTTGAATGCTTTAATCAAAATCAAAGTCGTGGGGCTTCACCCCACACCCGACCAAGGAGGACAGCTCGTCCTATCCTCCTTGGATGCTCCAAGACGCCCCTAGCGGAGTTGAAAGCCCCTTGTGCTCATGGCCAAATTTGCTATCGCTTCCGAAGGATGCGTCCCTGCACCTGCGAAAGCTAGTCGGTCATCCATGACCGAACTCACGCAATTTGTCTATTCGCCCTGCGGCAACTCCGAGGGGAGGTGTATTCCTTGGAGTTTTGAGTCGTTAGATAGCGATTCATCAGCAAAAAATAAGCGCTAAAAATGAGAAAGCTAAAACGATATCAAGTGATTACCCATCAAACTGGATAAAAAACCGCTACCGCAAAAAAGTAAATTCCTATAGCATCATTTATACCAATTGACATGGATGTGGCAGCGGCCATATTTGAGATTTAGTGAACAAGCGATTTATGCCCTGCAAACAGCGTAGCGCATAAATACTAAGACGTTATGTTACCAAATGGAATTGCATGAAGTATCTAAAATTAATCATAATTAAGCCACTTGAGGGCTACCTACATTTAACAGCTTGGCTTATATTCGCTTGGTTGTATTTCCAAATAATTCTTTCGGCAACAGCATTATTTTGTATGCCCAGTTTATTTAGCTTTTATTTTTTCGAATTCAATACGGCATTGAACATTGTGTACGGAGCATCAGGTCTCGGTTTTATTGTGGGTATTTGGTGGGCTGAAACTATTCGAAAAACACATGGTATTATCACTTTTCACGCATATTTGCTCTCAACGCCTGAAATTGAAGGTTGGAGAGATAGATACGGTAACGTAATCAAGAAGCGGTAACATACAAGCTGTTCAACAGGGACAAATACTGTTTGGCTTTTATCTCTATGTTCCAAAATTATAGCCAAACACCATTTCCCTATTAACAGTTTGTTATACATAGATATTTAAATTCGAAACTCACTAATTCGAGCTAAAAGTCTAACTCGGAATTGTCCCAAAGCGTGCTGCGTAAGGCTTTTAAACCTACAGGTTACGCTAATACCATGGTAAACCTATATGAGTGGATATCAGCAGACGCTAAACTGCTAACGACTAAAATTACTGGTCCCAAACATTAGTCTTCAACACATATCTATCCCAATGTAATTTATAACTGTCTGTGGAAATGACTATTCACGCAGCATTGTGCAGTCGGTTTTTATTCGTGAGATAAAAAGAGCATTGAGGATGAACTTAATGCTCTTTTTTATGGATAAATTCCTGCTCAAACTCTTGTGCGGTGATGGGTTTACCGTAGAGGTAGCCTTGGCCTAAGTCGCATTCCTCGTGACGAATAAAGGCATCTTGTTCTAGGGTTTCCACGCCTTCGGCGATCACGACTAAGTTCAGTTTCTTGCCTATGGCAATAATCGCTTTGGTGAGCTCCCTATCTTGTTCGTTTTCTTCGAGTTTATTGATAAAACAGCGATCGATTTTTAAAGTATCGAAAGAGTATTTTTGTAGATAACTTAGGGATGAATAGCCAGTACCAAAGTCATCTAAGGAGATGCGGATCCCGAGTTCCTGCAGCTTTTGGATGGCATTGTGGGCAATGTGCTCGTCCTGCATCAACATGCCTTCGGTGATTTCAAGCTCTAGGGCGGTCGGTGGCAATTGATAGAGGGTGAGTAAGTCAGCTATGTGCTCGCTAAAACGGGGATTGCGCATTTGCAAAGGGGAGATATTGATGGCGATTTTAAACTCCTGATCTAGCTCACGACACCATTTTGCCGCCTGAGCTAGGGCGGTATGCAATACAAAATTGCCAATATCTATAATCTGGCCATTACGTTCTGCTAAGGCGATAAATCTGTCTGGGGCGACATTGCCAAGGATCGGATTGTGCCAGCGCAGCAGGGCTTCGGCGCCTATCACCTTTTGAGTCCTTAAGTTAATAAAGGGTTGGTAATGAAGGCTTAACTCGTTTTTGTTCAATGCATCGACTAAGTGAGATTCCAGTTGATAGCGTAGATTCAAAGCCGCTTGAGTATCTTGATTAAAGAAGCTGTGAGTTGAGCCATCGGCCTTGCTGATCGTCATCGCAGCCCCTGCTTTTTGCAGCAGAATGGCGGCATCTATGCCATCGATGGGCGCTTGAGCTATACCCATGCTCGATGGAATGGTGATCACAAAATCCGCCACGCCAAAGGGGGTATTGCAGCAGCTAAGCACTTTATTGATGAGTTTGTTGGTTTCGTTGTTCGAAGGTTTATGGGCTTGAATAATCACAAACTCGGCGCCGGCAATACGGGCGATGAAGGTATTTTCATCGGCATAGTGTTGTAAACGTTGGCTGAGAATGGTGAGAATTTTATCGCCAATCAGGTAGCCATAACTGTCGTTGATGGACTTGAAATTACGCAGCCCCAGATAGAGTACTGAAATCTTTTCCTTGCGATTCACTTCTTCGAGCATGGTCGAAAGGCTATTAATCAAATTGATGCGATTCGGTAATCCCGTCAGTGGATCATAGCTTTTATGGTATTCCAGTGAGGTTTCGGTGGAGGTCCGATTTTCGATTTCTTTGATGAGTTTGCTACTGAGTTCGGCGAGTTCATGGGTGCGTTGTTGCACTTTTTGCTCTAACTCTTGGTTGTGCAGTTGCAGCTTTGCCTGTTGATAGAGGGTGACTAGGTTGGCTTCTATACCATTTTGAAAACGAGCGAGTAAGCTGCGAAACGATTGGCTGTAATTATGCTCTTTGCTATCGAGCATGCAGATAGTGCCAAAGGCGCTGTTATCGGGCCAGCGTAAAGGCAAGCCACAGTAAGCAATCATGCCGAGTTTAATATCCGGATTTTTATCCCAGTCTTTATCTTTTAGGGCATTCGGAATGTGGAGTTCCTTGCCTGCTTTTATCACTGTCTCGCAGTAAAGTCCGTGGCCTAAACTGTCTTTGTCGTGTTTTTTATAGGGATTCCCTTGAGTGCGGCTTGAGGTAAACACTTCTATATCGGTTTGATGGACACGCATGATTAAAGCCGCGGGAGTGTCGACCAATTCAGAGAGCAAATCTAAGGTTTGTTGCCAGTTATCAACCATGACTTGGGGAACCACGATTTTGTCTGTGTCGATAGCAATGTCGGCGAATAAACGATCTTTTTGAGACTGATTAATGGCGAAATTGTATGGCATAAATGCTCAGTCCTAGAGGCGCGATATTATTTATAAACTATAGTCTTTTTACTCATGTTGTGAGTTTTTTGAATAAATTTAGTTGTATTGCGATGTAAATTTTGTGTTAACGTCGGCGCAATTGCGTTTCTTAAGTTTTAGATAAGAATTCAGCGCTACCCTAACGCAAGATATTCTAGTCATTGGATTTATGAGTGAGTAACTATTTGAAAGGTAATGTTAGGATGACATTTATCGATTTTGCCAAAGGGCATCTAATCGCACCACTGTTAGTGTTTGCGGTGATCATCTTTGGGCTTGAATGGACTCACGCCGATATGAAAGTGGCGACCTTGTTATTTCATTGGCAGGGTGGCGTCGACTCTTGGCCATTAAGAGGCCATTGGCTGACCGAAAATGTATTGCACGTTGCTGGGCGTAACTTTGTTATCTTGCTGGCGGTGAGCGTTGTAGTCGGCATTGCCTTTAGTTTTCGAAGTGACAGGGTTAAGCCGTACCGCAAAGGTTTGATTTATCTATTTTGTAGCGTATTGGCCAGTGTGTTGCTGGTACGCATTGGCAAGAGCTTTACCCATATGACCTGCCCGTGGGATGTGATTGAGTTTGGCGGCCGTATGCTGCATTCATCCCTGTTTGCTCGTTTACCTGAAGGCGCTGAATTTGGTCAATGTTTCCCTGGCGGCCATGCTAGCGGTGGGTTTGCTTGGGTTGCCTTGTATTACGTTTTGCGTGAGTATCGTCCGCATTTAGCTAAGTTTGGTTTGATTTTCGGGGTGAGTTTAGGCCTAGTGTTCGGTATCGGCCAAGAGTTACGCGGTGCCCATTTCTTGAGCCATGATTTATGGAGTTTAGCTATTGCATGGACGTCGGCGAGTCTACTTTACTATGGTTTTTTCCTGCGTCCATCAGGGTTAAAAAAAGCTAAATTTGCCGATGTTAGCCAAAGAGTCAATGTTAAATCCACTGCTGGATTAACACAAAAATAGCGGACTGTGAAACTGACATAACCTATGTGATTAACCTAAACACTGAGTCCAATTGGGCTCAGTGTTTTTTTATGGCTTAGAATCTGAATTCGAAGCGCATATCGGGTCTGCGTAGGCGAGATCTTTCATCTAACAGTTGGTTCTTCTCATTGAGGAGGCTGTTTTTTTGTTTCAATAAGTCAGCCTTATCGGTGAGATTATTGATCTTGCCATCAAGACTACTTATCTCTCTATCTATGGTATTTAAGCGATCGGCTATTTCAGATAAGCGTTTGTTAGTCAGATATTGTTGATGGCCTTGATTATAACGTTCAACGAAGGCGTTATTGCTGCAAACCCCATAATAGCTTTCTCCCGCTAAGCCCACGCGGTAGCCATTTTCGGGAAGACAGTAACTGGCTAACCCTTGCTGGTATCCTTGTTTCCACTGTGCGGTATCGACACTGAGATTAAATTCTCGGCAATCTTTTTGATATTGATTCAATTGCCCTGCGCTCGTCCCACGGTTGCCATCGGCCAGCCCTAGGGCAAACCAATCACTATTGGCGCATTCTTCAATCGATAAGCTGCTGCATTGAGTGAGTGATAGGACCGAAAGGGCGAGGAAAAGGCTAGGATAATGCATGGACAAGTTCTCTATATGTTGTGGCGTTTAGGATAAAGGCTCTTATGGGGGAGATCTAGTTTTATATACCGCCGTTTATACTGTCATAGATGCGTTTTGTTGGGCAGAATCCATCACAGTTTAGTGGATGAATGCATGATAACAGGCTGATATTGTGTTAGTTTGCGATTAACACTTTAATGTCTGCTTTGGGGTTAGCTATGATTTCACCCGTTTCATCGGCGCATTCTGCTTCATTACCGACGGCCAAATCGGTTCATCAATCTAGTGATACGGCGGAGCCAAGTGGACTGAAATCTTTTACCTATGGCGCATTGGGCTTGGCGGCTCCCAAAGCTGAGCCCAGTTCCGATGTTGCTGCGATGAGCAAAACTGAGGCGCCTACTCCCGATGCAGTCCCTAATGACACTAACGATTCGAACGATACTTATTATAGCGCTGGGCAAATATTGAAAGCGGCGGCGACCGTGGGAAGTGTGATTGCCTTATTTGTGTGAGTTAAGTTTTTGCTAAATGTTAGCTAGGATACCTATTTGAGCGATCTTGAATTTGAATGTTCGCTGTAGGAGAGTGGCAGTGGTTTTACCTCTTGCTTTATATCGATAGGCGGAAAAGAATATTCTTTTAGTTTAAGCTTCATTTTCAGTCTCTTTCTTTGCCAAAGTCCTCAGTAAATCTGGTATTGTGTTTAACACGCAAGTGCATTAGTTTTTACTTAAAATTCGTTTAACAATCCTGAACTATATTCATCAAACTTCCGCTGGAGACCGCTTTTGTATGAAGATTTGCCCGCAGTATTCCATATCATGCCTAAGTAAGGTATAAGGGCGCTATGAAAACTCCGAAACGAATCCAACCCCTGGTTGATGAAGGACTGGTCGATGAGGTCATTAGCCAGTTAATGAGCGGTAAAGAAGCCACTGTGTACGTTGTACGCAGTGGTGATGATATCCGCTGTGCCAAAGTCTATAAAGAAGCGGACAAGCGCAGTTTTAAGCAAGCTGTGTTGTATCAAGAAGGCCGAAAAGTCCGCAACAGCCGTCGTGCACGTGCGATGGAGAAAGGCTCTAAATTTGGTCGCGATCAGCAGGAAGAAGCTTGGCAAAATGCCGAGGTTGAAGCGCTTTATCGTTTAGCGAATGCGGGTGTGCGCGTGCCAACGCCCTATGGTTGTTTTGATGGCGTGTTGCTGATGGAGTTAGTGACGGATGCCGAGGGCAATGTCGCACCGAGATTGAACGATGTGAGTATGTCGGCAGAAAAAGCCCTGAACGATCATGCGTTGGTGATGACCTATGTCAAACGTATGCTCTGTGCAGGTTTAGTGCACGGTGACTTGTCTGAGTTTAACGTGTTAGTCGATAGTGAAGGGCCAGTGATTATCGACTTGCCTCAGGCCGTCGATGCCGCGGCGAATAACCATGCCAAATGGATGTTAGCGCGTGATGTGAATAACATGACCCAATACTATGGCTTGTATGCTCCTGAGCTGTTGAAAACACAATATGCCAAAGAGATTTGGGCCCTGTTTGAAGCGGGTGAATTGAAGCCTGAAACGCCATTAACCGGTGAGTTTACCGAAGTGTTGGTCGAAGCCGATGTCAGTGCCGTGTTAGAGGAAATTCAAGCGGCCTTTGAAGAGGCGCAAGAGCGTAAACAAAGGATCCAAGAGGCAAACGAAGAAGACTATTAATTGTCAGTCGTTTTTCGCCCATAAAAAAGACGCTCAAAGTAGCGTCTTTTTTATGCTAAAAATTAAGTGTCACTATTATTTTTATTGTTGATTTTATTACTGATTTTATTACTGATTTTATTACTGATTTTATTATTGTTATTTAATTTTTGGCGTTAGCCAACCCTTGGCTTAATCTCCGATTGGAGCTGGGTCCATCCTTGTTGCTATAAACAAGCTAGCAATCATCGAACAGTGTAATAAAAGGACAAGAGCTGAGAGAGAAATATGTTCATGACTTGGGGGAGCACAATTCACATATTTAATCTTTGGGGAAGACAACTCCCTCAATCCTTGCCGAAACCTTGGTAACTCTTCAGTCAATCTATAAAACAGCACTCTAAATCACAGCCTTCCTTGGCGCGCCACACTCGTTATAGCGCTGGATCATCATTGATCCTGTGAATAAAATGACAAGACCAGAGAGAGAAATATGTTCATGACTTGGGGGAGCACAGTTCACATATTTGATCTTGGGGGAGATAACTCCCTCCCCAGTCTTGCCGAAACTTTTGCATTGTCTCTGTTCGTTTCGTTTGTCGGTTTTAATACTATTTCCCAATCTTCGCTGGGTTCATCAATTTGGACGACAAGGCCGGACTAAAAAGGGCGCTGTTATTATTGTTGTTAGCACATCTTTTACATCGTTAGCGTTATCAGCAGGGCGATATGCAATCTCGTCCGGCCTTGTCTATTCGGGCACGTTTAACTTGTTGTACAGGCACTCAATTGCCATGCAGCGCTTAACCTATGGTGCGTAGCTCGTTATTGAGCTGTTTAATCCTTTTCTGCAGTTGGGCAATCTCGCTCATTAATGCGCATTCTCTTTGCTGGGGTTGCAGATCGCTTTCCCGCACCCATTGGTAAACTGCCTTGGCAGATAAACCGTATTGACGTGCAACATCCGACAGTAAGCGACCTTGCACTTTAACCTCGGTGATAACATGTAGCTTGAGACTATTTTCTGCGATTCCCATGAGCGTTCCCTCTTTTACTGCTTTCGAACTAAAATATGACCGTTTGCGTTGCCTTTTATTGATGATATTGACGCTGTTCTAAATCCCATTGGCTCAGACCTAGGTGGCGCAGACAAATCCATTCGTGGCGACATAGTGCGATAAAGTTCATGACTGTTTTCATATTTCCTCCTTCATGACCCTAAATACTCGAGTTTATTTTCTGTCTCGATAGGTCCATTTAATTTGGATTAATCCTGTTGAAGTCGACTTGAGTTTTCGGCGATTTATACCGCGTCTGACTGTCTACTCACTTAGTAGTATGTAAAATTCGTGCCAATATTCTAATTTTTATTTTAATGTTTAAAATCATTATCTTGTATGTTGGATTAAAACGGCGTGATTTTTTAGTGCTGCCAAAAAAGGTGCAAGGCGCACTATTTCGGTGCCATCGGCTTGATATGGAGCAGGGCGGTCTAAGTCAAGATTGAAGCCCTAAATCTGTATCTTTGCTGACTAAAATCTGGATTAGCAGAATTGAATATGGATAAAGGATTGTCTCGAGCGCAATTGCCTATATACCCAAGCTACCTGAAGATACGAGTTTCAGAGCGCCTAGGGTGCTTCAATTCAAGGCGCATCAATGACAGAATGTCGGCCACCTTTTGAATTGATGCAACACGGAAGTGGAGTGCCCTAGGCGCTCCGTCCCGGCGGGTTTTAACGCACTTTATGCCGTGTTGGTTATTTTTAACTTAGTCCACTAGGTCCGCAAATAACCGCACTTGCCTAAAGTGCGTTAAACTCCCGCTGAATCCTGCATCTTCAGGTAATTTGGGTATATACTGCCTGCCTTGTGGCAATCCCTAGGTCATTCGTATTACTTAGTGTGAAGTGATATTTCTTGCCCTTTGAGCGGTATTCACAGTCATCAATCATATAAAGAGGTTATAAATGATGAAGTGTTTTCAGGCAGTGCAATCTAAACCATCCCTGTTAGCCATAGTGGTATTGACGACCGCGCTAGTTGCATCGGGTTGTACAACAATCAATCCCTATTCAAACGAACAACAAACCGCTAAAGCGACCAGTGGTGCATTGATTGGTGCCGTCGCAGGGGCTGCCATTGGCGTAGTCTCTTCGAGCAAAAGCGACCGCGGTAAAGGTGCCTTAATTGGTGCTGCATCAGGCGCTGCAGTCGGTGGTGGTATTGGTTATTACATGGATGTGCAAGAGACCAAATTACGCCAACAACTCGCCTCAACGGGCGTGAGTGTGACCCGTAGCGGCGATAACATCATTTTGAATATGCCAAATGAAGTCACCTTCGGCGTAGATCAAACCGAGTTAAGCGACGGCGCTAAACGCGTGCTGAACTCAGTGGCGGTTGTGGCCAAGGAATACAGCAAAACACAGCTTAACGTATTAGGTTATACCGATAGCAGTGGCTCAGACTCTTACAATTTACGTCTGTCACAAGTACGTGCGGGTGAAGTGGGTAATTACTTGATGAGCAAAGGCGTCGCCTCTGCCCGTGTAAAATCAAAAGGCATGGGGGAAGCGAGTCCTATCGCATCAAATGCAAATGCAAACGGCCGCGCACAAAACCGCCGTGTTGAGATTGTACTAATACCAACGGGTAAATAGTCTGGTCTAAGCACAAAGTTCTCGCTGAAAAAGTCGCCTGGGGCGACTTTTTTGTTTTCAGTGGTGGGCTAATTGAGTGATTAGCTTGCCGTGCTTCAATTAGACAATTTGTCCTTTATGAAGCGCACCTTGAGTGACCTGCAGCACAAACATATCACTGCTAATGACCTTGGGATGACTTCAGCTTGATCCCTTTATCGATTTCACGTTCTGTATGGGGATAAGTCACAAGAATGACTTTTAGTGCCTAAAGGAGAATATGACTATGATAAGCAAAAATGTGTTAGTAGCCTTGAGTTTAAGTCCTGTCATCATGGTGACAGCTGTACAAGGAGTGCCGATGAAAGCCGAACTGACCACAGGAGTCGCGCCGATAGAACTGCGCGCCGCAGGCAGTTTAAAGGCTGCGATGAGTGATATTATTGCTGCTTATCAAGCACAGTCGCAAATGAGTGTTGTAGCGCAATATGCGCCCTCAGGTTTATTGTTAAAACGCATTCAAGAGGGCGAGAAAGTCGATATCTTTGCCTCGGCGAATATGAAACATCCACAGGCATTAGTGGATTCAGGTCAGGGCGAAGCAGTGCAAATGTTTGCCCTTAATCAACTCTGCGCCATTGCTCAAGACACAGTTCAGGTGACGAGTGCGACGTTACTCGATACCTTGTTAGATCCTAAGATTAAAGTCGGTACCTCAACCCCGAAAGCCGACCCCGCGGGTGATTATGCCTGGGCCGTTTTTGCTAAGGCCGAAGCGGTAAAACCCAATGCGAAAGCCGCGTTAGAGACCAAGGCATTACAACTGACGGGCGGCCCTGAGAGCGTTAAACCGCCTAAAGATCGCAACCCCTATGGCTGGGTGATGGAAAACAAGCAAGCGGATATCTTTTTAACCTATTGCACTAATGCTGTGCTGGCTAAAAAAGAAGTGCCGAGTTTACAAATCATCGACTTACCGCAGGAACTTGCCGTGGGTGCCGACTATGGTTTACTGGTTTTACAAGGCGCTAATACTGCCGCTAAGCCGTTAGCTGAGTTTATTCTATCGACAAAAGGCCAAGCGATTCTGAGCAGTTATGGTTTTCAACCTCCGGCAAAATAGCCTTCTTTAGTTTTCCAGCGGGATAAAAAACGGCACCTTTGAGGTGCCGTTTTTGTTATTAGCTCAAACGGTTAAAGCGTTAGTTCATCAGGTAGAGCGTCGCTAACCCGAGGAAGGCGAACAGGCCAACCACGTCAGTGACTGTAGTGAGCACCATACCGCCAGCGAGGGCAGGATCGATTTTAAGTCTTTTTAAAATCAATGGAATACTCGCACCTGCAAGCCCTGCTACTGTCATGTTGATCAGCATGGCGCTACCAATTAAGCCCGCCAGTGCCATATCATCCTTCCATAGCCACACGGCGACAAAGACTAAAATCGACCACATCAAACCATTGAGAAAACCAATCGATAGCTCTTTACCGATAAGCCAGCGGGCGTTGCTTTGGCCGATATGGCCTAAAGCAATACCGCGGATCACGAGCGCTAAGGTCTGATTACCGGCAACACCGCCCATGCTAGGGACAATCGTCATTAGGATGGCGATAGTGGCAAATTGCTCAATAGTGCCTTCAAACATATTGCTGACCGACGATGCGAGCAGGGCGGCAAATAAGTTTATAGTGAGCCAGAGTGAGCGACGTAGGGTACTTTTTAGCACAGGACCAAAGGTATCTTCATCTCCGTCCATCCCCGCCATACCCATCATGGAATGTTCAGCATCTTCGCGGATAACATCGACTACGTCATCGATTGTGATACGTCCGAGCAGCTTACCATCACTGTCGACGACAGGTGCCGATACCCAGTCATTGCGTTCGAATTTCTGCGCGACTTCGCTGTCGGACATGCTCACAGGAATACTTTGAATATTGGGATCCATTATATTGCGAATTGTGGTGCTTGGCGCGCAAGTCAGTAGATCTGCCAGCCTGACACCGCCGAGCACTTTGTCCTGTTTATCGACGACATATAAGGTATCTGTGGTGTCTGGCAGGTTGCCCCTTTGGCGAAGATAGCGCAGCACCACATCGATATTCACATCGGGTCTTAGAGTAACGGTATCTGTGTTCATCAAGCTGCCGGCGGTCTCATCGGGATAGGATAAGGCCTGTTCTACCCGCTGGCGGTTTTGTTCTGTCATCGACTGCAGCACTTGCTTGTAAACGGCATCGGGAAGACTACGTAGAATATAGGCCAGATCGTCGGTGTCCATACTCGCCGTCGCTTTCGCAACTCGCTCAGGACTCATGCTGCGGATCAGCGGATCTTTGAGTTCCTCGCTTAACTCGTCGAGTATGTCGCCTATTTGTTCTTGATCGATAAGCTGCCACAGCACTTGTCTGGCGCTGGGTGGTGAGGATTCTAAGATCAGCGCGATATCTGAGGCGGCCATTTTTTGCAGCATGTTACGCACGTGTACAAACATGCCACTGCTAAGCGCTTGGTTTAACTGGTCGAGACTATGTCCGGTGTGAGCGTTTTCTGAATTATCAACGGGCATTTGTCCTCCATGGTTGTCCGCCACTGTGCGGCAAATTGGTTCGAGAGTGCGCTGCTTGGCGCAGGGCTAGACTTAGCGGTGACTTCACGATAGTTATGCTTCAGTCACAGATAGAGAGCTCTGGCATAGATCATGCGTTTTACGCATAGATTAAGGCGGCTAAGACTAAGGTGAGTCAGCGGTAATGCTCGCTAGTGTAATCGCCTATGGTTCGTGTCGTCGAGCGACAAATGTGTCGCCCTGTTGAATGGCAAGCTTTTGAAACGAGATGTGAACTGCACAAATCAGCAGTGCTAAATGTGAGGTGTACTAATCTGAGTGCCTGTGTGGAACGCTGAGTATGAAATCAAACTAACAGGCTTCGTCAAACTTAGCGTCGATTAAGGCACAAATGGCATCCAAAGCGGGTTCAGCATCTGGGCCTTCGGCGATAAGTTTAATGGTTTTACCCATGCCAGTCTCAAGCATCAATAAGCCGAGTACGCTGGCTGCGGATGCCTGTTTATCGCCTTGTATTAAGGTGATGGTCGCATCAAACTCGGATGCCAGTACCACCAACTTAGTGGCGGCACGGGCATGCAATCCCAGTTTGTTACAGATGGTGATCTGACGTTCAAGCTTTGGCATTATTCAGCTCTCGATGGCGGGCATAAACTTTATGTTTACCGTTACTAAAGCGTTTAGCCAATTGCTCTGCGACGTAAACCGATCTGTGTTGTCCACCGGTGCAGCCAATCGCCACAGTTAAATAACTGCGATTGTTGCGTTCGAGATGCGGCAGCCAAGTTTCCAGTAAATTCTCGATTTGCCAGATGAACTTATTCACGAGTGGTTGACGATTTAAGAACTCAGCCACGGGTTCATCTAAGCCTGTCAATGGACGCAGCGCCAGTTCCCAGTGTGGGTTAGGCAGGAAGCGTACATCGAACATAAAGTCGGCTTCGGTTGGCATACCGTGCTTAAAGCCAAAGGACTCGAAGTTGATCACTAACTCTTTATCGACGCTGCCGAGCAGAATTTGTCTGACTTGGTCGCTTAAATCATAGATATTCAGGTTCGACGTATCTATGTAGTGATCGACCAGTTTTGACATAGGCTCGAGCAGCTTCCCTTCCAGTTTTATCGCTTCTTGCAAAGAGACTTGGCTCTTCGACAAAGGGTGCAAACGGCGGGTTTCGCTGTAACGCTTGAGCAGAATTTTATCGCTGGAATTGAGGAAGAAGCTGGTTAACTCAGTATCAGGAGGCAGGCTCGCGAGTTGCTTCACTAAGACCTTGTCCTGCTCAGGCATGTTACGCACGTCGACACTGATGGCGACGAGATCGTTACTGCCTTTGAGTTGCTCAAGCAAAGTGCCGATTAAGGGCAAGGGAAGGTTATCGACACAATAATAGCCGAGATCTTCGAGTACCCTTAGGGCGACAGATTTGCCTGAGCCTGAGCGGCCCGACACTATGACCAGTTTCATCCAGTGATTACCTGATAGAGTTCCGTTTCATCATGCGTCTTGCGTAATTGCTTTAATATTTGCTTGTCGCTCAGCTTTTCGGCCATGCAAGACAAGGTACTTAAGTGCTGCTGACATTGGTCTGCAGGCACCAGTAGTGCAAATAAAATATCAACAGGTTGCTTATCGATAGCATCGAATGCTATCGGCTCTTCACACTTAATGAGTATGGCAATGGGCTGATCTATATCGGCTAGTCGACCATGTGGAATGGCGATGCCGTTACCTATACCTGTGCTCCCCATCTTTTCGCGCGCCACTAGGCTTTCGAATATCTCTTGAGATGAGAGGGTCGGGTACTGGGCAGCGACTAAGTCGCTGATGAGTTCCAGTACCTTTTTCTTGCTGCCCGGAGTGGCGCAGGTAGTGCACTCCGGCCGCAGTATGGTACAAAGTTCCATTATTAGTGTTTTGTTAACTTCTCTTTGTGTTTAATAACCTGACGATCAAGCTTGTCAATCAGGGCGTCTATAGCGGCATACATGTCAGCATGCTCTGAAGTAGCAAAAACTTCACCACCGATAAGATTTATTCTCGCTTCGGCAATCTGTTGCATTTTTTCGACATTGAGCACAACGTGCACATTATTGATCTGTTCGAAATGGCGTTCAAGTTTTGAAAACTTTTCTTCTACATATGCGCGTAACGATTCGGTAATTTCGACATGGTGTCCACTCAGGTTTATTTGCATAGAAACGTCCTCCGATATCCACTGTAGGTTATAAACTTTTACGCTGATTAGAAGGCGGAATGAGCATAGCCTCTCGGTACTTCGCAATGGTTCTGCGGGCTACGTTGATCCCTTGTTCTGCCAGAAGTTGCGCCATCTTACTGTCGCTCAATGGTTTTTTCTGGTTTTCCGCTGCAACCAGTTTCTTAATGAAGGCTCTGATTGCTGTGGATGAGCACTCCCCACCATCGTCAGTACCGACGTGGCTAGAGAAGAAGTATTTTAGTTCAAAAAGTCCCTTAGGGGTATGCATGTATTTCTGGGTAGTCACCCGTGAGATGGTCGACTCATGCATTTCTACCGCTTCGGCAATATCGTTCAGCACCATAGGTTTCATGGCTTCTTCACCGTATTCAAAGAAACCTTGCTGATATTGGACGATACAGTTCGCCACCTTCAACAGGGTATCATTACGGCTCTCTAAACTCTTGATAAACCATTTAGCCTCTTGTAGATGGCCACGAATAAATTGGCTATCGGCTTGGCTTTTAGTGCTGCGCGCCATCGAGGCATAATGTTGGTTTACATTGATTTTTGGCATGCAGTCAGGATTAAGCTCAACCACCCAGCGACCATTTTTCTTCGACACTGACACATCCGGGATGACGTATTCGTCATCGTTGGGCGTAATCAATAAACCTGGGCGGGGATTGAGGGTTTGGATAAGCGCGATGCCGTCCCTTAACTCATCCTCTTTTAATTTAGTCTTACGCATCAACAGCCTAAAGTCGCGGGCGGCGATCAGATCTAAATGATCTTTGATCAACATGCGGGCGTTTTCTAGGTTGGGCGTGTCAGCGGCGAAATGCGACAGTTGGATCAACAGGCACTCGCTTAAATCGCGGGCGGCAACACCAATGGGATCAAAATGTTGAATGCGCTTGAGTACGGCTTCGACTTCGTCGAGCTCGACCTCCGAATTGCCCATGGCTTCGAGGATTTCGTCAGTACTTTGGGTGAGATAGCCTTGATCGTCGATGGCATCAATAATGGCGGTGGCAATGGCTAAATCGGTTTCAGAAAACGGCGTGAGGTTTTTTTGCCATTCTAAGTGTTCATACAAGCCTTCACTGGTCTCACCTTGGAAGGGCATATCGTCTTCACGACTGCCGCCGGGGCCAGAATTGGGGGAGGCGGTAAACACTTCATCCCAAGTGGTGTCCATGGGCAGTTCGTCGGGCATGGACTCTTTCGTGAGCGACTCTGCCGTATCTATGGTGGAGCTGTCTTTCTCTGGCGGCAGAGTGCTCGATTCACTGAAATCCGTATCGGAAAGCGTTTGGTTTACAGGGTCTTTAGTGGCGTCGAATTGATCCTCTTCCAGCTCGAGAAGGGGATTAGAATCTAAGGCTTGCTGGATCTCTTGCTGCAGTTCTAATGACGACAGTTGCAACAGACGAATGGCCTGTTGTAATTGTGGCGTCATGGTTAACTGTTGACCCAGTTTGAGCTGGAGTGACGCTTTCATGTTACCGCTGATCCCTACGTTATTATTGTTGGATGAGGTCGCTTGTTATCATCTTGAGTGGAGCCCAATGCTGGCACAAATTGCCTCCATTGGCTCCGCTTGATTAACTATAGCCTGAATTGTTCACCTAAGTACACAGCCCTAACTTGCTGATTGTCTAAGATCTCTGCAGGTGTTCCTTCGGCAATCAGGTTTCCGTGACTCACAATATAGGCATGTTCACACACATCTAATGTCTCGCGAACATTATGGTCGGTGATCAACACGCCAAGGCCACGACTTTTGAGCTGTTCGATAATCTTTTTGATGTCGATAACCGAAATCGGATCGACACCAGCAAAGGGTTCATCGAGCAAAATGAACTTAGGATTTGCTGCTAACGCCCGTGCAATTTCGACACGGCGACGTTCGCCACCCGACAATGACATGCCTTGGCTGTCACGGATGTGGGTGATGTGGAATTCTTCGAGCAGATGCTCGAGTTGTTCTTCCCTTTGCTCTTTTTTTAATTCTTTGCGCGTTTGCAGTACGGCCATGATGTTGTCATGGACGGTCAGCTTACGGAAGATACTGGCTTCCTGCGGCAAGTAACCTATGCCTTTGCGGGCGCGCAGGTGCATAGGATCTGCGGTTAAATCATCATCGTCGATAAAGATGTGGCCTTTATCGCTTTTAACCAGACCGACGACCATGTAAAAGGTGGTGGTTTTACCCGCGCCGTTCGGGCCGAGCAGTCCAACAACTTGACCTGTCTTTACCGTTAGACTGACGTCTTTAACCACTTGGCGACTCTTATAACTCTTTGCCAGATTTTGTGCTCTTAGGGTGATTTGGGTCATTTAGAGTCCTGCTTTTTCACAGGTTTATCCGCTGGCGCGTCTGGTTTGGCATCATCTTGATAGCTTTCAGGCTGAATAATAGTGATCACGCGATCGTCACCACTACCTGTGCTCTCAGCAATCAATTTTTGCTGGATAATGTTATAGCGGATCAAATTACCCGTCACTTGGCTACCCGCTTGATCTAACGAAGCTTGGCCTTTCAGTGTCAGGGTACGGCTTGCCATATCGTAACGAATTTCTTTCGCGCTCGCCGAGGCTGGACGGCCATCGTCTAACACTTGGCTGTAAGTTGCGGGGTTACCAGTGGCCACTAAAATTTTGCTATTTTCACCTTCGGCAGAAAATGCACGCAGTTCATTTGCTTGGATTTTTATCGAGCCTTGGGTAACTTCCACCGGACCAAAGAAGATGATCTGGTTGTTCTTGATATCTGCCGTTTGGCTCACTGCTTTGATTTTAACTTCCTGCTTTAGGTCGTCGACTTTAGCAAAGGCGCTCATGCTCATTATTAGCATTAGGCTGGCAAGTAATACGTTATTTTGCTTCATATGTTCCTACTACCTGACTGGTCAATTTCACTTCTTGCGCGTTGAGGTCGGCATAAAGGCCTTGGCCTTGAATATTAAAATCTTTCCCTGTGACGTAAATGGTACGGTCAGAGGTCATTATCATAGTATTGAGATCGAGTTCCAGATAACTGGTGGACAAGGTCTGGATCGGTTCTTCTGCGCTAATGGCATCAATAATAACATTGTTTTCGAGTACAACCTTGCCCGTTTCCTTGTTTAGCTTGCCCTGATCTGCACTGAGTTGCCATTGTGCTTTACCTTGGTCTGGATAAACAAGATAAACAGGTTGAGTAAAGTAAGTTTGATTCGTTGAATCATAATGTTCCATGTGTTTCGCCGTCACACGGCTATTGACTAGCCCTTGTTCATTGAACTCAACACTGCGCAGATCTTCAATGATGAAATCTGGGGTATTTTGATCTTTAACTCTATTATCGGTATCACCGCTGTGTTTGTTCTGCACTTGCCAATACAGCACTAATGCAGTTCCAAAAAAAGCAATAATCGCGAGTGTCACACGACTCATATACTCATTCCATGGGCCGAAGTGAATTTATTTTGACTGAGTAGCAACAGATCTGTGAGTTCACGCAGTGCACCGTGGCCACCATTGAGCGTAGTGACAAAGTGGGCGTGCTGACGCACATAGGGATGACCATCGGCTACGCTGACTGCTAAACCGACGACATTCATCACGGGTAAATCGACAATATCATCACCGATATACGCCACTTCTTCTGGGGTAACACCATAGAGTGCGAGCAATGCTTCATAGGGCTCGAACTTATTATCTACGCCTTGGTAAATATGGGTAACTCCAAGGGCTGTCATACGGTTTTCAACGATTTTGGATTGACGTCCAGTGATAACGGCGAGATTAAAACCGCTGGTGAGTAGCGAGCGCACGCCATAGCCGTCGCGGGTGTGGAAGGCTTTTAGCTCTTCGCCGCTATTGCTTAAGTAGATACGGCCGTCGGAAAACACTCCATCGACGTCACAAATCAACAGTTTAATCTTTTGCGCGCGTTGCCACACATCATCACTGATTGGGCCGTAAAATCCTTGCTGTGGCATTAAATGACTCCTGCTTTAACCATGTCTAGCATGTTAAGAGCGCCGATAGGATGGCGGTCTTTATCGATAACAATTAATCCGTTGATGTTTTTTGAGTCCATCACTTGCAGCGCTTGGGCGGCCAACACACCGTCTGTGATGGTCACGCAGTTACGGGTCATCACATCGGCGATGGGCGTTGTACGCAGATTTACTTCGGCATCGATAACGCGGCGTAAATCACCATCGGTGAAGATACCAACCAGCTTGCGCTGATCATCGATAATCGCGGTCATGCCTAAGCCTTTCTTAGAGATTTCGTACAGGGCTTCTGTGATGCAAATATCGTGGTTAACGAGCGGTAAGTCATCACCGCTATGCATGACATCGCAGACTTTTAACAATAACTTACGCCCTAAAGCACCGCCAGGATGGGACATAGCAAAGTCATCACGGGTAAAGCCTTTTGCTTGTAGTAGCGCAATGGCAATCGCATCGCCCATCACTAAGGTCGCTGTGGTACTCGACGTTGGGGCAAGTCCAAGTGGGCAAGCCTCTTCGGGTACTTCAATACATAAATGCACTTTAGATAAGCGCGCCATGTTCGATTCGGGTTTACCTGTTACCGCAATAACGGGTACGCCCATACGTTGGATGACGGGCATTAAGGTGAGGATTTCGCTCGACTCACCGGAATTTGAAATCGCTAAAATCACATCGTTATCGGCTAATACACCGAGATCACCGTGGCTGGCTTCACCCGGATGCACAAAAAATGCGGGCGTTCCTGTGCTGGCGAGGGTGGCAGAAATCTTATTGCCGATATGGCCCGACTTGCCCATGCCCATGACAATCACTTTGCCTGTGCAGTTGAGGATCAACTCGCAAGCTTCTGCAAATTCAGCCGAATCAACATATTGATAAAGATTGTCTAGGGCTGACTTTTCAATGTCGATAACTTTACAGCCCCATTGGCGCAGTTGTGATTTGTCTACCATGTCTATCTCTCTTTTTGCATTGTCTTTGTCGCCCCATGATGGGATTGGAATAGCACAATTTGGTACGCGATAAAGATGATATGTAATAGGCTTTCTGCCAAGTTTTAGTTTGTTTTCAGACGATTTAGCTTATGTCTCGTTGTGGTGAGTTTCCTAAAACAACAAAACAATTGCGGCAGGCTAGAGTGATTGATCTGACTCGTCAAGTTCAGCTGCGGCAGCTATGCATGCACAATAACCCAGTTTAGCAACTGAAGGCCTTGAGCAATATCATCGTCTTTGTCGTTTATTTCAATGGATTTATCCCGTATCGCTGTGGGTATTCCTCACGGGATGCCTCGATTTCACACTCGTGTATCGACTTATCACACCTTAAAAGTGGACGAAGAGCGAGCTAAGTGCGAATGAATTAGCCAATATTGCCAATTATGCAACTAGGTTGAAAACATTAAGTAACATTTTACCTATGCAGAGTGAAAACTTAGGGCGCATTTTCGCTGTAAATGAGGCAAATTGAAAGTATCACTGGGCGATAGTGTCGATTCGGTTGTAGGTTAAAGCGCAATTACGTACAATTTGCGGCTCTTCGATTGGTCAGTCTAGGAAGACTAGGATCACCTCTTTGCAAATGTCGGAATCAAGCATGACTCAAGAACAAACGCCGTTGGTTGAGATCCGTAATTTGGGGTTTAGCCGCGGTCAGCGTGTGATATATGAAGATATTAGCCTGTCCATTCCAAGGGGCAAGGTGACGGCGATCATGGGGCCGAGCGGCATAGGCAAAACGACCCTGTTAAAGTTGATCGGCGGCCAATTAACGCCTGACCACGGGCAAGTGTTATTCGACGGTCACGATATCCATGGCGTGAGTCGCAATGAATTATTTAGCCTGCGTAAGCGGATGAGCATGCTGTTTCAAAGTGGCGCGCTATTTACCGACATTAATGTGTTCGATAACGTGGCGTTTGCGCTGCGCGAACATTCTGGTCTGCCAGAAGACATTATTCGCACTATCGTGCTGATGAAGCTTGAAGCCGTAGGCTTGCGTGGCGCCGCCCAGATGATGCCAAGTGAGTTATCCGGTGGTATGCAACGCCGCGCAGCATTGGCCAGAGCCATAGCGCTTGAGCCTGAAATGGTGATGTACGATGAGCCTTTTGCCGGCCAAGATCCAATCTCTATGGGCGTGTTAGTGAAGCTTATTCGTGAGTTATCGGATGCGCTCAATTTGACCTCCATCGTAGTGTCCCACGATGTGGATGAAGTCCTCGGCATTGCCGATTATGTGTATGTGGTGGCCGACAAAAAAGTCATTGCCCACGGTACGCCAGAAGAATTGAAATACGCCGACAATCCACAGCTTAAACAGTTTATTCAAGGCGCGCCCGATGGCCCTGTGCCGTTCCATTATCCGGCGAATGATTACCAACAAGAATTGATGGCAAAAGGAGTTGGCAAGTGAAGTTAATAGACAGTATTGCCGACTTAGGCCGCAGCGCGATTGAGTTAGTGCTCGGTTTTGGCCGCGCAGGGCTCATGTTGTGGGGGGCGATTTTTCGCTGGCCACGGGTGCGCAAAGGTTTTCCATTATTAGTGCGCCAGATTTATGTGGTCGGCGTGCAATCTATGGTGATTATTTTAGTCTCAGGGCTTTTTATCGGCATGGTGTTGGCACTGCAAGGCTATAACATCTTAGTTGGTTTTGGCACCGAAGAAAGCTTAGGCCCTATGGTGGCGCTCAGTTTACTGCGTGAGTTAGGGCCCGTGGTTACCGCACTTTTGTTTGCGGGACGTGCGGGTTCTGCCTTAACCGCTGAAATTGGTTTGATGAAGAGTACTGAGCAGCTCTCGAGTTTAGAGATGATGGCTATCGACCCATTAAGGCAGATTATTGCACCGCGCTTTTGGGCGGGGGTGATCAGTATGCCATTGCTGGCGTTAATGTTTACCGCTGTGGGTATTTACGGTGGTCACATAGTCGGCGTGGAATGGAAAGGAATCGACAGCGGGGCGTTTTGGTCGATTCTGCAGGCGTCGGTCGAATGGCGTCAGGACATAGTTAACTGCTTGATCAAGAGTGGTGTGTTTGCCGTAGTGGTGACTTGGATTGCGTTATATCGCGGTTATCAAGTGATCCCAAATCCGGAAGGCATCAGCCGTGCAACGACTCAGACTGTGGTTCAGTCGAGCCTCGCTGTATTGGCATTAGATTTTTTACTGACAGCCCTGATGTTTGGCCGCTAACGGAACACTGCGGATTTCGACACAGGTAAGATGGATTAACAGAGTGGTAGCTGAACATGTTGACACGAAAAATTGAATTATTAGTGGGTGTGTTTCTTTTAACGGGATTGGCCGCTTTTTTGGTCTTAGTCTTTAACGTCGCCAATATTGAAGTGAAAAGCAGCGATAGCACTTATACCATAAAAGCCAATTTCACCAATATTGGTGGCTTGAAGGTACGTTCGCCCGTTAAGGTCGGCGGTGTTGTGGTTGGCCGCGTCAGTGGCATTGATTTAGATCCCGTTAAGTTAGTGGCTGTGGTCACCTTAGTGATGGATAAACGTTACGATAAATTCCCAGAAACCAGTAGTTTAGCAATTTTAACTTCGGGTTTATTGGGCGAGCAATTCTTAGGGTTAACACCGGGTTTTGTCGACGATGATGTCAGTATGCTCAAAGATGGTGACAAGATTGATGACACACGCTCGGCATTAGTGTTGGAGGAACTGATTGGTCAGTTCTTATATAGTATGGGTTCGAAGGATAAATAGGGGTTACCGCTATGTTTAAAAACTTATCTCGTTTTTTACTGCCTTTAGTGATGGTTTTAGGGACAACGAGCGCTGTCGCCGCCGATGTGGTGGTCGACACTATGGACCCGTATGCCATGGTCAAAGCCGTTGCCAATAAAACCTTCGATCGTTTTCATAAAGATAAAGCGTTAATCGATGCTGACTCAGATCATTTAAAGGTGATCGTTCGTGAAGAGCTGATGCCTTATGTCGATTATAAATACGCTTCTTACAAAGTCTTAGGCCAGTATCTTAAGGATTCAACTGAAGATCAGCGTAATCGTTTCGTCGATGCCTTTGAAGGTTATTTAGTGTCGACTTATGCCCAAGCTTTTACTGAATACACCAATCAAAAAGTGGAATTTTCACCTGGGGTTGATTTCAGCAAAGAGAAAATGGTGGATGTGAACGTGCAGATCATCGAAGCCGGTCGTCCGCCAATTAAACTGTTGTTTAAGGCTCGCCGTTTGAAAGATGACTCATGGAAGGCATTTGATTTAGTCGCCGAAGGTGTGAGCCTACTGTCTTCTAAGCAATCTGAAATCTCGAATCTAATTCGCCAGCAGGGTATCGATCCTGTGATTAAGATGCTTGAAGATCGCACCAAAGAAAAAGTGGTCATGAAGGCTAAATCAGGGAAGTCACAGTCGTGATTGAATTTGTGCAACAGGGCACAGTTTGCCATCTCAAAGGGCGCATAACCCAAGCCGATGTCATTACACTTTGGCCGCAGCGGCAACAACTGCTGAGCGAGTCAACCCAGATATTGTCTTTGTCTGGGCTCGAATACAGTGATAGCGCTGGCATGGCATTTTTGCTGGCGTTAGTGCGTGAACATGGCAGCCAACTTGAATTACGTTCTGCCTCACCACAACTTAAAAAACTCATCGATTTATATGATTTACATGCCTTCTTTACCGAAGAAGTGCATTGATAATAGGGTAATAGATTTCATGGAATGCAGCTTAATCGAACAGATTTTACGTGATGCGTTAGGGCTTGAAGAAGTTCACGCTAGCTCAGATGGTAGCCATTATAAAGTGATCGCAGTAGGCGAATGCTTCGATGGTATGAGCCGAGTCAAACAGCAACAAGCCATTTATGCACCGTTGACGGCACACATTGCCAGCGGTGAATTACATGCATTAACGATCAAAACTTTCACGCCGACTCAATGGAAACGCGAAAAAGTTTTCAACATGCCTAGCTAGTGAGGAAAAGTGGATAAACTAACAATTCAGGCAAGCCCCCCGCTTGCCGGTGATGTGATTATTTCGGGTGCGAAAAATGCGGCTCTGCCTATTCTGATGGCAGGCGTATTAGCCGAAACCGATTTTGTGGTTTCTAACGTGCCGAATCTTCGCGATGTGAGTACGAGCTGTAAATTATTACGCTGCCTTGGTGCTGAAGTGACTGAGCTTGGCGACGGACAGATCCGCATTTCAACCACGAATCTAAATGAGTTTTGCGCTCCCTACGATCTAGTGAAAACCATGCGCGCTTCTATCTTGATCTTAGGGCCGTTATTGGCGCGTTATGGTACCGCAGATGTGTCATTGCCTGGCGGCTGTGCCATTGGCGCAAGACCAGTTAACTTACACTTACATGGCCTCGAAATGATGGGTGCCAAGATTGAAGTGAAAGAAGGCTATATTAAAGCCCGTGTTGATGGACGTCTTAAGGGCGCACACATTTTCATGGACATGGTGAGTGTTGGCGCCACCGAAAACTTACTGATGGCGGCAGCGTTGGCCGATGGCGAAACCGTGATTGAAAATGCGGCCCGTGAACCTGAAGTGATCGATCTCGCTAATTGCTTAATTGCCATGGGCGCAAAAATCACCGGCGTAGGCAGTGCAACCTTGCGTATTCAAGGGGTTGAGCGTTTACAGGGCTGTCATTACCGCGTGATGCCAGACCGTATCGAAACCGGTTCATTTTTGGTGGCCGCTGCGGTAACCCGTGGTCGCATCCGTTGCTTAAAAGCCGATCCTGCGTCATTAGAGTCGGTTATCGCAAAACTTGAAGATGCGGGTGCTAAGATCACTACAGGTGAAGATTGGATTGAGCTTGATATGCAGGGTAAACGTCCGAAGGCGGTCAATATCAAGACGGCACCTTATCCTGGTTTTCCAACGGATATGCAGGCGCAGTTCTGTGTGCTTAATGCCTTAGCGCAAGGCACGGCAACGATTACCGAGACCATCTTCGAAAACCGTTTTATGCACGTACCAGAGCTTATTCGTATGGGTGCAACCATGGAGCTTGAAGGTAATACCTGCATCATCCAAGGGATTGAATCCTTAAGTGGTGCGCAGGTGATGGCGACGGATTTACGCGCGTCAGCGAGTCTAGTGATTGCGGGTTTAGTGGCCGATGGTAAGACGATTGTCGATCGTATCTATCACTTAGACCGTGGTTACGAGCACATTGAGAATAAGTTCCAAGGTTTAGGCGCGCAGGTTGTGCGTACTCAGTAATGAGCTATTGAGCTAGGCCTGAGAGATTAAAATCTCGACCCATTAAAAAACCAGCTTAAAAGCTGGTTTTTTGTTCTCTGCGTACGCAATGATGGGTGCCGCTCTAGTTATCGACCACAACCTTTTCATCGATAATAACGGGCAACTCCTGTTGTTTCCCTTGGCGTATCACAGTCATCATCACTTTCTTACCCGGTGTGGTTTCAGCGATGCGATCCATCAGCATTTCAACGCCTGGCACATCTTCACCATCGTATTTAATAATCACATCCCTTGGCATTAAGAGGGCTCGCGCCGCAGGGCCATTAGGATCGACACCTGTAACGAGCACACCTTTTAGGTCGGGTAGATTAAGGATCTGCGCCACCACAGGGTTAATTGGCTCGCCAGAAATCCCTAAGGCACCACGGATCACGCGGCCATTCTTAATCAACTTGCCCATAATGCTGTGGGCCAATTTAATCGGGATAGCGAAGTTAATCCCATGGCCGCCGCCTTCTTCACCCACTTGGAATGCTGCGGTATTAATACCAATAAGGCTGCCGTTGGTGTCAATCAGTGCGCCGCCCGAGTTACCGGCATTAATCGCCGCGTCGGTTTGTAAGAAGTCTAAGTAACCTGAACTTAAGCCGTTACGACCCGTGGCACTGATGATACCTTGGGTAATGGTTTGGCCCAAATTGTAGGGATTACCAATGGCGAGTACGACATCACCAACTTGAGGCGGACTGTCGAGGTTAACGGGGACAATCGGTAAGTTATCGCCTTCAATCTTGAGTACCGATAAATCGGTTTCTGGATCGAAGCCAACCACTTCAGAGGTAAATTTGCGTCCATCTTGCAGGGCGACAACAATTTCGTCGGCCTTTTTAATGACATGATAATTCGTAAGAATATAGCCTTCTTTGCTCATTATCACCCCAGAACCTAGGCCCTGTAGCGAACCCGAGTTAAGTGGGCGGTTCTGATCTATGCTGAGGCTATAAATGTTAACAACGGCAGGGGCTGCGCGGCGGACCGCCTTGGCAAAGGAGAGCTCGACTGTGTTGTTGGCTCGGGTTTGTAGCAGACTATTACCGAGGGACTGGTTATCGAAATAACGGGTTACCAATAAAAACATGGCCGCCATGATAAGACCAAAAAGGGTGGCTTTACCGAGATATAATAGTGTGTCTTTTATCGTCATGGCAGGATGGATCTTGAAAAAGGTGAGTTAGATTAACATGTTTAATCTATGTAAGCATAGGGAACCTAAGCTCCCTATGCTTATGTGTGGCAGAAAAAATGGCCTATTTAGTCGATTAACGTAGGACTAAATACAACATGCTCTTATCACGCATGATCTTCAGTGCCACCGCACCTTCTTGATCTTTTAGTTGTGCTTTAAGTGCCTTAAGATCTTTAATTGCAGTACGGTTAATACCGACAATCACATCTCCTTTTTGTAAGCCACTCATTGCCGCAGGTGAACCTTGGGCGACATCGGTGATTTCAATGCCCTTAGATGAGTTTTCTAAGGATGCACCTTGCAACATAGGATGCACGGCGCCCGCCGCAGATTCACTGGTTTGGCTTGCTTCACCTAAGGTCACCTTAACGGTTTTCTTATCGCCGTCACGGATGAGTCCTAGCTCAACCTTAGCACCCGCGCCCATAGTGGCGACTTTGGCACGCAGTTCTTGGAAGGACTTAATGCCACGGCCATCGACGCTGATAATGATATCACCCGCTTTAATACCGGCTTTCTCGGCGGCACTGTCTTTAGCGACTTCATTCACGAAGCCGCCGTGCTGGGTGTCTAAACCAAAGCCTTGGGCGAGTTGGCTATCAAGATCGCGTCCCGAAATCCCCAGTACTCCGCGGCGTACTTCACCGTGTTCGGCAATTTGTGCGACCAAGTTTTTCACCATATTGGCAGGGATCGCAAAGCCGATACCAACGTTACCACCGCCTGGTGCTACTATTGCGGTGTTAATCCCAATCAATTCCCCGTTTAAGTTAACGAGTGCACCACCCGAGTTACCACTGTTAATGGCGGCATCGGTTTGAATAAAGTTTTCCAGCATTTCTATGCCTAAACCGCTACGGCCTAAAGCACTGACAATACCTGAAGTCACGGTTTGCCCTAAACCGAAGGGGTTACCAATGGCAACGGCAAAGTCACCAACACGCAAGTCGTCAGAGTCTGATGACTTGATTGCGATAAGATTTTTTGCCTCAATTTGCAGCAATGCAATATCAGACTCTGAGTCAGTACCAATGAGTTTGGCTTTTACTTCACGACCGTCATGTAGACCAACTTGAATATCATCAGCACCGTCAATCACGTGGTTGTTAGTGACTATGTAGCCTTTTTCGGCATCAATAATAACGCCTGAGCCTAAGCCTCTAAAAGGACGTTCCTGCACTTGCTCCTGCGGCGCATTGGGGCCAAAGAAGTAACGGAAAACATCAGGTACTCTTTGTTTTGAAACATGAGTACCCGTAACGGCTACGGACACAACAGCAGGTGTCGTACGCTCAAGCATGGGCGCAAGACTTGGAATGGATTGTCCCTCAACCGTCTGTGGAATGGCGGCCTGTGAGACGACAGGCATCATAGTCAGGGTCGCGGCTAACATTGCGGCTGAAAGTACAGATAATTTTGTTTTCATCTATTCATAACTCCAAATAAGGGTTGAGCGATCTGGATGTAATGCATCAGCTATTGTGCGAGTGCCAGATCAAATCTGTATCGGTACCGGCTATTTGCCTAGGTAACCATTCGGACACGCACCTAATTGAAAAAGTTCATCATATTAACAAATGTTAATTTTTTTGAGCCTATTTTATCGGCTGTTTCATGCTCGTTGCTGAGTGGAAAACTGTGGGCAAGATACGCATTTTTCAAGCCCTGAAAACAACAAGTCTTGCCGATTAAAATGACCTACAGCATAGAGGTTTATTCGTCGTTTGTATGCTGTTTAACCTTGAGGCAAAAGTCGTATTCTGCATTAATATATCCTGCGTCACATTGGCCGTGCTAATATCGTTGCAGTTTTAGTAAAGGACATAAGAGAATTAAAAAGTGCCTCAGTTAAGCCCTTGGCAGCATTATCAAAAAGATCTTACCCGTGACGGTTTTTCCCATGATCCGGCCCAAGAAATTGCCGTCAAAGCATTACAACGTGTCTATGAAGACTTAACGGCGGCGGAAGAGCCGACTTCTGTCGTGGGGAAATTGTTTAGTGCATTAGGCTTAAAATCGGCGCCGGCTTCACCTAAGGGCCTGTATCTTTGGGGCGGTGTGGGTCGCGGTAAAACCTATCTGATGGATACTTTTTTTGATGCCTTGCCTGGCGATCAAAAGCTGCGGGCTCACTTCCATCGTTTTATGCATCAGCTACATTTAGATTTAGATGAGCTGAAAGGCGTGCGCGATCCCTTGCTGGTGATTGCGAAAAAGATGGCCGCGAAATATCGCGTTATCTGCTTCGATGAATTCTTTGTCTCAGATATTACTGATGCCATGTTGTTAGGCACGCTGTTTCAAGCACTATTTAAAGAAGGCGTTGTGCTGGTTGCTACATCTAACATTATCCCCGATGACTTATATAAAAATGGCTTACAGCGCGCACGTTTCTTACCTGCGATAGCCCTAATTAATCAACATTGTGAAGTGCTCAATGTGGATTCTGGCATCGATTATCGACTACGTACCCTTGAGCAAGCGGAGATTTATCATCATCCTTTAGACGCACAAGCCGATGCCAATCTTATGCGTTATTTTAGCCAGTTAGCGCCTGAGTCAGAGGTGCTTACCGCCGACATCGAAATCGAAGGTCGTAGCATCAGTATTCGTCAGCAGGCGCAGGGCGTATTGTTGGCCGATTTTAGAGCGCTCTGTGATGGACCGCGAAGTCAGCGTGACTACATGGAATTGGCGCGGATTTACCATACTGTGCTGGTCAGCGGCATTGAGCAAATGGGCGCATTTTTGACCGGCGATGATATCGCCAGACGATTTTTAGCTATGGTTGATGAGTTTTACGAGCGCAATGTAAAGCTTATCGTATCGGCCCAAGTGCCACTCGAAGATATCTACGCCGATGGCTTGCTTAACTTCGAATTTAGACGTTGTCGCTCGCGTCTTATTGAGATGCAATCCCACGATTATTTGAAAACAGAGCACCTGCCTTAACCCTGCGGCGCAAGAGTTTTGCTTTAACTCCCGTGTTAAATCGCCAGTGGCTTGTTAATCCTTAGGATGACAAGCCAGATTGGTCGATATTTTATAATTTTTATCAAAATATCAGGTGATTTTTAACTCAGCTTTGTCTATACTCCGCCACCTGCCCACGTTACTCCGCCAATTGGGCGGAAGTTGTAAGCCGAAGTCAGTGCTCGAAGGGGTACTAAAAGGCAATTTTGTGTTGTTTGCAAATGCAGGCAGCATGTGAGACAGAAAATTAACTTTGGGTTTTTGTAATAATGAAGACTTTTACTGCTACACCAGAAACCGTAACTCGTGACTGGTTCGTCGTTGATGCAGACGGCAAAACTTTAGGTCGTATCGCTACTGAAATCGCTATCCGTTTACGCGGTAAGCATAAGCCAGAATACACTCCACACGTTGATACCGGTGATTACATCATCGTTGTTAATGCTGAAAAAGTGACTGTTACTGGTAACAAAGCGAAAGGCAAAACGTACTACTCGCATTCAGGCTTCCCTGGTGGCATTAAGCAAATCAGCTTTGAAAAGCTGCAAGCGCAAAAGCCAGAAATGATCATCGAGAAAGCAGTTAAGGGTATGTTACCAAAAGGTCCTCTGGGCCGTGCCATGTTCCGTAAACTGAAAGTTTACGCTGGCGCAGAACATAACCACACTGCACAACAACCTCAAGTTCTTGATATCTAAACGGGATTAAGCAAATGGCTGCAACTCAGTACTACGGCACTGGCCGTCGCAAAACCTCTACAGCTCGCGTTTTCGCTAAAGCAGGTAGTGGCAACATCGTTGTAAATCAACGTCCTTTGGATCAGTATTTTGGTCGTGAAACTGCTCGTATGGTTGTTCGTCAACCTTTAGAGTTAGTTGAAATGACTGACAAGCTGGACATCTATGTAACTGTTAAAGGCGGTGGTATCACTGGCCAAGCAGGCGCAATCCGTCACGGTATTACCCGTGCTCTGATGCAATTAGATGAAGCACTGCGTCCATCACTACGTTCTGCTGGTTTCGTTACCCGTGACGCTCGTAAAGTTGAGCGTAAGAAAGTGGGTCTACGTAAAGCACGTCGTAAGCCACAATTCTCTAAGCGTTAATTCGTTTTTGGAATATCAAAAAACCCAGCCTATGCTGGGTTTTTTATTGGCTAGAATTTACGGTACTGGCGAATTCATTTAAATAAGAGACTCTGTTGTTGGGGTGTGCTGATATACAATCAATTTGTATTGAACGACTGAGTTTGAGGTGCGCATGACTTTTCAAGTTTTTATGCTGGCAGTGGCACTTGTATTACTTTTAGAGGGAGTCGGGCCCTTACTCTTTCCGAACAAGTGGCGTCGTTATTTAAATGAACTCTCCCATCAAAATCAGCAGGTTATCCAGCGACTCGGTGGCGCGTTAGTCACGGCAGGCGTGGTGATTCTGGTGATTTTTGCGTAAAAAACAGCCTGCTTGCCCTTGCTTACTAAGATCTGTTAAAATTCTTTTTTAACCGCAACCTTGCAGCAAATAATGGGCAAAAACGTAGTTGTTCTCGGCACCCAATGGGGTGACGAAGGAAAAGGTAAGATTGTCGACCTTCTAACAGAACAGGCAAAATATGTAGTTCGCTATCAAGGCGGCCACAATGCTGGTCATACCTTGGTTATCGATGGTGATAAAACCGTTCTTCATCTGATCCCATCGGGTATCCTGCGCGATAATGTGAAATGCATTATTGGCAACGGTGTGGTGCTTGCACCTGACGCCCTGATGAAAGAGATCAACATGCTGAAAGATCGTGGTGTTCCTGTTGAGGAACGTCTGTTGATCTCTGAAGCGTGTCCGCTGATCCTACCATTCCATTGCGCCTTAGATATCGCCCGTGAAAAAGCACGTGGCAATAAAGCTATTGGTACAACTGGCCGTGGAATCGGACCTGCGTATGAAGACAAGATCTCCCGTCGCGGTCTGCGAGTAGGCGACCTGTTCAATGCTGAACTGTTTGCTGAAAAGCTGAAAGAAGTTATGAAATACCATAACTTTATGCTGACAGAGTACTATCAAGTCGAAGCTGTTGATTACGAGCAAACGCTAGCAGATGCTTTGGCTATGGCCGATTATCTGAAGAGCATGTGTGTTGACGTGACTGAACTGTTGGATACTGCGCGTAAAGCCGGTGAGCCAATCCTGTTTGAAGGCGCTCAAGGTACATTACTCGACATCGACCACGGAACTTATCCTTTTGTAACCTCTTCAAATACCACTGCCGGTGGTGTTGCGACGGGTTCAGGTTTTGGTCCACGTCACTTAGACTATGTCTTAGGTATCATGAAGGCTTACACCACTCGCGTGGGTGCAGGTCCATTCCCAACTGAACTATTATGTGAAGTTGGTGATCATTTAGGTACTAAAGGTCATGAGTTTGGTGCGACAACGGGTCGTAAGCGTCGTCCAGGTTGGTTGGATGCTGTGGCAATGCGCCGCGCAGTTCAAATCAACAGTGTGAGTGGCTTCTGCTTGACTAAGTTAGATGTACTTGATGGTCTGAAAGAAGTGAAAATTTGTGTTGGTTATCAGAATCCTGATGGCACTATCTCTAAAGTGACCCCGCTTGCGGCTGAAGGTTATGAACTGGTTACGCCTGTTTATGAAACTATGCCAGGTTGGAGCGAGTCGACTTTTGGCGCGACATCCATTGAGCAACTGCCACCGGCAGCGATCAATTATATCAAGCGTCTTGAAGAGCTATTAGAAACACCAATCGACATTATCTCTACTGGTCCTGACCGTAACGAAACCATGATTTTGGTTAATCCGTTCAATTAAGACCTGTTAAGGCCGTGTTTCACGGCCTTTTTCTCTGCTTCTTTATGCCTTTCTCTGTTTAATTCTGCGGTTAGAAATTCAGCTCAAGCTCAAGAAATAGGTTATACTGCCGATGCAAGTATTCACCCTTTTGTCATTGAGAGTCGTTATGCTACGTACAGCACTAGTTGCGCTACTGCCCTTAGTATCTTCAATGTGCTTTGCTGAAACGCAGGCGGTGGATATTTATAGCCAAGATCAATTGCTTGATTTGATCCGTAGCGATCAATATTTAGCGAAAGTGAAGCGTGATGATTGCCAGTTAGTCCAAGACATTGAGGCGCGAGCCCAAGTCTTAAAACAGCCTTTATATCAATTCCTGTGGGGCGAAATGCTCAATTATGGAACCTGTGTAAAGGCAAACCCTGTGAAGGGCATTGCTTTGTTACGTGACTCGGCCGAACAAGGTAGCTCAGAAGCGATGTTAAAGCTTGCCGAGTATTATCAGAGTGGGAAATTTGTCATCCGCAATAAAGACAGAGCAGTGCATTATTTACTGCCTGCGGCTGCAAGTGGTGATTTACCCGCTCGTATGATGTTAGTGCGTTTATTCGGTGAAGGTTATGGTAGTCCTAGGGATTACGAGATGGCCTATCACTGGTTATATAACGATGTATTTGCGGACGAGGCGACGAAGAAAAAAGCCTTGTCTTTACTGCAGGTGTTAGCAGCTAAAATGCCCCCCAGTGCAGTGGCGCGGGCCCAGCAAGAACAGTTGCGAACCCGTTAAGTGGTCTCTTAATCTAGAGACACATTATTTGGATATTGAATGATCAAAGACCCTCATTTTGAGCGTGAACAGGATAAGTACGAAAACCCTATCCCAAGCCGTGAGTATATTATCGATTACTTACGTTCTCAGAAATCACCTATCACTCGTGACAGTATTGCCGCGGCGTTAAACATCCAAGAGGAAGAACAACTTGAGGCCCTGCGCCGTCGCCTTCGTGCGATGGAACGCGATGGCGAACTCGTGTTCACCCGTGGGCAGAGCTATGGCTTGCCCGAGAAAATGGATCTTATCCCCGGCACTGTACTCGGACACAGAGAAGGCTTCGGCTTTTTCAAACCCGATGAAGGCGGTGATGACTTATTTATTTCGAACCGCGATATGCTGATGTATTTCCATGGTGATAAAGTGCTGGCGCAAAAAGCGGGCACAGATCGTCGTGGTCGCCGCGAAGCGCGTTTGGTGCGTTTGATCCAGCCGCGCAGTGCCGCGATTGTTGGCCGTTATCATGTTGATAGCGGTATGGCATTTGTCATTGCCGATGATAAGCGTATAACCCAAGAAATCTTAGTCGCGAATGAAGACCGCAACGGCGCCCGTCAAGGCGATGTGGTTGTGGTTGAATTAACGCGTCGCCCAGGTCGTTTTGTTAAGGCTGCGGGTAAAGTGACTGAAGTGCTTGGTAAGCAAATGGCGCCGGGGATGGAAATCGAAATCGCCTTGCGTAACTACGACTTACCCCATACTTGGTCACCTGTGATCGAGAAGAAACTGCGCCGAATTCCCGATGAAGTGACCGACGCCGATAAAGTCGGCCGTGTAGATTTACGTCATCTGCCATTAGTGACTATCGACGGCGAAGACGCCCGCGATTTTGACGATGCCGTGTATGCGGAGAAAAAAGCCGGTGGCGGCTGGCGTTTATGGGTTGCGATTGCTGACGTTAGTTATTATGTTCGCACCGATTCGGCTTTAGATACCGAAGCGCGTGCCCGTGGTAACTCAGTGTATTTCCCATCGCAAGTGATCCCTATGCTGCCGGAGAAAATCTCCAACGGCCTATGTTCGCTTAATCCTCACGTCGACCGTTTATGTATGGTCGCCGAGATGACAGTGTCTGCCAAAGGCAAGTTGTCGGGTTATAAGTTTTATCCGGCGGTGATGTATTCCCATGCCCGTTTTACTTATACCCAAGTGGCGGAGATGTTAGAAGGCGGCCCAATTGCGCCTGAGCATGAAGCCTTGTTCCCGCATCTACAGTGTTTACAGTCATTGTATTTAGCGCTAGATGAACAAAGAGCCGAGCGTGGTGCGATTGCGTTTGAAACCATGGAAACGCAGTTCATTTTCAATGAGCAGCGCAAGATTGATAAAATCGTGCCGCGTGGCCGTAATCAAGCCCATAAAATCATTGAAGAATGCATGATTTTAGCTAACGTTTCTGCAGCTAAGTTTGTGAAGAAACACAAAGGCGAAGTCTTGTACCGTGTGCATGAAGCGCCATCCGAGCAAAAATTGGCGAACTTTAAAGAGTTCCTTGCTGAGCGTGGCTTGACTATGACTGGTGGTCTTGAGCCAACGCCGTCCGATTATCAGAACGTGATGCTGCAAATTGCTGAGCGTCCCGATGCTGAACTTATCCAAGTGATGTTGCTGCGCTCTATGCGTCAGGCCATTTACACTCCAGATAATGAAGGTCACTTTGGTCTAGCCTTAGAGGAGTATGCGCATTTTACCTCGCCCATTCGCCGTTATCCGGATTTAGTCTTACATAGAGTGATCCGTTATTTACTGGCGAAGGAAAGAGGCGAAGCCACAGAAAAGTGGACGCAGGATGGTGGCTACCATTATCAACTCGATGAACTCGACCAATTGGGCGAAGAGTGTTCGACTACAGAGCGTCGTGCCGATGAAGCGACTCGCGATGTTAGCGATTGGCTCAAGTGCGAGTTTATGCAAGATCACGTCGGCGATACCTTTGAAGCTGTAATTGCCTCAGTGACGAGCTTTGGTTTATTCGTGCGCTTAAATGAGCTGTTTATCGATGGCTTAGTGCATATCTCAAGCCTAGGTAGTGATTACTACCAATTCGATCCTATGCGTCAACGCCTTATCGGTGAGCATACAGGCCAAGTCTATCAAGTGGGCGATCCTGTGACGGTTAAGGTCGCTGCAGTTAACTTAGATGACAGACAGATTGATTTAGTCATGCTGGGCGATGACGGCAAAGGTGGCAAGCGTAAAGCATCTGCCAGCCGTGATAAGCCGATGACTGCCCGTGAGCGTGTTAATCGCGAAGGTGCTAAGCAAGGCAAAGCGGGTAAAACCGCAACCCCTAGCACTAAGGCTGAAGCTGGCAAAGCCAAACCTAAGGCTAAAGCGGGCACTAAAGCGAAAAAAACAGCAGTAAAAGATCCGGCTAAAAAGCCAAAAGCCGCTAAGCGGAGCACGAGAAAGAAATAAATGAAAAAACAAGATATTATTTTTGGGATCCACGCAGTTGAAGCCCTGCTAAAACACAGCCCTGAGCGCATTATCGAGTTATGGCTGTTACAAGGCCGTGACGATGAGCGCTTAACTGTGCTGGCCAATCAGGCCAAAGCTTTTGGCACTACGATTCAGGTCGCTTCTCGCAAAGCCTTGGATGACAAAGCGGAAAGCAGCCAACATCAAGGTATAGTCGCGCGCGTTAAAGCGGCGAAAGTGTTGAATGAGCAAGATTTAGATGTGCTGCTTGCTAACACTGAGCAAGCATTCCTGCTGATTTTGGATGGCGTGACGGATCCCCATAACTTAGGCGCTTGTCTACGTAATGCCGATGCGGCGGGCGTACAAGGTATTATCGTGCCTAAAGACAATTCAGTTGGCTTAACGGCGACTGTGAGTAAAGTGGCATGTGGCGCTGCGGAAACAGTGCCTTTATTCCAAGTGACTAATCTTGCGCGCACTATGCGTCACCTGCAGGAAAAGGGTGTGTGGATTGTGGGCACTGCGGGCGAGGCAGATTGCGAGCTTTATCAAGCCGATCTCAAAGGATCATTAGCGATTGCCATGGGCGCGGAAGATAAAGGTTTACGCCGTTTAAGCCGTGAGTCTTGTGATTCACTGATCTCTATCCCTATGGCGGGTAGTGTGTCGAGCTTGAATGTATCGGTTGCGACCGGTATTTGCTTATTTGAAGCTGTGCGTCAGCGCCGCCGCTAATACGCTCACGCTTGCCTGATTTCGCACATGCGGTATCAGGCTTGCAGTAACGACTTGTTGCAGTAACTATTTGTTTTAGTCAGCACTTGAAGTAATAAAAAAGGCCGATTAACTTTAAACAGTTAATCGGTCTTTTTATTGGCCTTTTTATATCAGCGCTTTGTCTAGGTTAACCGGATGGCTATCGGCTTCATCCGTTTGAACGGCTTCAGGCTCTGCTTGTTCGATATCGAAACTGAAGGCGAGTTGCTCCTCATCACTGTCATTTGCGTCGATAATATCGTCATCGACACCATCAGCCCCTAAATCATATTCCGCTTCATCTAGGTTAGCACTGGGCGTCATATGTTCTTGAATCGATTCGACATCAACTCGTGGGTCCAGCGCTGCCGCCAGTGGTGAAGAGACTAAGTCGCCCGTCGCCATTATGTAGTCTTGGGTGACATTGGTTTCGGCTTTTTGTTGTGCATGTACATAACGTAGCCGCACAAACAAGATTAAGGTACAGGCAGACATAAAGCCATATAACATGCTGTTGCCAAGCCATTGCATCAACGTAGAGGCGATCAATGGACCGATACTAGCCCCTAAGCCGAAGGTTAATAAGATGGTGGCAGATAAACCGACCCGCTCATTCTGTTCGACTCGTGAGTTAGCCAGTGCCGTAGCAAGTGGATAGAAGGTGAAGCCTAAAATACCGAAGAGGAAAGTCATCACCAGCGAAATCACTGGATGATAGGGCGTTAAGGCGATGGCTAAGGCTAAGATGCCAAGCAATATACAGTTGATACGAATAAGGCGACTGCGGGACATAATGTCGGACAGTTTCCCCATCGGCCATTGTGCCAGTAATCCTGCTAAAATCGTTGCTGTCATATAAGTGGCGACTTTTTCAGGTGGCAAACCTAAGTTGCTCGCGTAGGCGGGCGCGAGACCATAAAACGAACCCACTATCATGCTACCAATCGCGATGGTTGTGAGTGCCTGCGGCGCTTTTTTCCAGTAATGGGCAATTTTGAGTGGAGCTGGGACCAAAGGCGCAGGGTGAAGACGACGCGTGAGTGAAATCGGTACGATACAGAGTGAGAAACAAATCGCGATCAGCAGTAATGGCTCAAGGCCTAATTCGGGGAAGATGCTTATTGCGCCTTGGCCCAAGATCAAGCCAAAGTAAGATACGATCATATAACTCGCGAACACTGTGCCCCTTTGGTTACTTTCGGCTTGTTCGTTAAGCCAACTTTCTAGCACCATGTATTGGCACATCATTCCCATGCCGACAACGAGCCTGAGGAGCAGCCAAACTGCTAGCTCATCCACGAGTGCATGACCCAATGCAGATGCGGCGACTATGCCTGCACTGGCTACGAAGGCGCGGATATGACCCACTTGGGCGATAAGTCTATGACCAATCTTAGAGCCCGCCACAAGGCCAACATAATAGGCCGACATCATGCCGCCTATCCATATCTGTGGCACATTCATCACCGAGAGCCTGAGCCCAAGGTAAGTAGTGAGCAAACCGCCGGCCAGTACCATTAACAAGGTGGTGCTATATAAAGAGGCGAAAGTGCGCAGCGGATTAGTCATATACAACTCCGAAAACACAAACAAGATTGATAATAAACCGTGAGTATATCAGGGGTTGGTGTTTATGTTGTGTTGCAAATTGTTGGTAAATCTTGATTAATTGCGCATTTCTGCTCGAAAAATCCTTAGATTATGTCGAAGTGACTTGAGAGGGGGCGGAGGAACTTCACATAGACGCCAGCCGAAGATGACATTGGCGCCGTGTGCTTGCTTATATTGTTTTGGATTATCTAAAAGCGGTTATCTAAAGGTATAAAGTAAGTTGAAGGTGGTGATGGTATCTGTCTGCTGGCTACCTTCAGGGACCACTTCAGTATATTTGATGTTCATGCCGATTTTAAAAGCCCAATCTTGGAACACCAGATTCTTGTAGTTCATGTCTAAGGTGAGGGTATTGTTGTTTTCGCCCATTTCGGCGGTTAAATCGGCATTGAGACTGCTGTATTCCTGCAGTTTTTGAGAAAACTTTGCCGCGGTACGCAAAATGACATCTTTCTCAGCATCAGGATTGGGAATATCGACAGATTCGGCCGGTAAGTTATATCGATAACCGGGGCCGACTTCGAGACTGAGTTTGGTCTTGTAGCTGCTGATGGCATTAAAACCGTAACCACTAGAAATAGTTGAGATTTGCGTGTAACTACCGAATTGATCCCAAGTAAAATCACCGCGTCCGAAGATGTAGCCTTTGGTCAGTTTATAGTTCGACTGGAGTTGGAGTTCGTATTTTTCTGAAGTTGTCTTGCTTTTTTCTGAGGCAAAGTAGGCTTTGAGCGTGGCTTCTTGCTTGGTTTGCTGGGTGTCGTAAATCAGTTGGGTTCGACCGTTAAAACTGCTGGACTCGGTATTGCCTGTATTCAGTTGCAAACCCGCTTCGATTTCTGCGGTAAAATCGCTGGGCGGTTCCTGGTAATCCGGTGGAACAAGCGCAAGCGCAGGAAATGAAAGGGAAAATAAAAAAATTGGCGCAATAACTTTTAGCATTATGTTTATTCTTGGTTAGCCGATGTCTGATGTCCGAATATAGATGAAGCGCCATCATACCTGTATTGATTGGCGAGGCAAAGTTATTGCTTGAGTTTCTGTCTTGCTTTCTGTACTATCTCGCGCTCAAATCAGTCACTATTTTTCGTTCCTTGCCTCCATTTGGTTTGACTGAGCCAATACCGAGGCTACATAACCGTAAGGAGCAATAAATGCGTCATTACGAAATCGTATTTATGGTTCACCCAGATCAAAGTGAACAAGTACCAGGTATGATTGAGCGTTACACAGGTGTTATCACCGAAGCTAACGGCACAATCCACCGTTTAGAAGATTGGGGCCGTCGTCAACTGGCTTACCCAATCCTTGATCTGCATAAAGCTCACTACGTTCTGATGAACGTTGAAGCTAAAGCAGAGACGATTGAAGAGCTAGAAACAGCTTTCCGTTTCAACGACGCAGTTCTGCGTAACATGGTAATGCGTACTAAAGTTGCCGTTACTGAAGCATCTCCAATGGCTAAAGCTAGAGATGAGCGCGATTCACGTCGTGGCCCAGCTGGCGAACGCTCATACGATGAAGCTCACGCTGAAGAAATCGCTGAGTAAGGTAATCTGTGACCACCAATAACTTGGTGTTGTCAGGAACGATAACTCGTTCAAGACGCTTTAAAAGCCCAGCAGGTGTTGCACACAGTGTGATAATGTTGGAACACAAATCGCAGCGTTATGAAGCAGATATGCTCCGCAACGTCTACGTACAAATTCAAGTGATTTTGAGTGGCCCACGCTTTGAAAGCGTAGCAGAAGATCTGAAAGCAGGTGTGGAAGTACAAGTGCAAGGCTTTATGACGCTTCAACAGGGGCGCAATGGTCAAAACCGCTTAGTTATCCATGCCGAAAATGTCGAATTGAAAACTTAGGAGACTGTCAACATGGCACGTTATTTCCGTCGTCGCAAGTTCTGCCGTTTCACCGCTGAAGGTGTTGCAGAAATTGATTACAAAGATATCGTTACTTTAAAGAACTACATCACTGAAAGCGGCAAGATTGTTCCAAGCCGTATCACTGGTACTAGTGCTAAATATCAGCGCCAACTAGCTCGCGCTATCAAGCGTGCTCGTTATCTTTCTCTACTGCCATATACTGATTTACATCAGTAATTGCAGTATTCCTAATCGAATATAGAGGATTTGATAATGAACGTTATTCTGCTTGATAAAATCGCTAACCTAGGCAACTTGGGTGACCAAGTATCAGTTAAGGCTGGTTACGCACGTAACTTCCTTTTGCCACAAGGTAAAGCTGTTGTTGCTAACGAAAGCAACGTTAAAGTATTTGAAGCTCGTCGCGCTGAATTAGAAGCTAAATTAGCTGCTGAATTAGCTGCTGCTAACCTACGTGCTGAGAAAATCACTGCACTGGAAGCGGTTGTAATCGCTTCTAAAGCTGGTGATGAAGGCAAACTGTTTGGTTCAGTTGGCAACCGTGACATCGCTGATGCAGTGACTGCTGCTGGTGTTGAGCTGGCTAAATCAGAAGTTCGTTTACCATTAGGCGCTCTGCGTACTACTGGCGACTTCGAAGTTGAAGTTCAGTTACACACTGAAGTTAAAGCTGTTGTTAAAGTATCTGTGGTTGCAGAAGCTTAATTACGACTCGCTTTAAATATAAAAAGACACCGCCTCGGCGGTGTTTTTTTATGGCTGAAATTTAGGATTTGAGTGTATTTAGGTTTGGATATCGGCTCTGCGATGGATTTAAGCGATAGGTAATATGCGCCTATTCATTCAATCTCATTATCTCAAAGTGCATTCACTGCTAAAATACGAGCCCAAATAAAAGCCGCTTACTGCAAAACAGTGAGCGGCTTTTTGTTTAGAGCAACTGATTCAGCTCTGGGTGTTAATTTCTTACTAAATCTAGTTCTTTAATCAGATTATCGGCATGGTCGACTTCGTCCATCATCCACAGGATATAGCGGATATCCACGTGTACTGCGCGGGTGATGGTTGGGTTGAAGAACCAATCTTTAGTGATGGCCTCGTAGGTGGAGTCGAAGTTAAGCCCCACTAACTCACCTTTACCGTTAAAGACGGGCGAACCCGAGTTACCGCCTGTGGTGTCAACGCTCGATAAGAAGTTAACCGGTACAGAGTTAAATTCTTCGGGTTTGTCTAAGCAAGAGAAGAGTCTGCAAATCCAGCCGCGGGGATCTTGATAAACTGACTTCACTAAATGATTGCCAAAACGCTGCTCGGCAATCGCATCGAGGAGCTTTTTCGGTGCATTGTAGGGCTCTACGCCTGTGTGTTTCGCGACTATGCCATCTAGACGAGTAAACGGCTGTTTGTAGAGTGCATCACGTGATTGATAACCATCGACCATACCGTAGCTGATACGCAGCGTACCGTTGGCGTCAGGATAGACCGGCCAGTTGTTGGCCTTATAGTATTCGATCACTGCGGCCATATAGTCTGGGCGAGCAGTTGATAACTTACCGTCTAAGATTTTTTCCGTTTTTTCCTGCGCCATATTAGTGTCGTAAAGTGCTACGGCTAAACGAATAAAGGGATCGGCACTGGTTTCGAAGGCGTTAACATCGGCATTCATCCACGCCAGACGTTGGGCTTGGTCTGTGAGCGTAGTGAGTGAATACAAACCATCGAGTTTAGCCGCGAGATCTACGTCTTTACTATTTACACTTAACATTTTATCGAGCGCTGCCACGCGATTCGATTGGCCTAGGTAAGCATTTAAATCCTGTAACCACAATGCCTTATCGACTTTGACATCGAAACTTGAATCGATACGTTTAAGGCGCGAGCTCAGCATCGCTAAATCACGATCTTGATAGCCTTGTTCACGTTCTGCATCGGGCTTTTGTTTTTCTTTCGCAAGACGATACAAGCTGTTTGCTGCGGTTAACAGGGTGCTCGATTGGGCATTAGTAAAGTAGTAATTACTTTGGAACGCCTGTTGTTGCTCGGCAAGTAGCACTTCTAACTCAGCGATGAGGTGTTGATTTAGCTTAGGATTTTGTTTAAGCCAAGCTAAAAAGTTATCCTCACGGCTTTGTTTAATACCTACGATATCCGTAGCTTTAAAACCCGCTAACAGGCCGTTGAGTTTTTTCATTCGGTTGGCCATTGAAGCCATATTACCAGCGTATTTAATGGCGATGTCTGCATCTTTTTGTCCCATAGCTTCGATAGTATCAATCTGTAATTGATAGCGTTTAGCTTGGGTGGGATACAGCCAGTCACTGGCAAACTTAAGCTCACTAGTGAGGTTATAGCGACTGGTTGAGCCTGGATAACCTGCGACAAACACGCCGTCACCGGCTTTCACGCCATCGGCGTTGATTTTAAGGTAACTCTTTGGCTTGTAAGGGATGTTATCGTCGCTATAGGCAGCGGGTTGGCCATCTTTACCTACATAAGCCCGTAAGAAGGCAAAATCACCCGAATGACGTGGATATTCATAGTTATCGATGTCGCCGCCAAAGGCACCGACACTTTCTGGTGGTGCATACACTAAGCGTACATCGCGGATCATTAATTGCTTGATTAAGTAATATTCTAGGCCGTTATGGAAACTGCGGACATTACAGCGATAGTTAGCATCAGCTTCACAGCTCTTGATCAGTTCTTTGCTGTGATTTTGAATGTCTTCGTAACGGCTCAGCGGATCTTGGCTTAGGCCTTGATTGATTTGGGCGGTGACATCGGTTACAGCCTCTGTGATGTATAAACGTTCGTTAGGACCGGCAGAGGGTTCCTTGTCCATTGATGTCGCTAAAAAGCCTTGTTCGAGATAGTTATGTTCTTTCTTAGTGTTATATTGTATCGCCTTGAAGGCACAATGGTGGTTTGTCACAACTAGCCCTTGGGGGGAGACAAAACTGGCGGTACAATAGCCCAGCCCTACAACGGCATTCATTGGATAACTTGTAAGATCGGCCAGTTTTTCTGCAGGAATATCGATTCTGCGTTCACTGAGTTTGTCTGCAATAGAAGGCATTTGATAAGGTTGCCATTGTCCTTCGTCGGCAGTTGCTATGCCGGATGTCATTACTAAGGCCGCAACCAATGCAATACGCATGTTCTTTCCTTATTGATTATTAGAGTGTCCGTTGGAATGAGATAACAGGCGAGTGTAAACATCCTGTTTGCTTGACGCGGGTTTTATATCATATTTTGTTAAGTTGTTGGAAATCGGGAGCGTTAATGTCACAACAAGGTGCTTTTAAGCCTAAAAGTAAGCCAAGAGATTTGCAGCTTGATGGACTCAAGCTGCCACCGCATTCCATTGAGGCTGAACAATCGGTATTAGGCGGCTTGATGTTAGATGCCGAAGCGTGGGACAGGGTAGCTGAGGCCGTCGTAAAAGATGACTTTTACTCCCGCTCACACAAGATGATCTTCTCTGCCATGCACAGATTGGTCGATTTGGGGCAACCGATCGATTTGATCACGGTTTCTGAACAGCTCGAAGTTGAAAATCAATTAGAAGATGCCGGTGGTTTTGCCTATTTAGGTGAAATTGCCAAAAATACCCCAAGTGCGGGTAACATTTTATCTTACGCCGAAATCGTCCGTGAACGCGCCGTAGTGCGTGACATGATCCGCGTAGCGCACGAAATTGCCGATGCAGGTTACAACCCAGAAGGCCGCGACTCGAGCGAATTACTCGACCTTGCAGAGAGTAAAGTCTTTAAGATCGCTGAGATGCGAACCAATTCCAACGAAGGTCCTGAAGGCATTAAAACCATTCTGGAAAAAACCGTCGATAAGATTGAGCAGCTTTATAATAACCCCCATAACGGTGTGACTGGGGTTTCGAGCGGCTTTAACGATCTGGATAAGATGACCGCTGGCTTCCAGTCCGGTGACTTGATTATCGTTGCTGCGCGTCCTTCTATGGGTAAAACCACCTTCGCGATGAACTTGTGCGAACAAGCCGCGATGAATGAAGACAAGCCGGTGCTTATCTTTAGTCTCGAGATGCCGTCAGAACAGATTATGATGCGTATGTTGGCCTCCTTGGGCCGCGTCGATCAAACCAAAATCCGTACCGGTCAGCTCGATGACGAGGATTGGGCGCGGGTTTCATCGACCATGGGTATCATGCTCGAGCAAGGCAAAATGTATATCGATGACGGTTCGGGGTTAACGCCGACCGAGGTTCGTAGCCGCGCGCGTCGTATCGCCCGTGAGTACGGTGGTTTATCGATGATCATGATAGATTACCTGCAGTTAATGCAGGTACCCGCCTTGAAAGATAACCGTACCTTAGAGATTTCTGAGATTTCACGCTCACTAAAGGCGTTAGCCAAAGAGTTGGAAATCCCGATTATTGCTCTGTCGCAGCTTAACCGCTCGCTTGAGCAAAGAGCTGATAAACGCCCTGTAAACTCGGATTTGCGTGAATCGGGCGCTATCGAGCAGGATGCGGATCTCATCATGTTTATTTATCGCGATGAAGTGTATAACAACGATTCTCAAGATAAAGGTACGGCCGAAATCATTATCGGTAAGCAACGTAACGGCCCGATTGGTCGGGTGCGACTCACCTTCCAAGGGCAGTTTTCGCGCTTCGATAATTATGCCGGACCTCAGTTTGAAGAAGACTAAATTCATGTTTGAAAATAGTAAATTTGCGTATGCAGAAGACGTGCTGTGCTGATGTATTTTTTATATCCGTGACTTTTTATTTCCTGAGTGAGCAAGGTAAATTTTGAACCCTTTTCCCCGTGCAGAAATTAGCAGTAGTGCACTGCAAACCAATCTCGCTGCGTTGCGTCAACAAGCACCAGCGAGTCGCGTTATGGCCGTCGTTAAAGCGAACGGCTATGGTCATGGATTATTGAATGTCGCTAATTGTTTAGTCAGTGCCGATGGCTTTGGCTTAGCACGATTGGATGAAGCCTTAGAATTACGAGCGGGCGGCGTGACAGCGCGGTTGTTATTGCTGGAAGGTTTTTTCCGTGCCACCGATCTCCCGTTACTCGTCGGGCATGATATCGACACTGTGGTGCACCATAGTTCTCAGCTGGAGATGTTGGAGCAAACTGTATTGTCTAAGCCTGTGACTGTTTGGCTGAAGGTCGATTCAGGCATGCACCGCTTAGGCTTTACACCCGAGCAATTTTCAACGGTTTACGCAAGGTTAATGGCCTGTCCCAATGTGGCAAAACCGATTCATTTAATGACGCATTTTGCCTGTGCAGATGAGCCTGATAATAGTTATACCTCAGTGCAGATGGCGGCTTTTAATAGCTTAACGGCTGGCTTGCCCGGATTTAGAACCTTAGCCAACTCCGCCGGTGCTTTGTATTGGCCGCAAAGCCAAGGCGATTGGATCCGTCCGGGAATCGCACTCTATGGTGTGTCACCTGTCACGGGAGATTGCGGTGCGAATCACGGACTAGTACCTGCGATGGAACTGGTATCACAGTTGATTGCGGTGCGGGATCATAAAGCCAATCAGCCAGTGGGTTATGGTTGTTTCTGGACCGCGAAGCAAGATACCCGTTTGGGTGTTGTCGCAATTGGTTATGGTGATGGTTATCCCCGTAATGCACCGGAAGGTACACCTGTGTGGGTCAATGGTCGTCGCGTACCCATAGTTGGTCGCGTCTCTATGGACATGTTGACTGTCGACTTAGGCCAAGATGCGCAGGATAAGGTTGGCGATAGCGCTTTGTTGTGGGGTAAAGCATTACCCGTAGAAGAAGTCGCTGAGCATATTGGTACTATCGCTTATGAATTAGTCACTAAGCTCACCCCAAGGGTTGCGGTTTGTTTAGCTTAGCTTTGTTAACTTCATCGCGTGAGTTTACTCTCATGAGCTTAATCTCGCGTGCTTGGTCTCATGAGACTAGCCTGGTGAAATGAACCTCGTTAGCTTGAGTGTCTTCAGCTTGAAATGCAGAATCATAAAAACGGTGTGTTAAACACCGTTTTTTATTTGTAGAAAGTATAAGATGAAGTCTCGTGGTTAATCATCAGCACTATGTTTGCATCTACTGATTTTGCAGTGAATAAAACCGTCATAGGTTAGTCATTTTTGCAGTGTATGTGTGCTGAGCGAGTAGGGCTTAGATAAGCGCATTTCAGTTAAGTACTGATTTGATGTGCAGGCTGGATGACTCGATATGTTTACGGATAGAGCCGCGCGAATTGAAGTGGTCATTAGACACTAATGAGACAGTGAAATGAATGGTAAAAGTATATTCAGGTGCTGGTAATCCAGCCGTTCTGATCTTTGTTATCTAGCTTTAAATAAGCAAATGAAACATAAGATCCAGAGCGACAGGAGCGTTAATGTAATTTGAGCCATGTTGGCTTGGTACATTTTAAGCTTTTAGTTTTCAAAGCATATTTCGATATAGGCTGTCCCATGTGGGCTGGTAAAAGGCATGATAATCTTAGTGCCATTGGCTTTATGAGAAATAGTGTGGCCTTTGCCTGACACGACCATAGGGGTGGCCATTTCAAACTCATAGCCTTTCTGACCCAATAGATTTTTTGCACCACCAGTCACCATGTTGGTGATTTCACCCACTAGGTCAGTCACTTCCTCGTTAATTTTACCCGGGTTTTCGCCCAGCATATTCTGCATTATCTGCAAAACCAGCTTTTGTTCGAAGGTAATCGATAGTGATCCTTTTGTTTGGGGGCCAACGAGCCCAATGAGGCCAGACACATCCCCCTTCGCTAAGTTATCTGATTTGATTTGAGGTTTGCCCGGCGTCAAATCCATGCTCGCCATAGTCGAAATGACATTGAGCAGAGATTGGAGGAAAGGATTAATAAAATTAACGTTCATGCCTAAGTTTGTCCTCTTTTGAGCCTAAACCATGAAGTAATGGCATTGCTTAAGGCTATTAGAAAAGTTGCTTATCGACAGCAATCTTGATCACACTCTATCAGCTTAGATGAGACAGCTATAAATGTGAGGCTAATTTAAAGATATTCTTATCATTTATCCGAGATATATACGGCTAAGGCCCAATATCACTGTGCCATTTATGGTTGCGATCGCTTTGCATCATAGTTTACAAGTGTTACTCAGGAAGACGTTGAACGTCAAATGGCGCTGTTTTACGCTACATAAATACAAAACATGATGCAATATCGACACTATTAGTCCCATTCATAGTGGCCCATGTGTGTCGATGCTGCAAAGTTTTTTAGCCTTTTTATGGAGTAACTCGACTTTTATCTATTCAACAACTGAGGGGAGAGCGGTTATTGCCCGACTCTGTGGCATCTCGGTTAGTGCGATTCTACGATACCACTCCATTCGCTATCGTCTGGCAGCTAACGAGATTTCTCAACAGCAACATTAAAATATCCCCCGTAGATAATTTCATTACAGTCGTCATTGCACAAACTGACTCGGCTCGCGTAATAACGTAATATTTTTATGTGGTTAGCTCGTCGCCAGTTTTTTTAAACATCAAGACACTCTCACTTTCTCCACTACTCTCAATTTCAGAGGCAATGAAAAAACCTGCATTGCTGGACGATAAATTATGCAACCAATGTTAACTAATAATGTAAATGATAATAGTTATTGATCAGTTTGTGTGATTTCCTTATATTAGCGGGCGATTAACAGGTGGGGGACATCTGTTACAGGGTTTAGTCCGCAACAGGAATGCTTTTAATGAAATTTGCAAAACGCCGCAATGGCCGAGTCGCACTCGGCGCCCATGTTTTAGGTTCATTAACTATAGGTATGGCTATATCAGCTACCCCTGCGATAGCAGCGGAGCAGGCACAAGTCGCTGGTAAGAAAGTCGAACATATTGAGGTTAACGGCGAATATTTGGGCTACAACACGCGCAAAGTACAATCCGGTAAATTTACTGATGATCTGCTCAATAGCGCTAAAACTGTCACTGTGATTAATCAAGATCTGATCAAAGACATGGGGGCACAAAGTTTTACTGATGCTCTGCGTGCAACACCTGGTATTACGCTTGGTACGGGTGAAGGTGGTAATCCCTATGGTGACAGGCCGTTTATTCGTGGTTATGACGCTCAATCTTCAACGTTTATTAACGGTATGCGGGATGTGGGCTCCCAGAGCCGTGAGACTTTTAACATCGAACAAATTGAGGTGCTAAAGGGGCCGAGTTCTGTTTATAACGGCCGTGGTGCAGTTGGCGGTAGTATCAATATCGTGACTAAAAAAGCCCAAGCTGAAGATTTTATTAATGCGGATGTGGCGATTGGTACTGATGCTTTAAAACGCGCCAGCCTTGACGTTAACCATGTAATTGCAGATGAAGCTGCCGTGCGGGTGAATCTAATGGCGCACGATGCCAATACACCGGGTCGTGATGAAGTCTCTGGTAATCGCTGGGGCATTGCACCCTCGGTGACATTTGGCTTGACGACACCCACTAAGGTGACGTTGGAATACTATCATTTTGAAAACCATGACATACCTGACTATGGGATCCCCTATGATCAAGTGACAGGTAGGCCTGCCGATGTAGATCCCAATAACTTCTATGGCTTATTGTCGCGGGATTTTCGCGATAATAATGACGACACAGCTTCAGTGCTGATAAGCCATGACTTTAGCAATGACATGCAATTTACGTCGACCTCAGTGTATAGCCGTAATACCAATTATTACATTGTGACTAACCCCGATGACACGACAGGCAACGTCGCCAATGGTTATGTATGGCGTAACACTAAATCACGCCATTCAGTCACTAAAACGCTCGCGACCCAATTACAACTGGCGGGTGAGGCTAAACTGGCTGGATTCACCAACCGTTTTGCGATTGGCACTGAATTTAGCAACGAGCGCACCAGTAACTTAAGTTATACGGTCGATACGGGTAATGGTCGTAATGCGGGTTGTAATGATGCACTACTGGCTAATTACAATTGTACTTTGCTATCGAAGCCTAATCCTCACGACCCTTGGGTCGGCAGCGTGACGCTAGGGACAGATGCCACTGTGACTGAAACGGACACTCGCTCAGTTTATGCCTTTAATACCATAGAGTTGAATGAGTCTTGGATGATTAACGGCGGCGTGCGCTGGGATGATTACAGCACTGCTGCACAGAACTCGACTTCGTCACTATCAAACGACGATGACTTTTTAAACTACCAATTATCAGTGCTGTATAAACCTGCGGTCAACGGCAGTATCTATGCGGCGTGGGGCACATCTTCGAATCCGCCAGGGACATCTAATGGCGATGGTTCAGATCGTCTTGGAAGTAACAATGAAGATTTAAAGCCTGAAGATACTGAAAGTTACGAGCTAGGTACTAAGTGGGATTTCTTCAGTGGCCGCTTATCGCTTAATGGTTCAGTATTCCAAATCGAGAAGAACAACGCTCGCGTTGCGACTTCTGCCGATCGCAATTCACCGCAAGAAAACGTCGGTGAGCAGAAAGTGAAGGGCTTCGAAATTGGTTTTTCAGGTGATATTACTGAGCATTGGCATGGATTTGGTGGATACACCTATCTTGATGCTAGCCTAGAAAGTAATGGATTTAATGCCGCTTTCGATGGCAATCGTTTCCCTAATACGGCCAAAAACAGCATAAGCCTGTTTACCACTTACGACATCACGGAACAGTTAAATGTCGGAACTGGTGCGTATTACATGGGGCAGGTTTACGGTAATACCGCCAATACCTTATCGATTCCTTCATACTGGCGTTTTGATGTGGTTTCATCTTACAAGATGAATGACTTTCTGACGCTGCGCTTGAATGTGCAAAACCTCACTGACGAGCGTTATTACGATAAAGCCTACACTGCGCATTTTGCTAACATGGCGCCCGGACGTTTGGTCATGCTCAGTGCTGATATGCATTTTTAATGTCAGTCATTAGTTAATGTGACGGCAGCCCTCGGGCTGCCTTTTATGTTTTATAAACGCTATAAGTCATACTGTATTTTTGCCCTATGGAACCCTGAGATGCTGATTGAAATTCCTAATGTTTTCTCAAAACAAGAAGTGAGTCACTTACGCGAACAGTTAGATGCCCGCCGCTGGATAGACGGTAATCAAACCTCTGGCGCAATGGCGACAACCCGTAAACGGAATCAACAGTTAGACAAAGACGATCCCGTGGCTATTCGCATCGGTGAGCTGATTATGGAACGCTTACTGGCCCATCCATTATTTGTATCGGCGGCCTTGCCATTACAGTTTTATCCTCCCTTATTTAACCGTTATCAAGGCGGAGAAACTTTTGGTTATCATATTGATAATGCAATTCGCTCGACAAACGAGGGTATGGTGCGTACCGATCTTTCTGCGACCTTGTTTCTCAGTGAACCAGAAAGCTATCAGGGCGGCGAATTAGTAATCCAAGATACCTATGGTCAGCAAAGTATTAAGCTTGCTGCCGGCTCATTAGTCTTGTATCCCTCGACGAGTTTGCATCAGGTAACTCCTGTGACCTCGGGAGAGCGTACCGCTGCCTTTATGTGGTTGCAAAGTATGGTGCGTGATGAAGGTCAGCGTCGTTTGCTATTTCAACTTGATCAATCGATTCAATCTTTGACAGCACAAACCACGGCAGAACAAGAGTTGTTTAATTTGACGGGGATTTACCATAACTTACTCAGGCGTTGGAGCGAGCTATAGTTTTGGCTCAGAGACAGGCCTCAATTCCAGCTTAAACTCCCCAAAGTGGTCAGTTTAGGATATAATCCGCTAGCTCTGAGGGGCAATAAAACAGTAAACGTTAACTCGTTTACTGTTTTTCCATTTTTAAGCTTAAGGTTTATTGGTAATCTGCGGCTTAAATTAAGGTTCTTTACCCTTCTAAGCGATAACTTACTGGCAAATTTTAATTACTTGAGTCGATAGTAACGTGTTGAAAAATAATCTTAATGATGGCCTACTGCTCGACCGCACCTTTTCCATTGCGCCCATGCTGGATAGGTAAGATTTTAATTTAACCATTTGATTTATATGAGGTGGTTAAAATTGTGGTTCACTATAGGATCACCGATTTTAAAAAGTTGTTTTGTGGTTCCCCGCTAGTGATATGATTGCTCAATAAACATTGAGGTGATCTATGGATAGAAAATCTTTAATAATACTCACGCTGGTGTTAACGAGCGGTCCTACTTTTTCGGCCTTTGCCGAAGTCTATAAATGTGCTGATGGAAAATATCAGGCCGATCCCTGTGATGAAAACAGTCAGCCAGTTGATTTAAGTGGCGTCGGTAGCTTTATCAAAAGCAGTGACAGCATTTCTCAATCAAGCGTGGGTTCAAACGCTACTTCTGATAAGAAAAAGGAAATCAGTACCTATATCGAAAAACAACGCATTGCCCGAGAGATTACTCGGCTTGAGGGTGATCGTAAGCGGGTGATTGCTGCGCGTGATCAGCGCTTACGTAATCTGCGCGAAAGTCGGCAGTATGCGAATAACAACTTAGCCGGTGCAACGTGGGAGCAAAGCTTGGCGCAGGAAATGACTGCCACCGCCCAAGAGGCCGATACGCAGGTGTCATCTATCGATCGGCAAATAGAGCAGCTAAAAGAAGAGTTAAAATAGCGCTGGCTCGTTTTGATGTTGTTTTTCGTGATGGTGTATTTGTTTATATACTGATAAATTTTCTTACAAGTGATTAATTATGTGCACTTTTACTGGTCTAATAGGTAAACGTTAGTGAGCACTAATAAAATGTTATGAGCCATATGAATAACTTACTAATTTGTAGCCTGATAATTCTCTTGGTTGGTTGCACAACCATAAAAAATGTTTCGGATAGTTCTCAATTTGAAAGTGACATAGGCATAAGGCATTTAGAAAAGAACGCTTTCATTTGCACTGTTGATAATAATGCAATGTTTACGAAAGGCTTACCCGTTAACGAGCTATATGAAAACCATGGTTTCAAATCCTGTCCTCGCGGAATGGATGTTGCGTCCCTTTTAAAGGGGGCTGAAATTAAAGTTTCAGAGGCTTCTCATCGTTCACACTTCGGTTTAGTGTCTTATACAGATCATTGGTATTTTGTTGGTTCCGCCGACATTGGCGGTAAAATGGTGAGTTTTTATTACTACTTAGGGTTAACTACTGATGGAAAACCTCCTGAGAACTATAAGGATAATTTGTTGTGGCACTAGCAAAAGCTCATGACAAGGCCAGCCAGCATTGCTCCCTGCGGTCGCTGGACCTCGTTTCACTCGGCCGCTGCTTGTGGCGTTAGAACTACTAATCAGGGATGGATGTATATGTTACTAAAAGTGTTGTTCTCTCTCAGTTTGCTATTGAATGTTTACCTCATTTTTTGGTTCATTAAGAATAGTTACACCATCGAAGCTCACCCTAAATTAATGCGTGATAATTTTGTTTTATCCCAATTTGTGAACAGCTCACTTACTAAAGACGAGCTTTTAATGATTGCAAAATCCAAATTAGGTATTGAGAAAGTAAAAGAACAATATAATCACCAATCATGGGACGATAAAAAATTTGCATCGTCTGTAATAATCGAGGGCATTAGCTTCTTTTTCAACGAAAAAGATGAATTAATGCAAGTAGACCACTCGTACAAAGCGTGTTCACCTTTATGGGTAAGGGAGTTTTAATAAACAAATTGTGGTCTAAACGTAAACAACACGCTGCATATTCGAAGCATTAGCCCCACAAATCTAAAAATCGCATCCGTACTGCGTCCGTACAAGTTGCGCTGTGGTTGTTTAAACTTTATACTCCAACCCATTACGGATTAACTCCGTACGATAGGAGGTTTTATGGCTACTGCAAGACTTGATATCCGTTTGGATGAAGAGATCAAAGCTAAGGCTGAGAAAGCATCGGCTTTGCTTGGTTTAAAAAGCTTAACTGAATATGTTGTTCGCTTAATGGACGAAGATTCAACTCAGGTGATTGCTGAGCATGAAAGCATTACTGTTAAAGCTGATGTATTCGACCAATTTATAATGGCTTGTGATGAGGCTAAGGCCCCGAACAAGGCATTGCGTGAAGCGGCTGCATTTACTAAACGTAGTGAGTTTAAGTGAGTTATTCCAAGACTTTTAAAGAATTGGATAAATCACAACACGATAGAGCATCATTTGACTGTGGCGAAGCAGAGTTAAACGATTTTATCCAAACTCAAGCAGCGAAACACATGCAAGCAGGTATTAGCCGTACAATGGTTTTACCTGCTTGTACGCCATTACCCAATCAAAAATACCCAATTTGTTCATTTTATACTATCGCACCAAGTTCAATTTGCCGTGATGCCTTGCCGCAAGCCATGGGTAAAAAGTTACCACGCTATCCCGTTCCGGTCTTTCTGCTTGCTCAACTTGCCGTCCATAAAGAGTTTCATGGTAGTGGGTTAGGTAAAGCTAGCTTAATCAAAGCGCTAGAATATCTTTGGGAAATTAACGCTCACATGCGAGCTTATGCCATTGTTGTCGATTGCTTAACTGGCCAAGCTGAATCATTTTACGCTAAGTATGGTTTCGAGGTTCTTTGTGAAATCAACGGTCGTGTAAGAATGTTTATTCCAATGAAAACAGTCGGTCAGTTGTTTACTTAGATACTTCAAGCAGTCTCCTTACCCTGTGGTACGAAGAACAGCGTTTACGTAATCGGCGTGAAAGTCGGCAGTATGCGAATAATAACCTAGCTGGTGCAACGTTGGAGCAAAGCTTGGCGCAGGAAATGACTGCCACTGCCCAAGAAGCCGATACGCATGTGTCATCTATCGATCGGCAGATTGAGCAGCTTAAAGATGACCTAAAATAAATAGTTTTAAGTCATTATTTCTATCCGCTACTTTCACATTTTTGGTAATCACAGTAATGAAACTTGTCGGTTTACACTTATTACTCTAACTAAATGACTTTAATCTCAGTTAAATATTAGGTTGATAAATTGTTTAATTTTTAAATCAAAGGCTTGAGTAATTATGTACAGTGAATCGGTAGTTCCTTTTTATTCATTTGATACCATCACAAAGAAGTATCAGTCTGTTGGCAGCGCCGTTCTAATTTTGCATCGTTCGAATATTTTTTTCATAACAGCGGCTCATGTTATCGAGAGTTTAAGAGAACATAAGACGTTTATATATTTTGAACATACTCTCTATGAGCTTGGGGGATTTCCTGCATATTTATCTGATTGCTCGCTCTTTTCAAGCAGGAACGATGACCCTTTCGATTTAGCTGCAATTCCTCTTCCTGTTGGACTTGCTGAAAAATGCGATATTACTAAATGCATAACGGTTGAACAGCACTTGGCGGGAATGCTTATTAGCTCCCAGTTTTATCAAGCAATTGGATATCCTCACTCTAAGAATACCAAGGCAGCGAATAGAACGGTAAGGAGCCATGGAATGTTCCGAACCGAAGCCATTAGGTATACGGTAACTGAATTTGGCAACCAAGCATTTCCATATAAGAGTTTTGATGAATCTTTTCATATAGCTACATGCTTAACTAAAACAGGAAAGTTTCAATGTACGGGAGAGAATACAAATATTCCAGACCTCAATGGCATCAGTGGAGGTTTGTTGCAAAAGGTTGCTGAATATAATCCCATCACCGATAATTTTGATTATGCATATCCTGCAGGAATCATTCTGGAGAAGAAACGGGATAACTCAGCTTTGTATTCGTTACGGTTGGTCGTTGTATTTGAGTGGCTAGATCTACATTGGAAAGATATTTTAAACGTTAGCTAAAATAGACTTGCAAAACAGTCGCATAGGACGATTTGCTTATGTTACTAGCTACAATATTATCGTCAATTATGCTTTTATCCTGAGTTTTGATTCTGCGTTGAGTGCGAATACTTCAATATCGTCATGGTCGAAGTTGTGGCACTTGATGGTGTTGAATGGTTAGCAGATCACAATTGACTGTACTCTGGCTTTAGATGTGAAATTTTGCATAAAACCATTAAATAATTAGTACATTTGCGTTTAAAGAATGGTATAAAAATAGAAATATTATCAATGTGCTAGGCGTGACTAATTTTAGATGAATTTTGATCAAGCAAAAATGGCTGTTATCACCTCTATTCAGTTTTTCTTGGATGATCAAGAGCTTGGTTTAATGGTCGGTGAGTTAACCGATGATGACTATAGAATCTTATGTGGTGGCTATGGTGAATTAGAATGGCCTTGGGCTATTGGTGATATGGGTAACGCTGAAAACTGTGTTACTTTTTGTTTTAAAATCACCGGAGGGCAGATACCAGAAGGTATTGCTATGGGGTTGTTTGATATGGGAAGTGGTACGCTTTCCATCCATATGATTGAGTCATTTGTAAGGGCAAACTGTACACATGCCTTAAGCGGGCGAATGATATACTTGACCCTAGTTTCTTCTCTGCTATTTTTAGAAGCATTTGACGGGAATAGTCTAAATTTTGTTGACCCTTTAAATGTTGACTTAGAGGGACTATATAGAAGTTATGGTTTTTCAGTTCCTTACAGTGTTGGCGCTGAGAAAATACAGACGATTTCAATAGAAGATTTACGTTTAAGTATTGCTGATTTTAGTTAAAGTGATTGATACTGTGTGCTATGTGCGTATAATGTGACCCCTCTAGGGAATGTGCCCTATGAATAAAACTACATAGAAAGATAGTTTTGTGTCATAAATCACAATAATTTTTACATTTTCAATAATACTTATTATTAATAATGTCGTTGTTAGGAGTATGGCTATGAAAACAATGGAAGCCTCTGCTTTGAAAGCAACATTATCTGTCGATAAAGTCTATGGCCGTTTAGGTTTAGCTTTAAAAGGCTTATCGAAAGCTGCGCCTAAGCATTTAGATGATGCGAACAGATTCAAAGGTCCTGAGATACATGGACGTCGTAAAGCAAAAGCTGCGTAATCGCAGTAGTTAAAATTAAGGCACCGTTTAGGTGCCTTTTGTATTTCTGGGGTTCAGAGATTCTCTCACATCACTAGATAATGGGGGTTATTGATATCCGACTCGGTGACCGCCCACTGAAGCCATTTCTCTTGGACCTCCTTGATTACTTTCCTACCTTTTAAATTGACCTCTACTACATTGCACTCAAACATATCAAAACCGTTAATCTGATATTTATTCATCAATTCAGCATTGATCGATGGTTTTGAGTAAGGCCCTTTGGTGCTTCGAACAATAAGGAAAAATCCCATTTTAATTGGTAGTAACACTGTCAGTTTATGAGTCTCGGCCATAGATAGCGCTTGTGGTAACTTCATGCCGCCTCCTTGTCCTTAGGTGCAAAGAACAGCGCGACGGGGCCATCTTCTGTGTCGTGAATACTCAGCAAGAATGAGCCGGCCTTGTCGCAAACGGGTTGCCAATCGCTGATATCGTTATCGCCCTCATCAAAGTAGCGCTCGATCTGATTTTCAGGGGCATCGAGTTCAAACCAAATCGCCACAAACTCGCCGCCTTGGCGTGCCGCCCATGCTTCACACTCCACACGGGTCACGCCTTCATCCCACTCGGGCAAATCTGGATGGGTCCAATAACCTTCTTCACGTTCAACTGTTGCTGCTTGTATTGGGTTCATGCTGCTTCTCCATTTATCCTGAGTTTTGATTCTGCGTTGAGTGCGAATACTTCGGCGTCGGCTTGGCCGAAGTCGCTGCACTCGATGGCGTTAAAAGACTTACAAATGCCCCAGCCGTGGTAGTTGTTGGGGGTGTACTTCACTTCGATTTGTTGCTGATCGCACATCAAGGTGAAGTAGGGCTTAGATAGCGTGACCACGCCCGCTTTAGTGCTGAACGTATTCATGCCGCCTCCTTATTTAAGGGCTTTTTAAAAAGCGCTAAATTCCAAAGAGACTTGCTGGAAATCGTTCTGCCGTTTATCTCTACCACCTTGATTTTGCGATTTGGTAGCGGAGTCACATCGCATTGATACTTTTTTGATGTGCGAATATTGAATAGCTTTCCAGATGCCTCTACAGCAGATATACCAAGTTCAGCGCCGAGCTCACTGGCGCTATAAAACGTACCAGTTGAAAGCATGTGTTCAGCAGCTGCTAACGTATTCATGCCGCCTCCTTGTTTGGGTTGTCGCTGGTTTGGCTGACAGGCGAATGGCAGGGCAGGCGCATTGGGTGATATCGGTACGAATACACTATGGTGCGGCTAATGCCCTTGGCTAAGTTGGTTAAGCCGTTGCCCAATGCTTGCCAGTACAGACAATCTAGTGCGCCGAGCGCCAGCGCGATTTTGATGCTGTCGCCCGTTTTGGCCTTGAGTAACAGACTTAACTTATGGCTGCGGTAATGATTTAGCAGATGGCGAAACGCCGCTGATTGAGTCATTTAGGCCACCTGCTTCGGTTGCAAAGGGTTTGATTGCAGCTTGGCCCAGTCGATGGCTTTAATGGCCTCGACCGTGGCGGCGATTTGCTCTAACTTCTTTTGCCCGCGCATAAAGTTAGACAGTTCAATACCGTGGCGAGCCGCCGCACGTTCGGCGGGCAGGGCGCTGGTGTAATGCAGCGTTAACGCGGCAATCACCTCGGGCGAACTAATGCGGGTGAGCGATAGCAATAACGCAACGCGCTCTTGTGATTCAAAGCCTGGGAGTAAGTGGTTCATACGCTATTCCTTCCTTTTGAATCAGCCGAGCTAAGCTGCGGCTTCGCCGTTAAACACCACCAGATTGATGATGGTTTTCTTGGTTTTGGGGTTCACCTTGTCCGACAGCTTGTGATAGCGAATATGCACATCACGGTGGGCTTCTTGGGTCATGGCTAACACGATATATTGCTGGCACAGCGCGGGCGTCGATAACGAATGCGACAGGCGTTGTGGCTTCATGGTTTCAAATAAGTGCTGCGCCATATCATTCAACTTAGCTTGGTACTCGTCGGGGGTCAGTTGACGGCGGTTAGGGTGCGCGCCTACTGAGGTGCTGCACTTTTTGGCCGCTTGATTTTTCGCTAAGGTCATGGACACGCCGTAAACAAAAAACATAGATACCTCCGCACTGAGCCGCTGATTACGCTAAGTTGATTTGATCTTGCTTGGCGGCGTCGCGTTGCTTGTCGAGGTATTCGGCAAGGTCTGTGACATTGACCATCCAAGGCGCTTTGTTGCTGTTACCGGTGCGAAAGGCGGCTAAGGGCAAGCGGCCGGCTTTGGCATAGTTGGCCGCGGTGCGCGGTTCGAGGCCAAAATACTCTTTGCTGATTTGATCCAGTGGCACTATCACTTTGTTGAACTGGGCCATAAGCAAAAACGCGGTGTTGATGCCTTTCATGTTGGTTGCTCCGCTTGGGTGAGTTGCAGCGGATGCACGTTAGTGGCCGCCTGTTCGTTACGCCACACCATCACCTTGCCGTACAAACCTTGTTGGGGCTCAGTGAAGCGCAGGCAGAAATTGAGCCCGAGTTCGCCCGTGTGGCGAATAAACTGGCGGTAAAATGCGGCGCTGGGGTGGTGATAAGCAAAATGCTTGACCAGCTCATTGCAGCGGGCTTGCACTCGTGGGCAATCCATCGGATCGGTGTGGCCCTTAGCCAGCGCCATCAAGCAGGCAAAACGTATTGCAACCAGTAGACGAAACTCATCGCGTTGCTTAGGTGTGGTGTGAACTTTCGCTAGAATCATTTCCCTGTCCTCGGTAGTTAGTTAGGTTTTCTTAAATTAAATTTAGGAAAACCTAAGTTCAGAGTCAAGTTAAAACTTAGGAAAACTTAAAATGTTTTTGGTTATTTTTGATTTGGCTGTTTTTTAACGAGTAATGATATTGGCTAAGTTACTGAACCAATGATGGTTTATAGTCATGTTAGATAATACTATTTTTTACTGGGTAAGACTGATTGCTTTTTACCTGCCTCAAAATCATTTTTACAGTTTGAAAGGTAATCAGACAGAATATTAGTTTTCACTTTAGGGTCGTTAATACTAAAGACTTACGCAAAGTGAAGGCTGCGTACGTTCTGCTCTGATATTATTTTAAGTATTTATTTTAAATACATTTACATGAAATAAATTTAAGTTTAGTATGCGTTTGTGGGTGCTATTCACCCATTTGCTTTTGTTTTTCATTGTGTAACAAACAGAAAAACGACGCTCTTTTGAGCGAACCTTTAATATCATTATTACTGGTTCAAGACCGGCATCCGTAGACATCCCTCGATATGAAGGAACGCATGAATATCGTCCAAAATTTTTGGCTTGTTTTATGCGACGGTTGTCTGGCACTGATTAAGAGAAGTCGGCTCAAGGGTCATTACTAAGATTTCTGTAAACGTTTTTATTGGTCTGGCAGGCGATTCAGCCAACTACCATAGGAACAAATTAATGTTAAATTTTAATTTAAACATGCGTTACACAAACAAAACTGAAAACACAGAGCTCGTCGTTGGAGTCAACTTCGAATTTTCTGAACAGCAAGATGACCAGAGCCCAAAGAGAATGTTAGGACTAATTTTAGACTACATCTCTTTGGCTGTTATGCTATTCGAAATAGTACCAATATTATTGGATACAGTTTCTAGTGTGTTCTAACAGCTGACTTCTCTCTTTCAAATATTTATTGGTATTTATGGACAAGCCACTATATCCATGCTCTTCAATCGGTACTCTTGACGTACTCGCAAAAACTTTGGGTGTTCACCCTAGAAAGCTTAAAAATATAGCTGATAAAGTAAATTCTTCTTATAGTGCAATTCAACTCCCCGCACACCCGACTACGGGTAAAGTAAGAGAGGTTTTTGAACCAAAACATGAGCTAAAAAAAATTCAAAAACGTATTAACTCTCGCATTTTTGAGCATGTTAAATTCCCTGTATATCTTCAAGGGGGAATCAAAGCCACATCAATAAACAAGCGTGATTACATAGCTAATGCAGCGATGCATGGCCGAAGTAAAACACTCATCAATCTGGACGTTAGAAATTTTTACCCCAACATTAAGACTAATGTTGTCACTGACATTTTTAAATATTTTTTTAAGTTTAGTGATGAAGTTGTTGAAATTTTGACCGCGCTTACAACTTACAATGGAAGTTTGCCGCAAGGGGGGTGTACTTCTAGTTATTTGGCAAATCTCGTATTCTATAATGATGAGTATCGTCTGGTTAGCTCATTTAGAGGTAGAGGCCTCAGATATACACGTTTGCTTGATGATATAACTATATCTTCAACGAATAGTATTGATAGTAAGTTATCAGTGCAATTAGTCAAAGATGTAGCCTCAATGTTGAGAAAAAGAAGTTTAAACTTAAAGTCGGCTAAAACAAAAATAACAGATCGCTCTGAAATGCATAAGGATTTTGAAGTTACAGGCTTATGTGTTCGAGATGTATTACCTAACGTTAGAAAAAAAGATCGACTATATGTACGGCAGTTAGTATTTAATTGTGAAAAAATGGCTATTGAAAATAGAACTAGTGATGAATTCCATACTCTATGGAATAGGACTTCAGGATTAGTTGCCAGATTGCATAGACTCAAGAATTCACAAGCCGTAGATTATCGTAAAAGGTTGTCAGTGATTCTTCCTTTGTATGATCAATATCAAGAAGCAAAATTAGTTAAAAGGGTAAGTTCAGCCCTTAAGGTGCCTATTAGCTCCCATACTCAATGGGGGATAATCAAAAAGTATAATAATTTAGTATATCACCTAGGTATTTTAGCTCGTACTGAAAGTGCGCTTGCTAGAAGATTAAAATTATCACTAAAAGTGCATTATTCCTCTGTTCCATTGATCGACACTTATTGGGAGCAATAAAACCATGAATGATATCGGTTTTGTAAATGCTTATAATGATTTTAAGGGGTTTGGGTTTATCCGTCGAGAGAAGGGGAAGGATGTTTATTTTTCAATTGATAACTTTAAAAATGAATTAGAAATTGATTCTATCGTTATTGGTTTGAAGCTTGCATTCGATGTTGAAAAAACAAAAAAAGGACCTAAGGCTTTAAATATATACAAATATAACCTTTAACTTGTTTTATAATCAAGATAAAGAGGGATTAGATAATTATTACTTTCGATTGTTCTAATATTTTTTTATTAGCTATTCGTATTAAAGCAAGTAACCAAACACGTTTTTCGTTCGAAAAACACTATTTCGGCTTCACTTTCGTGATGTAATCGCTTTTACAACAATACTGAATACCAAAACACTCTGCCGATCACTTTAATGTTTTTCAGTTGTTCGCTATTGATGTGTTCGTCTGGCCATTCTTCGGTGTTGTAGCTGCGTAGGCGCAGGCCACCACCGGGAAGTTTGTAGAGCATTTTGACGCGCATCATGCCATCGTGATTAATGGCGTACATTTTACCATCAACGATTTCGGTGGCTGAGGTATCAACGCCCACCGTTGAACCGTGGGGTAATACGGGCTCCATGCTGTTGCCATTCACTTTGACACAGGCCGCATGATCCGTATTTACGCCTTGGCGCTTAAGGCTGCTTTTAGCAAAACGGAGCTTAGGACCTTTATACTCAACACCTTCTGCAATGCCTTCGCCCGCTGAAAGTTCGACATCCATGTAAAAGGGGATTTCGACTTCATCCTCACCCAGTGGACTATCGTTGTCCCATAGATCAAAACCACCTGCCCATTCTGCATTCGATTCAGGTTTCTTCGTATTTTTACTATCACCAAACATCAACCAGTCGGGTGAGCACTGAAGTGCTTGAGCCAACTTATAGAGATTTTGACCTTTTGGAGATGTGTCACCTGATTCCCATTGCGAAATGGTAGCACTTGAAACTCCGACTTTTTTACTAAGTTGGAGTTGAGTCAGATTGATGATTTTTCTGCGCTCTCTAGAGCGTTCGCCGAGTGTTTTCATAGAAGTTATCTTAAATCAATTTGACTTAGGTTTTATTTGTATTGATACTTAGGAAAACTTAAATTCAGGGTTCCTAAAAAATGAAAACTTATGTAGCCGTCGAACACTTCAAAGGTAAATCAAAATTAGCTAAAGCATTAGGGATCAATCCAGCCTCTGTTTCTCAATGGGGTGAAGACGTTCCCGAACTCCGCGCTTATCAAATCGAGCGCCTAACTGATGGCGCACTCAAAGTTAACCCCGTCATTGTTTTAGATAATCCTGAGTCGGTGAGTGTGGCTTAGGTTCACTTTAGGTTGAAGGAGGACAGTACACATGAAAACCCATTCACGTAAAAATGACAGCCGTTTGAATTTGTTGATGAAAACGATTCATCGGGTGTTGGAGTTACCCAAGATGACGCGCTTTGCGCTGGCGATTGATTTTGTTGCGGCGGTTGAGCGCCTCGGGCTAAGCGAGGTGTTGGCGGCGGAGGGCATTAGCTTTGCCAGCACGCAAGACGTGCACAACGATGCGCGGATTAATGCCCAAAAGCTGTTCCGTTGGCTTGGCCAGTATGAGGGCCAACACCCGCAGGTTGATCGCTTGTTTCATGTTGAGCAAGCACTGGTGGCGGCACTGCCCGAGCATTTGCGGGTGCAGTATCTCAACGATGTGTTTGGTTGCACTGGGGTGACGGTCATTGCCGATCGCATGAGTGACGGCCATGTGTTGCATGTGGCCGATATGGCGGCATCGCTCACCAAAGAGAACGCCGAGGCGCAAGTGGCGGTGATCCATTTGGGCAGTGAACCCAAGCGCGAGCAGTTAGTGGCGGCGCACCGTGAGTTAAAAGAGTCGGCGGCGACCACCCAAGCCAGCATGGCGGCGTTAGAGCTGGCGTATCCGTATTTAGCGAGTCATGGCGGTAAGGCGGCGCAATACGCGGCCGAAAAGTGATTGGCATGTTGATTAGCGGTAAAGATAAGAAAGCCCGCTAGAGCTGTGGAGGCAGCGGGCTTAATACCTAAGAGGCAGTGAGGAGTATAACCGATGTTTGATCCTGAATGTTTAATCTGTTGTTTGGAGGGCGGCGCCGCGTGTTCGGTGCATGGCGATGTTGCGAATCGTGATGATGAACCTGTTACGCCAGCGTTTGCAGATTATATGCGGCGAGAGGATGAAGCGGTCGATTCAAAGGTCGCGTTATTGGTTGCTCAAGCTAACGTGCTGATGATGCAGGCGGCAGCCTTGAGTAAAAACACCTTACCCATGTGCAAAGTCGATTTGCGGCGCGAGTTAGCGACTTTTTACGGTTTTAGCACTTTGGATAATTTTAGCCGCTTGCAGGTTGGCCGCATTGTTGAGCTGTTGCGAACGCAACCCGAGTTAGAGGCGTTAGATAACGTCAGCTTAGTGGAGATCGCCAACAAAGTGGTGAGTCGGGTGATTTTAGGTGATGAAGGCACTTTGATGTTACCGCGGGTGTGCGTGGATTGGTTTTTGGGTTACTTGCAGATGGAGGAAATGCGCGCCGAGCGTTCGATTGAGGTGACGCGTATTGACCCCGTTAATCAGGCCAAGCATATCAAGCGGCGCGATATTTATAGCCAGTTACGCACTAACTTAGCGCGGGATATTTATCACTTGGATGGCTGAGTATTGATGATGTGACAAAACATAAAGGGTTGAAGTTGAAATAAGAAAGCCCGCTAAAGTTTGGCGACTGAGCGCGGGCTTAATACCTAAGAGAGGCGATTACATGTTACGTATACATGATGATTTCGTCAATTTTGTGCTGGCTGTCGCGCAGTTAGGCGGTGGCTTATGAGCATGGAATTGATGGTTAAAGCGATGAAGGCCAAGGTGGGTAATCCACTGCGTAAGCTGGTGTTGATTAAGCTGGCCGACAACGCGAACGATAATGGTGAGTGTTGGCCGAGCCATCAGCATATTGCTGACCAGTGCGAGATTGGTCATAGCACAGTGAGAAAGCATATTGCGGCCTTGGTTGATATGGGTTTTGTGACGATTAAAAATCGTAAGGGACCTAAGGGAAATTTAACCAATATTTACACGATTTCAATCTGCTACGAGGTAGCACCCCCTGTGCTAGCAGATAGCACCGAAGGGGTGCCACCAGATAGCATAGGTATGCCACCAGATAGCACCCCCCCTGTGCCACCAGATAGCACCGGAATCTATCACTCTTTTGAACCTATCAAGGAATCTTTAAAAGATAGTTGTCCAGCTACGAGTGCTAAGTCGGTTTTCAATGCGTTTTTTAAAGCCTACCCAGCCCATCGCAAAGGCGGGTCGGATTCGGCTGCGTGGAAAGCGTGGAAGGCCGAAAAGCTGACCGACGCCGATTGCGTGTTGGCGGTGACGTGGTTGAAGGAGGCTGCGGCGCTGGATGCAAGTTGGGGCTTTAGTGCGAACGGCCAGTTTGTGTTGGGTATTACCAAGTTTATCCGCGAACGCCATTGGCTAACGCCGTTGCCAAGACCGATAGCAACTGCCGTTGGGCAAGTGGATTGGCGCCATGCGGTGTACGACCCAGAGGACCCTTTGATATGACTGCCAAGCAAAATACGAGCATGAAATCACTGCAAACCTTGATGCGCCAGCCGCTGGTTGGGCAGAGCGAACGGGTGACGCAACCCGAGCCGACGGCAATGGACATGGCGATTGTGGACAGCGTGTTTAGCAAGTTGCGGGTGTTGTTTCCGGTGAGTGCGCCACGGCCGGAGGACGAAGCGACCCACAAAGGCGAGTGGCTTAAAACCTTGGCGGCGCAGGGGATTGCGAGCCGCGAGCAAGTGCAAGCGGGGCTGAATCGCGCCAGACGCGAGCAGGGCGATAGGCAGTTTTGGCCGACACCGCGCCAGTTTGCGCTGTGGTGCCAACCTACGGCCTGTGATTTGGGGCTGCCCAAGTCACAGGCGGCGTTTAAGGAGGCAACGCGCCATTACCATCACCCTGACAAGCATACGTGGAGCCATGATGTGGTGCGCTTAGCGGTGCGTGAAACAGGCAGTTGGATGTTTGCGACTGGGCTCGAAAAGGACGTGTTGATGACGTTTGAGCGCAATTACAAAGTGTTATGCAGGCGCTTTAGCCGTGGCGAGTTGACCGATGTTGAGTTGCCAAAGGCATTACCTGAAACGGTGACGCGGCCCACTGAGGCGGCAAAGGCAAAATCGATTATTGCCAATTTACGGGCAAACCTAGGGCTTAAGGGGGCAAACGATGGCTGCTAGCGGGGTTGAGGTGGGTAAGTTGAACGATGCTGCGCTGCGCCGTTGGTTACGTGGCGGTTTGACGCGGGATTTTAGGGACCCGCAGTTTCCTGAGCTGCGTTTACGGGCAACGGCTGATAGGTCTAAGGCGAGTGTGCATTTGGTGATCAATGAGGGCGATAAAACGGTTTGGAAGAAGCAAGGCGTGTGGCCGAGCATGTGCATTAAGACGTTTTTAGCGGATTTACCTGTGATGCTGGCTAAGCGCAGTGCGGGCGCGGATGTGTTGCGCGGTGAGTTTGCGACTGTGACTGATTTGCTGTTGTGGTATGGGGATTATTTGGATGGTAATACGACGTTAAGCCCGAGCTGGCGTGATAACTGTAGGTCGATTATGCGTAAGCAGTTGTTGCCTAAGTTGGGGGATGTGGCCTTGGCTGAGTTGTCGTTTTTGGTGGTCGATAGTGCGTTGGTGAAGCTGATGCTGAATGAGGGATATGCGCCGCATTATATTCGTTTGAGTGTGAATGTGCTTAAGCGGGCGTTGAGTTTGGCGGCGGATTTTAGGTTGTTATTGCTTAATCCTCTGATGGGGTATCGAGTGACGATGAGTTTAACCTTATCACCTAAGCCTGATACGCGCTTGATGGAGTCGGACTTAGGGCCGTTGTTTGTGGCTTTGCGTGATGCATTTATGCCGGTGGCGATGTTGTTTATGTTGATGCTGATGTTTGGCACGCGCATTGGTGAAACCCGCTTGGCACGATGGGAGCATTTTGCGGGTGAGTTTTGGTTTATTCCTGCGGCGAACGCGAAGAACCGCCAAGAACACCGGCTACCGTTAACGCCTACGGCTAAGGCGTTGATCCAGCATTATTTGCAGTGGCAGCTTAAAAATGTGGGTAAGCGGGCGTTTTTGTTTGCGGGTGATGTTGGCGCTATTAGTCAGCGTACTGCGCATTATTGGAGTGAGACGATTCGGTTTAAGGAGTTTACCTCGCATGATTTGCGCAAGCTTTGCCGGACGATTATTCAAGACATGGGCGTGGATACTATGGTGGGTGAGCGGTTGCTTAATCATGCCTTGCCTGTGCTTTTGCGTACCTATGTTCATTCGACTTTGAATAAGGGCATGTTGAGTGCGCTTGATGCGTATCACGCGCATTTAATTTCGCTCGGTTTTAGTGAGGTTGCGCCCGAGATAATCCCTAGATCGTCTGAGAATGTTGGGAGCACTCAAACCCTTGGTGCGAGTGGGTGGCTGTGATGATCGTTGCATCAGCCTTACAAGAGTATGCAATGGCACAAATTAAGGTGGTTTTATGAGCAATCGGTCAGCAATCATTCTAAAAACTGGGCGTGGTATTCGGGGCTTTAGTCAGCATGAAGTGGCTGAGATTTACGGAGTTGATCGACGTACTTATCAGCGATGGGAGAGCGGCAAAAGCAATGTTCCTTCTAACCATTTTCTTGCCATCTTGGATGATGTATTTCATTTATCGATTGAGCAGATCACGGAGGTAGCGAATGAGGCCATCTAATTTAAGAGTGACATTGGTTGCTGATGGGCGTGATGACTTGGTCAACATGAAAGCCCTTCGTGCTGGGCTCAATGCCTGGGGGCGTTATTGGGCGTTCCAAGAACTCGGTAAAGGTTTCACTAATCGCAGTGCTTGCGATAAGTTAGGCGAGGTGCAGGTTTATGGTGGTGCGTTGGTTAGGGAGTTGAGCGTTCCTAAGCATGTGGTCCAGTTCGATAGGATGATTGAGCGGTTATCGCCAAATTGTATTCGGGCGATTCGCACCTGCTACGTGTGCAAAGGCCAGTGGGCATTGATGGGGTTCGACAGTAAGAAGTCGTATGTGTATTGGTTGAGAAGAGCAGAGATTCAATTAGCAAAGTGAGGTGGGTGATGGAGCAATTCTTTTTGTTTGGTGATTTAGAAACGGGTGGACTGAACGGCCGCTTAGACAATGGGATGCTGGGTATGGAGTATTACCCTATCTTTGAGCTGGCCTTTATCGTGACTGATAGTGAGTTAAACCAAGTGGGTGAAGCGCTGCACGTTGTTGTGCATCAAGACGATGAACACATTGCAAGGTCACATGAGTGGGCGATAGATGTGCATACCAAGAGTGGGTTGTTAGCTGCTGTTCGTGCCTCATCAGTATCGTTAGCACATGCTGAGCAGATGGTACTCGAACACCTGAAAGCACTGGGAATACCTAAGCATGACCGTAAAGCTAAGACTGGCGTGGTGTTTGCGGGTAACTCAATCATGCTTGATCGTTCGTTTATCATGTGCCAAATGCCTGAGCTTCATGAGTACATGCATTACAGGCAGCTAGACATATCAGCACTAGGACTAGCAGCTAGAGCTTGGGCGCCAGAGGTTGAGCGTAATGCGATTAAGGCTAAGCAGTATCAGCATGAAGCCTTAGCTGATATTCGGGAGTCGATAGCGGAACTTAAGTACTATCGCGACGAGTTGTTTGGTTGTGAAATATCATCTTTGTCAATAGGTTAGGCGCGGCTTGTTCAAATGAGAATGGCTATCATCAGAGCTAGATGCGACCTATTATCATCACGGGTCCTTCCGGCTGCCTTCACTGCGGGGGCAGTGACGCGCAATGCTTCACTACATATGAGAATTTTGGGGAGGTTGGTTGTTGTTTTATGCTTTTAAAATTTTCTACTTTTTGAACCTCAAAATTCGACAACTAACTATCTGATAGCCCTTGAAAAATACTTGTGTGTTAACCAATTGTTGCTATCATCTGAACTTGATAATTACCACAACTTTAGATCTTTTTTGATCGTTAACTTCAAGGAATGAAAATGTCCCGATCTTACCCTCTACTTTTAGCCCTTCTTTTATCTAATGTAGTGCATGCAAAAACTGAAATTACCCAGGTTGAAACTAAAGCAGGGCTTTTTGTTATTGAAACTGTTCTAGAAGATGATAGCCCTATATATGGTCAGCAAACTTACATGGTTGATGGTGTGGTTTTGGGTAAAACAATGCTCATGGGAGTAACTGCGGAATTGATCGGTGGTGATGAAACATCGGCATATGTTTTGGTGACAGGTGGTACAGGTGGCAGTTCTTGCGCTGAAGTATTATCTGTGGTGAAGATTACTGGTGGTGATGGAAAGTTCTCAAAAGCTCTTAATGCATGTGGTGGTGTACTTAGTACCAGCTCTAAAGACGGTATAACTTCAATCGAGGTTCTCGAACGAGATGATAAAACAAAAACCACCTATCAAGTGATTGACTCAAAGGTGATTGAAAATGGCGAGGTACAATCTAACAGTTTCTCATTTTTGGATTAAGTCACTTAAGTGATAAGTAAAACGATAAATCCTCTGTGATTAAGTTTTCACGTATCACATATTTACAAATTCCGAAACGGCACTTTTGTCGCTTTATGCGGCACATTTGCCGCTTTCAAGGCCCTTAAAATCGAGTACATTTGTATACGCTTGCTAAGGTTACATTTATTCAGTCGCACGTTATTTGTCTGCCAAGGGCTCCTTTTAGGGGCCCTTTTTATTTGGTGTTTTTATGGCTCGTGTCTCTTTGCGTAAAAAGGTTTATATCGCTGGCCCTATGTCTGGGTTGATTGATTGCAATCGCCCTGAGTTTCATTTGGCTGCCGATATTCAACGGGCGCTTGGGCATATAGTGTTAAATCCGGCGACGCTGCCTGATGGTTTAACGCAGGCCGAATACATGTCGATTTGTTTGCCGATGTTGATGTGTTGCGAGCGAATCTATTTGCTAGACAACTGGGCTAGTTCTGACGGTGCCAAAGCTGAGTATGCGTTAGCTAAAAAACTGAGCTTAGAGATTGTCTTTCAAGAGGGGATTGATCATGAAGTAGCGCTGATTGGTTTGCGTGGTAATGGCGAGGACCATTACTAAGCCGCCTGATTTCTCACAGGTGTAACCGCAAAAGAGAGTTCGCATTGCAACGCAGTCAGCGAAAGGTGGCCGATCTTGAAAAGATAACGGCATGACGCAGTTCGGGTTCGCGCCCCGTTAGTGCATCAGTAGCGCCAAAGTATTTCTGTGTAGACCAACCCCAGCTGAACAAAAGCGGCCGCTGCAATGGTGGCCGTGGTGGGTATGTGTTGCCGTGGTGTTTGACATGATCGCTATGGACGTTGAAAGACACTAAAAACATCCTCTGTTAGAGGCGGCTTACCTCACCGTTGATCTAACCGTTGGCCGCGCTAAGGCTAACCTCATTTTAAAGGAGACTGACCTATGTCATTAAAGCAAAAGCTCGTGGCACTGGGGCTTTCTTCTGCTGTCGCGCTGGCTGGGGCTAATTTGATAGCTCCCACCGAAGCGCCGAATGGCGAGCCCGTTCTGCACACCTATCTTGATCCGGTGGAAGTTATCACTGCCTGCTTTGGCCACACTGACCCCGAGCTTGAGATCAACCAGTTTTTTAGCGAGCAGCAATGCATTGAAATGTTCGCCAAGGATTTAGGCAAAGCCGATCGGCAGCTGCGGCGGCTAACGTATCCGGTGCAACTTACCGAAGGTGAGCACGCTGCTTATCTCAGTCTGATTTATAACTTTGGCGCGGGTAACTTTCAAACCTCCACCTTGCGCAAGCTGTTACTGCGCGGCGAACGGGTGGCCGCTTGTCACCAGCTCACCGAGGCATGCGGTAAACACGGCTGTAATGGTTTTGTCTATGCCGCTGATATCAAGTTGCCTGGCTTAGTCGAACGCCGCAAAAAAGAACGTAAAATCTGCTTAAAGGATTTATATGTGGAACAAAATCATTAATGCCACTGGCTCGCTGCACCTGTATTTAATCGCAGCGCTCATCATAGTGATAACGCTACTTGGCCTTAGCCTTACCGCTGTTAAAGCTGATCTCGCGTTAAAAAACTCGCAGATTGAAACGGCCGCCGTTAACCAGCGAATGCTGCAAGATGATCTCACGGTTGTTACCGATGAACTGCAAGCGCAGGCCAAAGAACGTGACAGGCTCGCTAAGGATTACGCCTTTGCCTTAGCGCTCAATGAACAAACCGCTAAAGCCAAGGCCGAGATTGATCGCCAGCTTGCTGATCAGCGAGAAGCCATTAAAAAACTAAGGACCTCAGCCAATGAACAAACCCGAAGTTGGGCTAATACTGCTGTGCCTGATGATGTTAAGCGGCTGCTCAAACACGCCGCCTATTGCGCGCACCGTAGTCACCAAGCAGACCCAATATGTGTTACCGCCGCAATCATTAATGAGCCAGTGCCTGCCAGCCGAATGTAGTTCAGATGCTAATGCCGATCTGCCCGATTGCATCATTCAACTCTTAGCCGTGATCGCCAAGTGTGATACCGATTGGCAGAAACTCGAAACATGGCGAATGGAAAAACAGCATGAACAATCCATACATTAATGATGTGACCACTCAAAAATCGCTGACTTTTAGCGCTTATGTATCGTCGCTCATGAGCACAATTGGAGGTGCGTTTACGTTGAATGAAATCGCCATTTTGCTCGGGATATTCTTCGCGCTCGTCACCCTATTAGCCAACGTTTTTTATCAGGAGTTGCGCCGCCGCCGTGAGCAACGTCAAACAGATAAGGACGAACTACGCGCCCAAGAGTTACACCGAGCGGAGATGCAGCTGAAAGCAGCACTGTTAAAACAGGTAGATGAACACCATGGCACGCATTCAACCATCACCACCCGAGCCTGTTCTACTGAGTAAAACCGACCTATGCAAAAGCCTTGAGATCAGCACCCAAGCGTTTGATAAGTGGGACGTGCCAGTGCACAGCAAGCTCGGTCGCGTGTGTTTATACAAAATGGCCGATGTGGTGGGTAACAGACTTGCCAACGAGCGTAAAAAAACCATCACTAAACCCGATGAAGATGATCCCGATAAGCCAGATATGGACTACGAACGCTGGCGCTTAATCCGAGCCCAAGCAGTTGGGCAGGAGATTAAAAACGAAAAAGACCTCAAAGAAGTGGTCGAAGTTAATTTTGCTACCTTTGTGCTAAATCGCATTGCTGCGCAAATTGCCCCAGTGCTCGATCAAATACATATACGGGTAAAACGCAAATTCCCCGACATTCCAGAACGCACAATCGACGCTATCAAAGCGGAGGTGATTAAAAGCCAAAACACCGCCGCCGATCTTGCGGAGGGCATTGAGGGTTTATTAGATGAGTATATCGGCCGCGCAGATTAAAAATCTGAAAGCCGCCGTTGCTGCTGGGCTGCGTTCGTTCTATCGCCCACCCATGCTCACCTGTTCTGAATATGCCGACCAGCACTTTTACATGTCGTCGGAGTCCTCTTACACCGAGGGTAAGTGGGAAAGTTTACCGTTTCAAATTGGCATTCTTAATGCCATGGGTAACGACCAAATCAGCACGCTTAACTTAATGAAGTCAGCGCGTGTCGGTTACACCAAAATGCTGATGGCTAACGCTGCTTACAAGATTGAACACAAAAAGCGCAACGTGTTGATCTATCAACCTCGTGATGGTCAAGCCAAAACCTTCATGAAAAAGCACGTTGAAACGGCGATTCGTGACATCCCAGTTTGGCGCGCGCTTGCACCTTGGATGGGTCGCAAACATAAAGACAGCACGCTAGAAGATAAAATATTCACCAATGGCAAAACGCTGATGGTGCGCGGCGGTACTGCTGCAGCGAACTATCGAGAAATCTCCACCGATGATGTGATCTACGATGAGTTAGCGGGTTTTGATGAATCCATCGAGCACGAAGGTAACGCAACCTCGCTCGGTGATACTCGTATCGAACTGTCGATGTTTCCTAAGTCGATCCGCGGTTCAACGCCTAAAGTGCTCGGTACCTGCCAGATTGAAAAAGCCTGCAGCGAATCACCGCACTATTTTAGGTTCAACTTGCCTTGCCCACACTGCTTTGAGCTACAGGATTTAAAGTGGGGCGGCCCTGAAGAACCCTTTGGGATTAAGTGGCATAAAAACGCCAAGGGTGAGCACGACCCAAGCACAGCCTATTATCTGTGCGAGCACTGTGGTTGCTGCATCGAAAACAATCAGCTCGACGATATGGAGCTGCACCCAAGCGCGATTTGGATATGCGAAAACACCGGCATCCGCACTAAAGACTTTTTAGACTTTTATGATGCCGACGGAAACGACATCACCACGCCGCCCAATATCTCGATTCATATCTGGTCGGCCTATAACTCGCTTAACAGCTGGGCGAAATTGGTTACTGAGTTCTTTAAAGCCAAAGGCGATAAAGAAAAGCTGCAAACCTTCGTCAACACTAAGCTAGGCCAACCGTGGGATAACGACAACGGCGAACGCTTAGAGTGGGAAGAATTAGCGAAGCGCCGCGAAATGTACCCGAGTGGCAAAGTGCCTAATTGGGTAGTGTATTTAACGGCAGGTATCGACACCCAAGATAACCGTTACGAAGGCCGTGTTTGGGGTTGGGGCGCAGGTAAAGAGGCGGCGCTAATTGACCGCTTTATTCTCCATGGTGATCCCGCAGATCAAGTTCTTAAAGACAAAGTGGCTGAGCGTATTGCGCAAAGCTATGCCCGTGCCGATGGTGTTGTGCTCAATATTGGCGTAGTGGGTTGGGACTCAGGCGGCCACTATACCGATGACGTTTACGCCATGAGTAAAAAGCTTGGACTAATGCGGGTTATACCCATTAGAGGTGCCAACGTTTACGGCAAGCCGATCGCCAACTTCCCCCGTAAGCGAACCGCCAAAGGCGTGTACTTAACGGAGGTCGGTACCGACAACGCCAAAGAGTTGTTGATGTCGATGTTGCGGATTGCCCCTGATGTGGATGTGCGCAAACCTGGTGCGATTCACTTTCCGCTCAACGAAGCGGTATGTGATGACGTTGAGCTGCAACAGCTCACCAGCGAACGCAAGGTGCCGGTGCGCCAAAACGGGCGGATCATCTATAAATGGGACAACCAAAAGCGCCGCAACGAGGCGTTAGATTGTTTCGTTTACGCCTTGGCCGCGCTGTATATCGCGATAGAAAAATTCGGCATCAATCTCGACAAGCTTTCACAAGTTACCCCGATCGCCATATCAAGCGACCAACCCAAAGAACCAAAACCCAAAGCCGTAAAACAGGCCAATGCAAATGCTGCTTACCTAAACGGTGGCGGTGGTGGCAGTTCTGGCGGTTGGCTGTAGTTAATGCCAATAAAGCCAAGGATAACAGCATGACCAAAACCCAATGCCAAGAGATGATCGATGCGTACTTTAAGGCCGAGCTTGATGTGTTGGCAGGTAAGCAAACCACGATTAACGGCAAAACCATGACCACAGAGGACCTAGGCGAAATTCGCAAAGGTCGGCTTGAGTGGGAGCGCCGTTTAAATGCCTTTAGCCGTCCACAGGGCGGCGTCAAGTTAGCCAGCTTTAACTAATCAAGCCGCATGAATAGGGCACTTTTAAAAATATAAGTCGGAGCAACACATGAGCATTATCAATGATGCGCTGGCGATATTTGCCCCGCGTTTAGCATTACAGCGTGAAGCGGCCGCAATGAGCTACCGCAACCTGAAAGGGTATGAAGCCGCCAGCCCAAGCCGTACTCATCGCGCTAAAAAGGAAAGTCGCGGCGCTAACCAAGCGGTATTTGCAGCAGGTAAAAGCCTGCGTGAGCAAGCGCGCTGGTTAGACGAAAATCATGATCTCAGCATTGGCATTCTCGACCGCATGGAAGAACGGGTGATCGGTGCCCAAGGGATTGTGGTCGAACCGCAGCCGCGCAGTATTAGCGGTGAAATCCTTGATGACTTAGCCAACGATATTCAACGCCGTTTCGGTGCATGGTCGCTTAAGTGTGACGTTACTGGCCGCTTTAGTCGCCCTGAATTAGAACGCTTGGTGTTACGTAGCGCCCTGCGTGATGGTGATGTGTTCGGCCAGCATGTGATGGGTAAAGTGGCTAAGTTCGGCCACCCAAATGAGCAAGGCACTCAATACAGTATTGAAGCCTTAGAAGCAGACTTTATCCCCTACGAGTTAAACGAACCAGCAAAGCGGGTACGGCAAGGGCTTGAGGTGAACGGCTGGGGCCAAGTAGTTAACTATCACGTATTGCTCGATCACCCAGCGGATCAGGTTGGCTTTCGCTACAAAACCAAAGTGATACCAGCATCGAGCATGATGCACTTAGGCTTATTTAAACGTTTGCACCAGCTGCGTGGCGCTTCGTTATTCCACGGCATTTTAACCCGCCTTGGCGATATTAAAGACTATGAGGAATCTGAGCGAGTAGCGGCTCGGATTGCGGCCGCGCTGGCGTTCTACATCAAGCGCGGCGATGCCGCCATGTTTGTTCCTGACTCAAGTGGTGAATCGTCAAGCCGCGAAATTCCCATTGCACCTGGCATGACCTTCGATGATCTCAAGCCCGGTGAAGATGTTGGCATGATTGAATCCAATCGGCCTAATGTGCACTTAGTTGATTTTCGTAACGGCCAATTAAAAGCCGCCGCAGCCGGTACCCGTGGCAGCTATTCCAGCATTGCCCGTGACTATAACGGCAGTTATTCAAGCCAGCGCCAAGAGCTGGTTGAGCAAGACGAATCCAACCGCATTATGCAGCAGTGGTTTTGTGCTGGCTGGTCGCGGCCTGTATTCCGCAATTTTCTCAAAATGGAAATGCACAACAAGCAGGACCCATTAGTGCTACCGCCTGATCTCGACATGCGCACCTTATTTGATGCCGTGTACTACGGGCCCACCATGCCATGGATTGACCCACGCAAAGAGGCCGAAGGCTGGGAAATGATGATCGCTGCCAATGTCGCAACCGAAGCCGATTGGACTCGCGCCCGTGGCCGTAATCCTGCAGAAGTAAAACGCCAGCGTAAGCGTGAGGTGGATTACAACCGCGAAAACAACATGGTCACGGCCAATGACCCCGACCCCTCGCTAGGAGATCCTAACAGTGAAAAAGACCCCAATAGCATCAGTAATGCTAAGCGCAATGCTGCCAAGCGGAGCACTGAGCGTGCCCGTCGCAACGCTGAACCAGAGTAATAAACCCGCCAATAGCTGGTATAGCCTCAAAGCCCAAAACGGTAATGCCGAGTTAATGATCTATGACGAGATTGGCGGCTGGGGCATTAGTGCGCAACAGTTCGCCCGTGATCTACAGGCCCTAGGCAAAGTGGGTACCATTACCGCCCGTATTCATTCGCCAGGCGGCGATGTATTCGAAGGTATGGCGATTTACAACATGATCAAAGGCCATCCAGCGCACAAAGTTTGCTACATCGATGGCCTTGCTGCTTCGATGGCCAGTGTGATTGCCATGGCTTTTGATGAAGTCATCATGCCTGAAAACGCCATGATGATGGTGCATAAGCCTTGGGGCGGAACTCTCGGTGATGCCGAAGATATGCGCAAATACGCCGACTTGCTCGATAAGGTTGAAGGCAATTTAGTGGGCGCCTACCAACATAAAACAGGCTTGTCAGAAGATGAACTCCACGCCCTGTTAGCGGCTGAAACTTGGCTAACTGGGCGCGAAGCAGTGGAAAAAGGTTTTGCCAACACCCTCACCGATCCGCTGCAAATGGCGGCATCACTAAATTCAAAACGTCTTAAGGATTTTACTAATATGCCTGAAGCTCTCAAAAACCTGTTTGCACCGCAGGGTAACAGTGCTCCCAACCCACTCGTGCCAGCACCAGCAGCACCTAATGCTCAGTTGCCTGCGCCAGCAGCAACACAACCTGATACCTCTGCTATTCAAGCGGCTGCGATTGCGTTTAATACTGAGCGTATGAACGGTATCAATGCGGCATTTACTTTCTTTCCTGAGTTAGCAGAGTTACGTAATCAGTGTATTGCCGATGCCAACATCAATGCTGATAAAGCCAAAGACATGATCTTGGCAAAGTTGGGTGAGAACACTACGCCGTGCGCCGTGCAGCCTAAAAGTGTCATTATTCATGCCAGCAACGGTAACATCGTGGGTGATTCAATTCGTGCTCAGTTAATGGCGCGTTCCGGCCATACAAAAGCTGAAGCTAGCAACAACTATTCGAGCTACTCTATGCTTGAGTTGGCACGCGCCTCACTGTTGGATCGCGGCATTGGTTGCGCTGGATTTAACAAAATGGAGATGGTCGGCTTAGCCTTTACCCACAGCTCAAGCGACTTTGGCAATATCCTGTTAGATGTAGCTAATAAATCAGTGTTAATGGGCTGGGAAACCGCCGAAGAAACCTTCGAGCGTTGGACCAAAAAAGGTCAACTAGGCAACTTTAATATCGCTAAACGTATCGGCCTTGGTGACTTTAATAGCCTGCGCCAAGTACGTGAAGGTGCGGAATACAAGTACGTCACCGTTGGCGACCATGCGCAACAAATCGCGCTGGCTACCTATGGCGAGTTGTTCAGCATTACCCGTCAGGCCATTATCAACGACGATATGAGTATGTTGACTGATATCCCAATGAAAATGGGCTTTGCCGCTAAAGGCACCATTGGCGATTTGGTATATGCGGTATTAACCAAAAATCCCGCAATGGCTGATGGCAAAACGCTGTTCCATAATGAACACGGCAACTTAGGTTCTGGAGCGCCAAGTGTGGCGGCCCTCGATGCTAATCGCATGTTAATGCGTAAGCAAAAATCGGGTAATCGCCACCTGAATATTCGCCCTGAGTTTGTACTGTGCCCTGTAGCGCTTGAAACCACGTTTAACCAGATCATTAAGTCCAGTTCTGTTAAAGGTGCCGATGTGAATTCAGGTATTGCTAACCCAATCCAAAACTTTGCCGAAGTGATTGCTGAGCCTCGTTTAGATGATAACAGCGCGGTGCAGTGGTTCCTTTCTGCGGGTCAAGGCCGCGACACCATTGAGGTGGCTTACCTTGATGGCATCGACACGCCTTACATTGAGCAGCAACAAGGCTTCACTATCGACGGCGTAGCCACCAAGGTGCGTATCGATGCGGGTGTGGCGCCGCTTGATTACCGTGGTTTGGTGAAATCAACTGGCGTGTAAGCAGCGCTAAACCGACATAAATGGGCTATCAAACGATAGCCCTTTTTTATTCAGTTTTGTTTTTAAGCAGGAACACTCTCATGAAAAATTATGTACAAGATGGCAAGACCATCAGCTTTACGCCCACCGCCGCGGTTGCCAGTGGTGAAGCGGTATTACTGGCCACATTGTTAGTTGTGGCGATTGGCGCCATTGCCGCCGATACCGAAGGTACAGGTGTAACTGAAGGCGTGTTTGAACTCCCTAAAAAATCCACAGATGTGCTCGCAGTTGGCGCAGCCGTGTATTGGGACGACACCGCTAATGAAATCACATCACTCGCCACGGGCAATACCTTAGCTGGCAAAGTATGGGCTGCTGCGGCAAATCCATCAACGTCGGTCTGGGTGAAGATCAATGCCTAACGTTGGCAACCACTTTGCCGATCGCGTGCGGGGTAAAATGGTGCGGCTGTTTCAGCGTTTGGCTGATCCGTGCCTTTTTACCCCAAGCGATGGCTCCGCGCCATTTACTCGCCTGGTGAGTTTGGATGATAACGGCGCTGAAATTGCGGCCTCGTCTAATGAATATGTCCCCGAGCTAATCAGTCGTGCCGAGTTTTTACAATCCGAAGGGACGGTAAATTCTGGTGATGAGTTTGCGATAGGTGAGGGCATTAGCGCCCAGCAAGGACGCCTCACCCAACGGGTAAGCATGGATTCGGTCAGCGTGACCTTTATCTATATTCCGCTTGAGGCCTAGCCAATGGCACGCATAAAGATTGAAGGCATGGAGGCGGTAACAAAGGAACTTAACCGCATTCGTGATGCACAAGCGCCAGCGATTAAACGGGCGATTGAGGACTCGGTAAAGTTTGGTGAAAAAGCGGCAGTCGATGCGATCTTTGCCCGTTATGGTTTCCGTTCCCGCAGTTACATTGAGCAGCATCTGTCTGTCAGTTTTGACCCACGCAGTTTAAAAGGGTTTATCACCGCTCGTTATCGTGCCAGCACATTAACCCGTTTTGCCAGAGCGTTAACCCGCACCGGAAAGAACGGCGGCTCTCGGCCTGACGGTCACATGATCAGTGCGCTACGAAATCAACCTACATGGTTTAAAGGCACCTTTACCTTGATTGGTCGCAATGGCAATCAAATCATGTTCCAACGCCACAAAGGTGATAACAGTTGGCGAAAGCTTAAAGGACAAAAAGCGATGTACGGCCCTTCAGTGGCAGGCAGTTTTAGCAAGATCCGCGACGATATTGAGCCGCCGATTATTGCTCATCTGCGAAATAAATATGGCCAGTACGCTAATCGTTAATGCCTAAAGGATAAATACCGAAAGGACAGCCCCATGATCCAAGCAATTTTAGACCGCCTTGCGCTGGTTGACGGCGCCACTGTGCGCGAAGGTTTTTATGTGCAATCAGTCGCATCTGAAAAGAAGTTTATCTTTTTGCAGCCATTCACTGATGAAGCTCGTTCGGTAAATGGTCGCGATAATTACCGTGATGATTTGGTGCTGCAAGTGGTAGCGGGTATCAATCTAACCAAGTCAACCAACCCGACAGCCGATCTCATTAACTTGGTTCGCGCCATTCGGAGTACGTTCTATAAAGATGAACGTAATACCGAAAAACCCAGTTGGTTGCCCTCTGTGATCAGCTTTAAAGAGTCTGAGCCCTGCAAGTACATCATGCCCGAAGCCCATGAAAAACATGGCCTAGCGGTTATCACCCTATCCCTTGTTAATACCGTTAAATTTGGAGACTCACTATGAGTGAAATAGTAACCGAAAGTTACATCGGCTCAGCGATCGTCTATATCGATGGCCGTGACTGTGGCAACGTGAGCGGCGTAAAGCTCGCTATCGAACAAGAAACTAAATCCTTGCCCAACTACCGTGGTGGCGGTGGTTATGCCGATGAAGTAACGTTGATTAAATCCGTAAAATTAAGTGCGACCTTTTACGATTTTAACAACGAGAACTTAGCGCTAGCTATGCGCGGTAAGATTGATGTATTAACTGCAACACCCGTCGCAGATGAAGAAATTATCGCTGTGCTCGATGGCTTAGCGCAAACCGCAAAAATGATTGATACCAGTATCGCCCCTGTTGTTAAAAATGAAGCGGGTGATGTGACTTATGTACTTGATGAAGATTATGTTGTCAGTGCCGCAGGTATCCGCGCGTTATCGACTGGCGCCATTACAGCAGGCCAAACATTAACCATTGGCTACACCAGCCAAGCGGGTAATGCGTTGCAGGCATTAACGGAATCAGGCAAAACGGTCAGTGTGGTTGTTGACGGTATTAACGACTCAACCGGTAAACCGTGGATGCTGAAGTTTTATAAGTGGAAGCCCACACCCACATCAGGCTTAGACTTGATCGGTACCGATTACGGTAGCTTCGATATTGAAGGTGCTGTACTCGCTGACAGCTCAATCGTTGCCACGGGTAAGTCTAAGTTCTTCGTCCGTAGCGCAGCATAACCTGTCTCAAACAAAAGGCTCACAGCATTTATTCAATACTGTGAGCCTTTTTGCTAGGTTAAAAATCAAAGCAATAACAACGCTTTGCTTTTTAACTTAACCGTGCTTGCTCGCGGCCAATACGCGCGATACAGGCGATTTGTTGGTTAGCGGCTTCGCTAATTTCGATTAACTGCTCAAGGGATAAAAAGCGTGGTTCGCGGATATAGTTGACCAGCTTATCGCGCCGAGTGACAAACTGATCATCATCGATGGGCTGCGAGCTGACAATTTTACCGCCTTCCCATGTAAATAACATGCGTTGACGTTCAAACGGGCTTTGGGTGCGGGAGAGGCGGGCTTGGGCTTCGTTAAAGGCATTAATGAAGTTGATCTTCAGTTCGGCGGCTTTGGCACCCGTAAATCCCATGACTAAAAACATAAAACCATCTTTGGTCATTTGGTAACACTTTAAATCGCGCTGACTGGTTCCAACCTGTTGATTTTGCACGTTAGCTCGAAAATGAGCTGACGTAAAATCACTGGGAGCCTCAACAAGGATTTCTTCAATTTTACGCAAAACATTTTTATGCATTTTGCCAAAATAATCGGCAACGATCAGCGAGCTAGTAATGGTTTGCTGGCCGTTAATGAATACCAGTTGTGTGGGGGTGTTTTTAGACTGTTGTAGGTTCATGGGTGTCACTCCTAGATATCGTGAGTAATCATCACCAAATGGTACGAATCATTGGGTGATGAGCTGAGCAAGGTTCGTACTACCGCATCTAGGAAGCGGCCAGCCAAATGGCTGCCTCACCCAGCTCACCATAGAAGTGGTGCGCCGAGTCACGCAATAAAAAACCAGCACGATAGGCTGGCGACAATTGCGCCTAGATACAGCGGGGTACGAATCCCGGCATTGGATTTTGCCAATGCCGAAATAGTATCGCCCCGCTAAGGCGCGTTTGTCAATTTTACTTATCAGTTAACTGATTTAAAGCGGTGGGCTGAACAAGGTTGACCTTACCGCGTCACAGGAAGCGGCCACCATTATGTGCCTTATCCAACCCACCTAGTCCCTGAGTTTACAAACTAATTGGTTGTGGTCGAGACATTTCGATCACAGCCGTTTTCGTGCGCGTGTGTTTTATTTTTACGATATGAGGATAATAAATGAGCTTTAAAGACCAAGAAGTGAATTTAATTATTCAAGGCAAAGATCTGTTTTCTGCAGAGGCCAAAAAATCTGAGCAAGCGTTGCAGGAGTTGGGGCGCGAAAGCGAAAAGCTCAATGAGCAACTTGATGATTTAAAGCGCCAGCAAGAGGCTATTAAGGCGATAGACTCGCTTACTGAGTCTATCAATAAAGGCGAACGCGCCTATGTTGATAACGCCCAAGCGCTCGATAAGTTAAAGCAAGAGCAGAAGCAGGCTAATACTGAGGCAAAAAACCTTGAGAAATCGCAGCAAGATGCGGCTGCCTCAACGGCTAAGCTTGAAACTGAATACAGCCAAACTGCGGCGCAGTTGGCTAGCTATGATAGCCAACTTGCCTCCGCTCGCGCCGAAGTTGAGCGTTTAACTACGACTCAAAATAAAGGTGCACAGGCCAGCCAAGCACAAGCAAAGGCATTATCCGCGGCTAAAACCGATTTGCAGCAGCTTGAAGCGGCGCAAAAAAATACCGCCACCAGTGCGACCAAGTTGGCAAACGAGCTTGAGCAAGAACGTAGCGAATTAACGCGCTTAGGTACCGAAGTTGAAAAGGCTGGCCGTAATAAAGCCGAATATGCGCTCAAGGTTAAAAGCGCGCGGACTGAGTTAAATCAACTCGGCTCTAGTCTTGGTCGCAATAAAGCGGAGTTAGACAAACAACAAACCGTGCTCAATAAAGCCGGCATTGATATGGGTAAGCTTGCAGATGCCAGCCAAGAATTAAAAACCAAACAAGCTGGCGCAGAAGCCGCGCTTAAAGGGGTTAACGATAAATTAGCGCAGCACGATAGGTTATTGGTTGAGTCTAAAAACTCGGCCAAGGTCGCCAACGCGCAAACTGACCTCACCACCAAGGCGGTGAGCACGCTGGCTAAGGCTTATGCGGTATTGCTGTCGGCACAGCAGGCGGTGCAAGCGGTAAAAAGTGGCGTTGAAAACTACGGTGAGTTAGAAGCCGCTATTACTAAGGTTGAAAAAACCACCAACCTTGCCCGTGATACTGTGGTGAAAATGGCAGATGAGCTTAAAAACCTCAGCGAAAACGTCACCCCTACCAGCACGAATGAGCTGCTGCGCATGGCGGAAGTGGCGGGCCAGTTAGGCACTAAATCGACTGAAGATATTCTTAGCTTGGTGGCTGCGGCTGATGCGTTGGGGTTATCAACCAACTTAGCCGGCGATGAAGCGGCAACCATGCTGGCCAGAATTTTAGGGATGACTCAAGAAGGTATCCCTGAGATCCATAATTTATCCTCGGCTGTGGTAGCGCTTGGTAACGACTTTGCGATTACCGAAGCTGATATTGTGCAGATGACCAAGGAGATTGTTTCTGGTACCCGTGAAATTAACTTGGGTTCTGCTGCGGCTGCGGCGTTTGGTACTACGCTGGCAGAGTTAGGCCAACCAGCTGAACGTTCGCGAACGGCTATGCAACGCCTTGGCGCTGAGATTAACGAAGCGAGCAAAAAAGGCGGCGATTCACTTGAGCGATTAACTAAGATTACCGGGCTAACTGCTAAGCAGATTGAGCAAGATCTCGGTGATGCGCCTGAAAAGGTATTGGTTAAATTCCTTGAGGGCTTACAAAAGGTTAAGGCCGAAGGCGGATTAGTCTCTGATGCCCTTAAATCGATGGGCATTGATGGCACTGAGGCGACAGGCGTTCTCAGTGTATTAGCGGATGGTACAGATCGTCTAAAAGTTGCATTAGAGCTAAGTAATAAAGCCTATGCTGCTGGCGATTACCATATGAAGGAAGCGATTAAAGCTTATGCTGATCAAGAGTCTGCAATCGGCCGCTTACAAAACAAATTCCACGGTTTAACGAGTGAAATCGGCCAAGCATTCTCAGATGAAACTGATGCTGCTATTCGTGCCGCTGGCGCTGCTTTGGATGCAGTTGATCGGGAAGTGATAAAGCTTTTAGAACACTTACCAGAAATTGGGAAAGGCTTTGTTGAATTACTGGGTGACGTCAATAACTTTATTGCAGGCACCAGTAATAGCTTTGAAACGCTAGACTTAACAATGGGAATCTTTGCAAATGGTTTAAATGCTATTGGCGTAAGCGTTAATAGTATGACCCTAGAGTTAAGCAAACTAGATACTACCCAGAAAACTATCTTGGCTATTGCCAGTAAAATAATGGGTATTGAATATGTCACTGCAAAACAGGTCGAAGATAGCAAGCTACGTAGCAAAGAGATTCAAGAATCAATTACCCGTGATTTAGATGATATTACTAATCAAACTAAGCGGATGAAAGGGGAGTCATCCATTGCTTACGAGGGGTTAATTAAAACAGCTGTTAAATATCGTGGCTCAATTGACCAACTATCAATCGCCCAGCGCAATCAGTTAAACGATATCTTATTGTCGGGGAAATATAATGGTGACCTTGAAAAAACCTATCGTGAATTAACGGCTACATTAGTTCGTGCGAACCGCGAAACTGAAATCGAGGCTGAATTTAAAAATAAAGCTGCAGATGCAAGTAAGAAAAAAGCAGAAGAAGATAAGAAGGCTGCCGAAGCCGCCGATGCGCTTGCTGCTAGTCAGGGGGCTATAAATGATTCAACTAAGGCTTATGCACAAGCACTTAAAGATATTGAAGCTAAGCAAGCTACCCTAAACAGTTTATATGAACAGGGTAAATTGAGTGCTGATGATTTAGTTACAGCTTCAGCTAATCTGCATCAAACTATCAAAGCTTACAACGTCGAGGTGGATAACAGTAATGTTAAAGCCGTCACTCAAACGGAATTAACGTCGGCATTTATCACTAAGCATAAAGAGCTCCAAGCGCAGTACGAAAAGGGTTTGCTGACCGAAAAAGAACTCAATATTTCACTGCAAGAGTTAGCGGCATCACATACTAAAGCCGTTGAGCAGTCGAATAAATCCATTGCCGCGACAGGGTTGTTGTCTGATGCACAGCTAGACTTGCAAGAAAAAATATTAAGGACCGAGAAAGAGGTTCGTGATCTTGAAGCGGCTTTAAAAGATGACAGTAAGGCCTCGGCTGAACTCACCCTTATAAAAGCTAAGTTGGCAAAGGAAGAAGCCAACCTTGCTGATCTGAAGCGCGAGTCTGTTGAGCTATCCAAGATAGAGAACGCGACCTATGTTGAACTGTTGATATTGCAGCGTGACTATGAAGCGCAGCTTGAAGCATTGGATCGAAATTTCAGGGCGGGTTTATTAACTAAGCAAGAGTACGATGCTCAATCACAAATACTCAAAGGGACGTTGAGTGAAGTCAATAAAGTGGTGGGTGAAAGCAGTAAAAAGACTGATGAAAATACCGAGGCAACGAAGGAAAACACTAAGGCCACTAAGGATAATACTGCCGCTGGTATTGAAAATGCTAAAGTTATCGCGGAACAATTAAGTACGATTGATGACTTTAGGGGAAGTGCTGCCGCCACGCGTGATGTGATTGTTTCGCTGAATACCGAATACGATTACTCAAATGCCACTATCCAAGCAATGACCGAAAGGTTAGCGCAATTGGATAATCAAATCGCGGGTGCTGACCAAAAACGCGAAAGGCGTGAAATCAATAATGCCATTCGGATGCGTGATTGGGTCACTCAAATCGAGAGTGGATCACTCAGCTTGCAAGAGCTAGGTGAACTTGCTGATCTCGCTAATAACTCTGTTGTAAGGCTTTCTGATAATCAGCTTGTTCCGCTCAACAAAGCGATCGATGAAGCCCGTTCACGCTTTAGAGAATTGGCTGATGAAATTAATAAAACCACAATGGATATTCAAGACCGGCTCGATACCGCTTTGGGCAACCAGAAGGATATTGCTGAGCGTAAGTTTGCTAGTGAGCTAAAGGAAGTGAACGATTTAATCACCACAGCTCAAGCATACGGTGACAGTCAGCTCATCAATAAACTGCAAAAAAGTCTTAGTGATCTTAAGCAGGCACAAGACTTAGAACGTAAGGCCCTGCAGGCTCAGCAAGCAACCGATAAGCAAAGCGCTGCCGAGGCGAAGAAGCAAGCCGAAGCCAGTGCTACGACTGCTAAGGCAGCGGCTCAAACTCAAGCAACCGCTACCGTTAACACGCAAGCCAATACCCAAACCAGCACGCAATCTGTGGCTAACACTTCAGATATGCAAGTGCTGCAACTGCAGGTTGGCAATAGCACTTTTAACGCCCAAATGAAGCGCAGCCTCGTCACTGAATTGATGAACGAGATCAAACGCCTGCAATCTGTTGGCGGTTAGCCAATCCTGTTATTCGCCTCAATTAATCAAAGGTCCCTATGACAACCATCGATAGCATCGATATCGCGGTGGATTTGCTGTGGCTAAACCGCGACAACACGCCCCGCGTTGCGGCCAATATGAAGCGCGCCTTAAACGGCGCGCCATTGGTGCAGCAAACAATTATCCCAGCCGGTATTGCCATGGAGTTAGGCACCAAATCGGGATGGATGCTGCGCACTGAGTTTGAACAACTAAAAGCCCATGCCACTACCACATTAGCGGCCTTCACGTTGGCCTATGAAGGCACCAGTTATAACGTGGTTTGGGATAACACTGCAGGCTCACCCATAACGGGTGAGGATTTATTTGACGAAGTTGGCGGGTTTGAAAAGCTCACTAACGTGGTTCTTAAGTTTCTGACTTTATAGGCTATCTATGGCAATCTCTCGCGCTGATTTAAAAGTATTCAAACCAGAGCAATTGGGCTCAAGCGATGATGCGGGTGGACAACGTACCAAGCTGGCGGTTGAGTCTGGCAAACTTAACGAACTGTTTCGCGCCATTTCAGACATAGATCACGCGCAATCAGCGGTTGATATTGTGAAGTGTTACCCTGCACTCGATACCCCTGATACATCGATTTTGCTCGATGGTCATGTGTTCATTAGCCAAAAGCCAACCGATGACCTAGTCAGTTTATTGATCGCAGAGGCCGCCACATTAGGCGATGCTGACCGCATGACCGATATGGTTGAGATTCTAGAATCATCCGTTCGTGCTGGCCAGTTGATCCGTAATCGACTGATTGGCTTTCTTGAAGGGCAAGACACCTTTCCTAAGTCGTATCTGCAATCTAGTTATCTATTTAATGGGACTGAGTATTGGTCGAACGTCACATTACTGCAGGGACAAACCGTTGTTATTTCTGTTGAGTACCCTGGTGCCGAAAGTGCTCTTTATCCACGGTTTGAGCATTTCTGCCAAATTCAAGAAACGGTCACTGGCGGTGCCACAGGCATAGTGAAGTTTAAGCCTGCCATTCCGTTTATCACACCTAATTACGATATAACAATCAACGGTGAGTCAGGCTGTACCAAGTTGCGTTACACCAGTGATAACGATGGCATTAAATATCATGGCGTAACCAAACTTACTGCGGCCTCAACAACCAACACTTTGGCTGTTGAATCGACTCAAACTGAATTGCTACCAAAAGTAAAAACGGTTAATCCACTGACAGGTAAAAGTATTGTTGAGAGTGGTAATGGTGATGTGCCCAGTACCGTTATCAAAAACAATGTTTCACAGCCTTATATTTACGGTCAATTTACCTATATTTTTGAAGTGCCTGATATTTTAAATAATGACTTTGTTAATGAGGTTTTGGGTTTTAAGCCAAGAATAACGGCGGCAAATTTTTCCTATTGGAATTTAAGCGTCACAGGCACAACTATCACAGCCAATACTACTTCTAGCTTACCAGGTGTCGATACGCTGACAATTGAATACATCTCCGCCGCAAAATATGGCTTGTATAGCAGCGCCGCCGCATTCCCTGATTTTAAAAAGATATCACTCGGTACCACTAAAATGGTGCTGACATTTTTAAATACTGCCCATGGTAGTGTCGGCATGACAGAAACATCTAGCGGCAACTTTGTCAGCGGTGGTGTGCGTTTGGCACAGCTTGATTACCATACTGGCGCAGTCACTAAGTTCCTTGATGCCCGTGGTGACTTCACTGTGCATTATGACTGTTTGATTGAGGAATCGACTTCCTCAGCCAATACCGTCAGCTTTGCGTTAGCCACCGACAGCCCAATTTATGACACCTTTTATGTCACCATTAGCAACGCTGCAGGTGACACCCTGTTATCGGGCTCAAGTGACAGCGCAGGCGTGATCACCGGCTTAGGTATTAGCGGCAATATCACGGATGCAAATGTGCAGTTAACCTTTGCACAAGCCGTGGACTTAACCACGCTGCGCTATGACATTAGTGAGACTGTCACACTTTCACCACCACCCGAGTTATACGGCCTTAACCCATTGCGGATTAAGAACGGCGGTGTGGTGAATGCATTCACCGCATGGAACACGATTTCGGTGCAACAGACTGAAATACAGGTATTGAGCAGCCCAGCGCCAGCCCAAACCTATAACGCTCGCGCCAATGCACGCTTTGTTGATATTACCGATGCTGAGGGTAAATCACTTTGGACGCTGGCCAATACCCATTACACATGGGTTAAGGCGACAGGTGTTGTCACTCTCAATAGCGATTTTACTGGCTTTACCGCGCCATTCATTCTCACCGATACCATTGGCGAAATTGCGCTAGTAACAGACGTACAAGAGCAAGCCTTAATCCTTGCGTCCCCTCTGAGTCAAAGCTATCCCATTGGTGCCAATGTATCGAGTGTGCAAAATTTTGGAGACTTACAGGCCCGTATCGGCACTGTGCGGGATATGACGGCATGGGCTAACAATTGGGATCTCGATGGTTCACCCGCAACAGGCAACATGAATACTGTCGATTTTCCCATCGAGGTCCGTAACGACACTGCAGTAAATGAGGACTGGGTATTGATCTTCACCAGTGCAACCGCATTCCGTTGTGTTGGTCGCCGCCTAGGTCAAATTGCGACGGGCGACACGCTTAATGACTTTGCACCTGTCAACCCGCTAACCCTGCAGCCTTACTTCATTATTCGTTCTGGCGCATTTGGTGGTGGCTGGCAAGCAGGCGAGGCCATTCGTTTTATGAGTTACGCCGCGAGTAAACCCGTCATGTTATTGCGCACAGTGCAAAGCGGTCACAGTCAAATCACTACAGACCGCGCCGTGCTCGCGTTCCGTGGCAATGAATCTTAATAGGGGTATGCAATGGGATTACCAGTAACTGTTTATCGATGGGATGATGCGGGGGCACCGCAACTCACTACCAACCGTAAACCATCCGAGATCATTAACATACTAAACAAATGTTTGGTTGATGGTTATGGTACTAAAGCTGCATTAGGTTGGACAAAAGAATTTGAAGATGTTGTCACTCAAAAGGTCGTCTTTAGAAATTCACCAACAACAGGTAGCGGTGGTTTTGCAAGGTTTGCTAGTTACACAGGTGCTGATACTAACGCAACAGTAATGCAGCTCCGCACAGGTTTATCCATGACAGATATAGACACGTTTGTTAAAGAAACATCGTATCAGCGTGGTATTTCTATTGCGGCATTCGTATCGGTACAGTGGTTCCTAATAGGTACATCATCTGCATTTTATTTCATGATATCGGCATCCAATAATAGCAAAGTTGCAGGTATCACTTTGAATTTGGAAAGGGGTTGTTTTGTTGGTGATTTCAAACCATACCTACCCGCCGACCAATGTACATTCATGGCAATTGCCGACAATACGAACGGTGCACAGTCAGGTCAAAATATAAGTTATGATGCTGCATTCCATGCCAATTTTTACAACCCGACCCCCGTATCGGGTAGCTGGAGTTATGCAACATTCAAACTGTATGGTGCAGATGGTAGTAATGACGTTAAGAACTATCACTGCAATAGTTCATTACTCATTACCACAGATAACTCACCGAACTCAATGCCACCCCAAATGGGACTATTCTGTGTGGCAAATATAGCTATGTCATCGGCAGCGGTTAATTCCAGCGTTACTGACTCTGACGGTATACGTGTGAGAAACAGTGTAAAAACTCCCACAATTCGCGGTGAGCTTCCGGGTATGAAGATAGAAGTTATGCAGCGTTATACTAGCGAAAACTGGCCTGTAACTGAAAACATTGAGGGTGCAGATCATTGGTTGTTGCGCACAGGTACATACACCGCAGGGTTGTGGATCAATATGGAGGAATGGTAATGCTATTAATTACACATTTGAAATCCAGCATGGCACCCTTCAACATTGCACAACTTGTATTGGATTTAGACTCACTTGCTGAACGCTATATGATTGCAGACCGCAAGTCTGGTGAGGTTCTAGTGAGTCAACGTGTTGATAAAAAAACAGTTGTATGTCCATTGAACTATGCAACCAGCAATAATCTGTTTATTGTAATGCTTGATGATGATATGGACTACAACGCTGCAATTGCTGATGGAGTAAGACCTGAGATAGTTGAAGCAATCGCGGCGGGTTTATGACCACTGTCATTTTGCGATTTACCAAGCCTTGGAAAAATTACACATCACCTGTCAGGCTTAGGTTTGTTGACACACCTGTTATTGTTGATAACTCATTTGGTATCGAGTGTGGATTCAGTTGGTTCACGCTCGCTGCCGTCGAACAAGCGTTAATGTTGGCCGAGTTCGCTAGTGATATTGAATCAAAAATTGAGTCACCTTGGCTAAACTACAACTTAAGTGAAGTTAATATCAGTTCAGCGTGGGCTTCAAATGTAGCCAATGATTCGCTGTCGCAGATCCATTGGCTGAATAATGATGAAGTTCGAACTGACACCAGCGTTAATTGGTCGCTGCCAATCGATCACCAAATCACATTAAGCGTTAACTGGGTTGTGCCTGATGAGCATCAAATACAATCCTCAATCAACTGGTTGGATATTGCCGCGCACCAGTTACACACTGCAGTCGCATGGATAGATGGCCAAGACCAAGAAAGCCCCTTGATTATTCAGTACCGCGGCATTGTGGTCGATGATGAAAAGTCGATTAAATGGGGCTTCCACGAACCGCGCTGGGTTTGCTCAACCAAGTACCGCCCACCTGTTGGTAAGCTCACACTTCGATTCAATGAACCATTATCTACACAACCAAACCCTATTGTTTTACGGTTCACAGCATCACCGAATTATTGCTACTGGGACGATGGCGGCGGCCTCATTGATGCTAACCCACCATTACCCAATATCGATTTTAAAATCCCGATTGAACCACAAATCCGCAGGTACTACTTAATGCAGCCAACGATCACATGCGTGCGAGTATCAGACAGTTTACCGATTGTGATCACCAGTGTGAGCATTAGCCAAAGCCGTGGGCAGTGGGCGAGGTCGGTTAGCATTGAGTTCTCAAGCCGTATCGATGCGCAGCGTGCTCACAATGAGCTATTGCTGATCACCATCAACGGTTATGAGTTTTATGCCATTGCCGAGCAGCCAAGCGCCAGTAAAGCCTTTGGGATTGAAACCCACAGCAGCACTGGCCGTTCGCGTGCCGCAGAGCTGTCATCGCCTTATCGTTTGCCTATCAGCTACACCAACACCGTCTTGCGCAGCCTTGGCGGTATTATCGCTGATCTGTTGCAAAACACAGGCTGGACTGCAGAGCTAAGTGGGATACCAGATTTTAGCGTCCCTGCAGGCGCGTTCAGCGTCGGTAACAAGTCACCGATTGACGCGATTAACGAAGCAGCAAGCCAATTGGGCTGCATGATCTTAGCGGATGATGCCACCCGCAAATTGACGATCATTCCGCGCTGGCCAACCGTGCCTTGGGAAATGACAACAGCGGTACCGGACCTGACAGTGCACGATGCTGTGATCACCAATTACAGCGAGTCAGTCTCCCGCAATCCATTGTGTGATGTGGTTTGGTTGCGGGGCGAACAACAGGGGATTAGCGCTAAGGTGAAACGCACCGGCAGCGCGGGCAATATTCCTGCTGCTGACATTAGCGCCCAGTTGATCGTAGATAACCAAGCGGCGCGCATCGCTGGCACCAATGCGCTGGCAGATACAGGCGACAAGCTGAATGTCACGCTATCCTTGCCCGTTATGGTTGATTTGCCACCTGCAATGCCTGGCATGTTGATTGGTATTCGTGAAGGTGCCGAAGTCTTTAAAGGAACGTGTGACAGTTGGAGCATCCGCGCTAGCGTCAGTGATCGCGGTGATATCGATATCGAACAATCCATTACAGTGATCCGCTCAATCGCGTAACTCTGCTAACAGCCAGCGAGGCACCATGCTTAAACAACTTCAAACAGCGTTAGTATTGCCACGGATGATCATGACTGTAGCCATCGTAAACGCCGATGGCACTGTCACCGCCAGCAGTGCCAGCGGCCACACTATCCGCGCCATTGGATCGGGAACGGTAGGCGATCACATCTACGTACAAGATGGCAGGGTGCTAGGAACCGCACCCGATTTGCCATTTGTGGAGATGGAGGTTTAGCTAACGTCTTCGTCTTAGATTTAAAAAATCTTCAAAGCTATTGTCTTCGTAAGAATCGGAAAAAGCTTTTTTTAGTTTTCTTATATTTTCAATATCATATTGTTCTATACTAAGCTGAACAATTTCTCTGTCCCACTGTTCTAATGTAGACTTCATATCTGATTTATTATGAAGAATATCCAAATCAAAAAACAATCCTTTATTAATGTGATTTTTAAACTCAATTTGTAAATCTGCTAATTCCTTTAAACCTTTAAATGTTGGTGTTGTGTGTATTGCGTCACAGTTGCCTAGATAATATTCCTCTAGTTTGTATGAGGTGATATTTCCATATGTATCAGGTTTAATGGATATTTCACGCCCACTAAATGAACTTAGCGAATTTATTAGTAATTCAATATTATCTATAGTGCCGCACAGATTGAAAATATTTACCCCAGTATTTCCATTGAATTTATTACTGTCTTTAATATCACCAATAACAGCGCTTTCAATACAGAATAAGTTTAGTTTCTTTAATATGTTTTTTAGTTTCAAAACAAGATTTTCTGGCGTGTAATTTTTCATATCAGGGTTGTAGGCTGCATTATATAGAACTGCAAACTCATCTTCTAATTCAAATATAAAACAAACTCCACTGCTATCTGATTCACTTTTAAATGAAACATAGTTGCTATTATTTTTTGGAAAGATTTTCTTATAAAGAATACGTTTGTTTACTCTGAATCTAGAACTTGCCTCAAATTCCAAAAGCATATCTTCGAACTGTTTTTGATGTGATAAATATAATTGAAACTTGAGAATTTTTGCTTCTTCCGCCCATTTGTCCAATTGTTTACTTTCAAATTCAGCCTGCTTTTTCGATTGCTCTAGTATCTGTTTTTGTTGAATTTTGAATTGATTAATTGCCAGTAACATAACTCCAACTGTACCTACCGCCCCCAGAAGCGAAGATGCTCCTGATAACAGTGAGCCAAATGCAGACCAATCATTAGGGAGATTTGAAATGGCTTTAAACCCATCATAGAAGGCCCTAAATTTAATAGCATAGGTAATTAAAATGACTGCAAAGATGCCAATACCTACATAAGCCGCCATTTTTAGCCATTTTAACCAACGGTCAATTTCCAATATTGAATTGCCTTCGTTTTTCATCAAACATCCTTATCATGCAATCGTTTAGGGAATAACTCGGTATACACTTGCCATAATGTATTGATATTTCTGTGTCCCGTCACTTGCGCCACTTCATCAATGCTATAGCCTTTCTCAAATAGCCGACTGGCACCTTCACGCCTTAGGTCGTGATAGCGTAAATCTTCAATGCCCAATTCGTTACGCACCCGCTGAAACCCTGCAGTAACGCTGCGCTCATTGTAGGGGAAAACCCGTGCATCATTCCTCGGCTGCTTTTGCAGTATCTCCCACGCCCCACCCAACATAGGCACTAACATGTGATTACCTGCTTTTTTGCGCGGATCCTTACGGTCACGAACGATTACTGCCTTTTGTGCCTCATCTACATCAGCCCATGTAATCCGGCACACTTCACCAATACGCATGCAACTCAGTATCGAGAAATCCAGCAAATCAATATAAGGGATATGTGCAGCCCGTTGATCTGCTCTTGCAGCTAATCCAACTTTTAACCTCTCAATCTCATCTGTTGTCGGCCTGCGCGAACGCTTGCCCGATTTAGCGATCAAGTCTTGGCTATAAAGTGCATCGTAAGCTTCGATAACCGAAATTTGTGAAACCTCATGCCCAAAGTTTGATTTAGCGATTCGTAGCAGCCATCGGATCACGCTTACATCAACTGCAATGGTAGATGGCCCTGTGCCTGCACTGCGACGCAATTTACAGTGTTCGATGATGTGGTGCGGCTTAATATCAGTCAGATTCAATTTAGCAATATCGCAATCCGATAACAGCCGTAAACAAAAGCGCTTCGAACGACCAATGCTGCTGTCGATGTTTTCATCTGTCAGGGCTTTGCTGATGATGCTGCCCAATGTAATAGGAGCCGTATCCTCAGTAGCAAACCCGTTTGACTCAATATCAATCACCCGATCTTTACCCCATGCCTCGGCAGCGGCATATTTGGTAAAGGTACGTTGCTCCGTGTATAATATTTTGCCGTTTTTCTTTACACGAACTAGGCAGCGATGCCGCACAGTACCGTCGGCTTTTTCACGTTTTTGAATGCTATAAGATGCCATGTTTTTTGGTTCCCCGAACCCCTCAGTCCAATCCATTGTGGATCACTATAGGTTCCCCGAGCAATGCAAAACATGCAAAAACGTACAAAAATTAGCAAAAATATTAACTTTTCGGATTGTAATGAATTTAGATAAAACCCAGCAACACCAAGGTTTAGCGCCTAAAACCCTCGATAGAACCTTTTCCATTGCGCCCATGCTGGATTGGACTGACCGCCATTACCGTTATTTTGCGCGTTTGATGTCGGCTAATGCATTGTTGTATACGGAAATGGTGACGACTGGGGCGATATTGCATGGTCGTGGGGATTACTTGGCATATAACCAAGAAGAACATCCTTTGGCGTTGCAGTTAGGTGGCTCTAATCCTGTCGATTTAGCGCGTTGCGCTAAACTCGCGGCTGAGCGTGGCTACGATGAAGTGAACCTCAATGTGGGTTGTCCTTCCGATCGAGTGCAGAATGGTCGCTTTGGCGCGTGTTTGATGGCTGAACCTGAATTAGTGGCTGAGTGCGTTGATGCCATGAAGCAAGTGGTTGATATTCCTGTGACTGTTAAGACACGTATCGGGATTGATGAGCAAGACAGTTATGCGTTTTTAACCCAGTTTATCGATGTGGTCAGTGCAAAAGGGTGTACGGATTTTACTATTCATGCCCGTAAGGCTTGGCTTCAAGGCTTGAGTCCGAAAGAGAATCGCGAGATCCCGCCGCTCGATTATGAGCGTGTATATCAACTCAAGCGCGATTATCCCGCGCTCAATATTGGTATTAATGGCGGGGTCACCACACTTGAGCAAGCGCAACTCCATTTAGCGCAGCTCGATGGCGTGATGATGGGACGCGAGGCCTATCAGAATCCTTATATTCTGGCGCAGGTGGACCAAGTTTTATGTGGCAGCCCAAAAGCGGTGATCAGCCGTGAGGATGTGATTGAGGCAATGTTGCCTTATATCGAAGCACATTTGCTGTCGGGTGGGCGACTTAATCATATTACTCGCCATATGATAGGGTTATTCCAAGGTTTACCGGGTGCCCGTGCGTGGCGTCGTTATTTGAGCGAAAATGCCCATAAAAACGGCGCTGGGATAGAAGTGGTAAAGCAGGCTTTTCAGAATATTCAGGCTGAAGTTACAGAGTAATTCCACTCGACTTAAAAGATGGTGAAATTTACTAATTTGAGTAGTATTTTTCACCACTTGTTATTTTCCAATCCATCCCTATATCTCATCTTATCCACATAAAATTTTTTTAAATGATTAAAATCATAGTCTTAAAAATATTTTTATAAGTTGGCACGCAGTTTGTAATACTCCTTTCGTCAAGTTAATTAATCGAAAGGGATGCCATCATGTTTACGTTAACCATTAAAAAATCAGTACAAATGAGTGTGTTATTAGGTGCGTTAGTCGGTAGCGTTGCAGTACACGCAGAAGCCGCGCCAATATCGGATGTTGTCGGAACCATTGAGCAAACGCTAACTACCCAAACACAAGAAATGTTAGTCAGTGCTAAGCATGAGTTTGTGATGTCATTGCAAACACAACTCGCTGAAAGTATTTATGACTTCAACAGTCAACTTGGCTTAAGCGCTGAGAATGAAGGTGAGTCGGCAAGTGCCGATGAATATAGCGCTAAGTAGGGGATCTGCTTATGTGGTTTGTAGCACCTTTAATGACTTTGCTACTGTTACCTGTAATTAGTCTTGCGTTGTTTTCAGGCATTATTTGCTGGTTTCAGTGGCATAGTGATAAATAAATTACAATCAATTGAGTCGAGGTTTGAGATGAAACGAGTAAAAGCACGTATGGAGAGCCCAGAGCGATTAGTGTGTGGTGTTGCCGCTGGTATGGCATGGAAATTTGGTTGGTCTTGCTTTTTGACTCGAGTGGTGTGGGCTGGCGCGACGGTATTTATGCCTGGCGTGAGTTTGTTGATTTACTTTGTTTTAGCACTGTTAGTTGATCAATGGAAAAGACCCGTTTAAGCCCGCAGTGATACTTATATTTGAGGCTTGTCTTGATTGAAAAATTGAAAGAATATTTTAAAAAATAGGGTGTTAAACCTATCAACAAGAGGGCACTTTGACCCTCATGCGACATGTATGTGCATACTGCTTGCAGACTACTTCTTCAAAAAAGCCTGAAATCTGCTCTTGGCTTCATCACTTTTTAGCCTAGCGCTAAATTGTTCTAATTCTTGATGCATTTGGTGTTGTACACGATTTTTATGCGGACGCATTAATTGACGTGTGATTTGTAGGGCTTGTGGCGGTTGATTTGCCAACTTTTTAGCCTGAGACAATGCATAACTGAGTAGGTCTTCATGGGCCACAATTTCGTTGATCATATTGAGTCTGTGGGCCGTCTCGGCATTAAAACTTTCGCCGAGTAGCAATAGCTCTGCCGCTTTTTGATAACCCACGAGTTCAGGTAACAGTAGGCTAGCCCCCGCTTCTGGCACCAGTGCTAAGTTGACGAAGGGCAGTTGAAACTTCGCCGTGTTATCGGCGTATACCAGATCGCAGTGCAGTAGTACGGTAGTGCCAATGCCGACGGCGGCGCCAGAAACGGCGGCAACCAGTGGTTTTTTGAGTTCCAGCAGGCAAAATAGGAAACGTACAGCGGGGTGATTTGGCCCTAAGTCACTATTTTTCAAAAAGTCTGCAACATCATTGCCTGAGGTGAAGCAATTATCTTGGCCATGGAGCATAAAGGCACGAATGTCGTTGTCTGCTTCACCTTCGATCAGGTATTCTGTCAGTTGTTTATACATATTAAGATCAAGTGCATTGCGTTTATCGGGGCGATTAAAGCTGATAATACGTACGCCCTGATCATCCTGAACCTGTATATGACTCATGGGTTGTTTCCTTTACGACGACATTGGGTAGACATGGAGTTTAAGACATTGAAACCAATATTCAAACAGCTGTTTAATTGTCTAGTTTTATCTTGTGCATCATTTTCAGCGTTGGCGAGCGTGATAGTGACAGAAGGCCATGTACGCGCCATGCCTGAGACAGTACCAAATACTGCCGCTTACTTTACGCTTGAAAACCACACAGATAAAGCGGTTCGTCTTATCGGCGTCAGTACTAATGTGGCAAAGGATGCCCAATTACACACTATTATCGAAGACCAAGGCATGGTGAAGATGCGCCATGTTGAAGGTTTTGATATCCCATCCCATGGCGCATTAACGTTAACGCCGTCAGGGGATCACGTCATGTTGCTAGGTTTAAAAGCGCCATTGGTGTTAGAGCAGCAAGTTGAACTGCAATTAGAGTTTGACGATGGCGAGAAAATGGCGATTACACTGCCTGTCAGTAAAGAAGCAGAAAACGCCGCAGAGCAAGAGCATCATCACCATCATTAAGGAGTCGCTTGATGCAAATTACATGGAAAAAAGTTACCGGTGTCGGTTTATTTTTAGTATTAATCGGTTATGGCCTGAGTGTATGGTGGAGTATCGAGCCCGATCCTATCAATCCTCAACAATTGACGGCTACCGATAAAAATGTGGTCGGATACGCAACCACCACTTCGCTGATCCTCACGGTCGAAACATTACTGGATAAGCAAGGCGGTTGGTTATCAAACGATGTGATGCCACCTTCTATCTTTATGGATAACATGCCCGCATTTGAATACGGCGCATTAGAACAAGCCCGCGATTTAGCCTTGATTATGCGTAAAGAGTTTAGTCGCTCGCAGTCTCAATCGGCAGCGGATAAAGATTTAGGCGAAGCCCAATCTAAGCTCAATATCGATCACACGAGCTGGTTAGTGCCAAGTGCTGAAAGCGAATACCGCGATGCCATTAAATTGCTGAAGCTGTACCGTGCTCGCATGATGGACCCTAACAATCAAGATGCACAGTTTTATGCCCGCGCCGACAACCTCAATGAATGGTTGAAAGAAGTGCAGAAGCGTCTGGGCAGCATGTCACAACGTTTATCGGCCAGCGTTGGCCAAGAGCGTTTAAATACCGACTTAGCCGGCGATAATGCGGCGCGTCAATCCACACCTAACTTGGCAAGCCATCAGGTGAAAACCAGCTGGTGGAAAATTGATGATGTTTTCTATGAGAGTCGTGGTGCTTCATGGGCCTTGCTGAACTTTATGCGCGCCGTTGAAGTCGATTTTGCCGACGTCTTAAAGAAGAAAAATGCTGAAGTGAGCCTAAGACAGATCATTCGTGAACTGGAGGCGACTCAGCAAACTGTCTGGAGCCCTGTTGTGCTTAATGGCAGCGGTTTTGGCTTAGTCGCTAATCATTCATTGGTTATGGCTAACTATGTGTCGCGTGCGAATGCCGCGGTGATTGATTTAACGAACTTGCTATCTCAAGGTTAATTATGAAAAAAACTCTCCTCGCCAGTGCGGTATTAGGATTATGCATGGCCACATCAGCCCAAGCGGCCACTGTGGTCGGTTTCACAATTGGCGGTGACTACTGGCGCGCCGATACTAGCGGTACTTTTGCCGATAAAGGTCAACCACAGCAAACATTTGATTACAGTTCATCGGCTCAAGGTAGCTACTGGATTGCGGTTGAGCATCCATTGCCATTTGTCCCTAATATTAAAATCCGTGAAAATAGCTTAGATCAGAAAGGCAGCATGTCAGGTGCTGATTTCAACTTCAATGGTCATGATTTTAAAGGAAATGTGACTGCTTATACCGATCTAAGCAACACAGATTTCGTGCTGTATTACGAAATATTGGATAACGACATAGTGTCATTGGATCTCGGTGCTGCTTACAAGTTAATGAATGGCTCACTGCGCGTGCAAGACCCTGGTCACCCTGAAGAGAAAGATGTCGATAGCGGCATTGTAATGGGTTATGCCAGTACGCATGTGGGTATGCCTGGCTTAGGTTTGTACGGTTTTGCTGATTTGATGCAGGGCGTAAATGAATCAAGCGTTCACGACTATGCGATTGGTTTAGGCTGGCAGTTCGATGGTTTGGCTGTCGATACCCGTGTACGTGTAGGTTACCGTGAGTTTTTATTCGACGTGAGTAACTTCTCGGGTGTGAGTGCCGATACTAAATTTAAAGGTTACTTCGCAGGTGTTGAAATCAACTTCTAATCTGTTGATTTAGCGTTTGAGTATAAAAAAACCGCCTATCGGCGGTTTTTTTATCTGACAACTTTATATAGCTGAGAACCGAGAGTGAGATTACTCTGCAATTAAGCCATTGTTGATGGCAATCACGTCATCTTCATTCAATGTACCCGCTGCTTGCTTCAAGGCAATGACCGAGTTGATGTAGCTATAACGTGCATCTGATAATTTACGTTTTGAGTCGTACAAGTCACGAGTACGGTTCAATACGTCAACTATAGTACGCGTACCGACTTCGAAACCCGCTTGAGTGGCTTTCAGTGCACTTTCTGATGAAATAACCGATTGCTCATAGGCTTTGATTGAGCTGATAGAAGCGCCTACGTTGTTGTAGTTATTACGGACGTTTTTCACTACACCGCGGTAAACTTGCTCAAGTTTTTCACTCGCTTCAACATATTGAAATTGCGCTTGATTAACTTGTGAGCTCACTTTAAAGCCTTCGAAAATCGGAATGCTTAAGTTGACACCGACACTGACGTTATCAAAGTCAGGCTCATTGATATTACCGGTTTTTTGCTCAAGACCTTTGTTGTAACCTGCATTCAAGCTTAAAGAAGGCATGTGGCCTGCTTGATAAAGCTTAATGGTTTCTTGAGCGATATCTTTACCGATACGTTGAGTCATCAAATCGACGCTATTGGTTTCAGCAATCTTCAACCATTCGTTTGACGACGTTGGCGCTGGCGTAACGGCCGAGAAACGGTTGGTATCTAACACGTTAATTGTCTTGTGATCGATGCCAGTGATTTCACGTAAGGCTTCATAGCTATTAGCGAGTGTGTTTTCAGCTAAAATTTCAGTGGCTGAGGCTAAGTCATATTGAGCTTGGGCTTCATGCACATCGGTAATTGCGGTTAACCCCACTGCAAAACGTTGTTTAGTTTGTTCAAGTTGGCGTTCGATCGCGCGTTTTTCTGCACCTTGGAACTCGTAGTTGTCTTTCGCCGTTAATACGTTGAAATAGGCTGTAGTGATACGAGTAATCAGGTTTTGTAATGCTGAAGCATAGGCAGAATCAGCTTGAGAAGCGGCTTTCTCAGCAAGGCTTAAACCGACCCAAGCACTGTGATCATAGATAACTTGATTTAATTTCAGGCTACCTACTAGACCACTTGAATCATCCTTCGGATCATTCCAAGCTTTGTCGTAACCGACGTTTGCACTAATGGTTGGCAACAGCGGTGCACGGTTTTGTTCAATTTGTTCAAACAAACCATTACGCTGGGCTTGGGCTTGCAATACGAGCGGGTCGCTGGTCAGTGCTTGTTGATAAATTTGCAACAAATCATCTGCTTGCACCGCTGAAGCGGAAGCCGCAAGTGTTAATGCTGCGCATAAATTATGGATCTTAAATTTCATTTGCTGTCCTTATTAGACAAAATCCCCCCACGGAGGAATATTTTAACTTCGTTTAGACTAAGTAATGCCTTTACCAAGGCGGTTTGCGCTTCCCGACGCTTCCCGATACAGCTAAAACTTAATGACCTAGAGTCTAAGAACTCTGACACTTTCAAGTCAAATTCGAAGTGTAACAGATTTTATTTTAAAAATGTGCTCAAATTGCCTTGATTATAAGCGCAAATTTAACTTTTAAGGATAGAGTATGAAACCCCCTGTTTTTTCGCAAACGGATATTGAGATCTTAGAAAAAAAATCCCTATACCAAGGATTTTTCTCAATGGACGAATACACTTTCAAACATAAATTATTTGCTGGCGGCTGGAGCAAACCTGTCACTCGCGAAGTGTTTGAACGGGGTCATGCCGTGGTCGTTCTGCCCTATGATGCCAGACAAGATAAAGTGGTACTCATCGAACAGGTACGTTTTCCTGCATTAGCAACCACTAAATCTCCTTGGCTTCTCGAGTTGGTCGCGGGTATGATTGCGCCCGAAGAAACGCCTCTGGACGTTGCGCACCGCGAATTAATGGAAGAAACAGGCTTAGTTGCTAAGCAAATGCACAGCGTGAATAGTTATCTTGCCAGCCCAGGTGGCAGCACAGAACGCTTCTATTTCTATTGGGCCGATGTCGATTCTAACGACGCCCGTGGATTGCATGGATTAGCTGAAGAGCACGAAGATATTCGATTGCATGTCATGAGCCGTGAGCAAGCTTATAATAGTGTGGTTGCGGGCGAGATCGATAATGCGTCGACCGTCATTGGATTACAATGGTTACAATTAAACTATCAACAACTGGTTTAAGTTGGGATGAATTTGGCTACTTCGAGTCTAAAACAGCGCTATAAACCTAACGTCAGTGATTTTCTAGCACTGTGCGGGCGAAATTATGGTTACATGTTGAAATGGTTACCGTTAGAGATAGCTATCGGTGAGTCATGGCGACTCGAAGGTGAGTTTGGTATATTAGTAGTACGAATTTTAGAAAATACCAAATATACTCAATTAGTTGAGATATCTCGTCCCATCGCAATTAAGGAGTTTGTCAATACTCCCAAGGTGTTAGTGAGAATTTATCACGATGCTAAATTAGCAGAAGTGTTAACTGGTCAACAGATTTACCAATTACGCCCAGTGTATGATTATCCCAATGTCCGTATGTATCAAAGTGATGAAAAGTACCAGGTGAATGCATTCCTGGAAGAGTTATTAAAGATTGGTTACCACCATAGTGTCGTGTGCCAGTCTTAGAATTGGGTATTCAATGTGCTGAAAGAGGCTGTCTCTTACTCCATAGCTGAAGGGGAAAGCGTGCGTATCGTGCAAGTCACAGATCCGCATCTTTTTGCTGATCCTGAAGCTCAGCTATTAGGAGTCAATACTGGCAAGAGTTTTGCTGCCGTATTAAATACAATTAGAGCTGTGGACTATCCCGCTCATTTGATGCTTGCCACGGGTGACTTAAGTCAAGACTACTCGGCTGAGTCCTATCAGCAATTCGTGAAAGCCGTCACGCCTGTTGGTTTACCTTGCCATTATCTTCCAGGAAATCATGATGATCCGCGGATCATGTATCTGCACATGCAGGGGGAACAGATTTTTGGACAGCAGCGTATTCTGGCGGGAAACTGGCAAATCCTCATGTTGGATTCAACTGTGCGGGGAAAGCCCGGCGGCAATATGGCCGAGACTCAGTTCGAATTAATTGATAAAGCCATTGCCGCACATCCCGAATGCCACACTTTATTGGTGATGCACCACAATCCCATTGTCGTGAATTGCACTTGGCTGGATCAGCATTGCATGGACAATGGCGCTGAGTTTATCGCGCGAGTGGCAAAGTATCCGCAGGTCAAAGGATTGCTCTGGGGCCATGTGCACCAATGTATCGATACCCACCACAACGGCCCCCATGGCAGTATGCAGCTGATGGCGACACCTTCCACTTGTATTCAATTTAAGCCGTTATCGCCTTATTTTGCCTTGGATAGCGTCCAACCGGGTTATCGTTTGCTGGAGTTGAAAGCCGATGGTAGCATCAACACTAAAGTGTATCGCGTACCGGGTAACCATTTTTCCCCCGACAACAATTCAAGCGGTTATTAACGCGAATAACCGCAGCCTGAGGAAATATGCTGCTTTATATTCACGGATTTAATAGCTCACCCTTTTCAGATAAAGCTGTGATAACGGCTAAGTACATGGCGCAGCATCACCCGAGTGTGCTCTTTCATCAGCCGCAATTGCCCAATACACCCAAGGCAGCCATGGCGCTGTTAACCACTTATGTTGAGGCGGCTCTCGATGCCAAAGAGCCATTAGCTTACATAGGCTCATCGTTAGGCGGATATTTTGCCAGCTATTTAGCCGAAACTTATGGCGGCAAAGCAGTGTTAGTCAATCCAGCGGTAAAACCCTTTGAATTGTTTGATGAGTTTATGGGGCCGCAATTTAATCCCTATACCGAACAGCATTATCTTGTCGTGCCCGAGCATAAGCGGGAAGTTGCTGAATTTAATACGGCTGTTATCCGCAATCCGGATCGTTTTTTGGTATTATTGCAGACGGGTGATGAAGTGCTTGATTATCGCGAAGCGGTCAATAAGTACCATCACTGCCAATTGCGAATTGAAGCGGGAGGCGATCACAGTTTTGTTGGCTACGAATCGCATCTGCAAACTGTAAGCCAATTTTTACACTTACCTTGACAAACAGACATGCCGAGCCGCAACATGGCCGGATATAACAACCTATAGCGTGCCCTATGACGAATCAATACACCTCTGACGCCATTGAAGTTCTCAACGGACTCGATCCTGTTAAACGCCGTCCAGGTATGTATACCGACACCTCCAGACCGAACCATTTGGGCCAAGAGGTCATAGACAACAGTGTCGATGAAGCATTAGCGGGCCACGCGACCAAAATTGAAGTTGTTCTACATACAGATAACTCCCTCGAAGTCACCGATGATGGCCGTGGTATGCCGGTGGATATCCACCCTGAAGAAGGCATTCCTGGAGTCGAGTTAATCCTGACCAAATTGCATGCCGGCGGTAAATTTTCGAATAAAAACTACCAGTTCTCTGGCGGTTTGCATGGTGTGGGGATTTCAGTAGTTAACGCTCTGTCGCGCCGTGTTGAAGTGACAGTTCGCCGTGATGGCCAAGTGTATGATATCGCATTTGAAAATGGCTTTAAGGTTGAAGAGTTACGCCCAACGGGAACTTGTGGTCGTAGAAATACCGGGACCCGAGTGCATTTTTGGCCCGACGCCAGCTATTTTGATTCGGCTAACTTTTCTAATTCAAAACTGATTTATCTGCTGCGGGCTAAAGCGGTACTGTGCCCAGGCTTACGGATTAAATTCACCAACAAACAGACAAATGAAGTCCATGAATGGTTCTATGAAAGCGGCCTAACTGATTATTTGAAGGCGGCGATTGGCGATAATTTAAGGTTGCCAGATGAGCCGTTTGTCGGCTGTTTTAAGGGCCAGCTAGAAGCCGCTGATTGGGCGATTACTTGGTTGCCAGAAGGCGGTGAATCCATTGGAGAGAGTTATGTTAACTTAATTCCGACTCCGCTCGGTGGTACCCATGTGAATGGTTTCCGCCAAGGCTTATTGGAGTCAATGCGCGAATTTTGTGAATTCAGAAACTTAATTCCTCGCGGCATTAAACTTTCACCCGAAGACATTTGGGATCGCGCCGCATTTATTTTGTCGGTGAAGATGCAAGAACCGCAGTTTGCTGGCCAAACCAAAGAAAAGCTTTCTAGCCGTCAATGCGCTGCGTTTGTGTCTGGCGTAGTACGTGATGCCTTTTCACTCTGGTTGAACTCAAATACCGAACTCGCTGAATCGTTAGCCGAAATGTGCATTAATAATGCCCAGAGTCGGTTAAAGGCCGCCAAAAAAGTTGCCCGTAAAAAGGTGACTTCAGGGCCTGCACTGCCGGGTAAGCTGACAGACTGTAGTGGCCAAGATCCAATGCGCGGAGAGCTATTCCTCGTGGAAGGGGATTCTGCGGGTGGCAGTGCGAAACAGGCCCGCGATCGTGAGTTTCAAGCCATCATGCCGCTGCGTGGGAAAATCTTAAACACCTGGGAAGTTGATGCTTCCCAAGTATTAGCCTCGCAGGAAGTCCATGATATTTCAGTCGCAATTGGTTGCGATCCCGATAGTAGTGATATCTCAGAACTACGTTATGGCAAGATTTGTATCCTTGCGGATGCCGACTCGGACGGACTGCACATTGCTACCTTGTTATGCGCGCTATTTTTGAAGCATTACCGTATCTTGGTTGAACAGGGTCATGTGTATATTGCCATGCCGCCGTTGTTCCGTATCGATATCGGCAAAGAGGTGTATTACGCCTTAGATGAGGCCGAAAGAGCGGGGATTTTAGATCGCATTGCCGCTGAGAATAAAAAGGGTAAGGTACAAGTCACCCGCTTTAAAGGCTTGGGTGAGATGAATCCTTTACAACTTCGTGAAACAACGATGGATCCGAACACCCGTCGTTTAGTACAGTTGACCATAGATGATATCGAAGAGACAGATGCTTTGATGGATATGTTGCTCGCTAAGAAGCGTTCGCCGGACCGTAAAAACTGGCTTGAAGATAAGGGTGACATGGCTTTACTTTAATGTTGTGCACTATATTGCCGATAACAATAAAACATAGGCATAAAGAAAATTACAATGTTGTGTATTAAAACTAATAATTATAATTGCTTAAAGGTGTTTTCTGCCGGTTTTACGCTCCTAGCGAGTGTAACGTTATTGTTCTGCAATAGCGCCTTTGCGGGGTCCCAATCGATCATGATTACCGTCGCTAAGGGGTTTGGCTTATCGCTATATGCTTCGGATATTGGAGATGCTAAGCAAATGGCGATGGGCGCGAATGGCACTTTATTTGTCGGCTCCCATAAGAGCGGCACTATTCATGCTTTAGTCGATAGCAATCAAGATGGTCGTGTCGATAAGCGCTACGTGATAGCCAAAGGGCTTGAATCACCCGATGCGATTGCATTTCACAATGGCGACTTATATGTCGCCACTGAAAATCAGATAGTGCGCTTTGTTGATATTGAGCAAAGATTGCGCCGCCCGAGTCGACCCAAAGAAATCTACAGTGACTTGCCTTACTCTGAGAAGAAGAGTTCTCGGTCAATTAATTTTGGTCCAGATGGTCGCTTATACGTGTCTATTGGTGCGCCCTGTAATGTCTGTGAAGCGCCAGTGCCTTACAGCAGTATCATAGCAATCAATATCGATACTGGCGCGAGTGAGCAGATTGCGGCCGGTGTACGTGATGCGAGTGGGTTTGATTGGTCGCCGCTTGACGAAAAATTATGGTTTGCCGATCAAGGCCGTGATTGGATGGGAGATAACCTGCCACCCGATGAGATTAACCGCGTCGATGTGATAGGGAGTCATTATGGCTTCCCTTACTTACATGCCAGTACTGTGGTTGAGCCTGCCTATGAAAAGCCAAAAAATCTAAAAATCACGCTGCCAGTATATGAACTGCCAGCCCATGTTGCACCCACAGGGCTCGCATTTTATCGCGGCAGTCAATTTCCAAATATTTACCATAATCAGTTGTTTGTCGCCGAAAATGGCTCGTGGAATCGTTCGAGTAAAGTCGGTTACCAAGTGGTTATGCTTAAGATTGAAGATCAAAAAGTGGTGAGTCGTGAAACGGTTGTCAGTTTCCTTGACGGTGAATTTCCCGTCGCTCGTCCCTTTGCGCTGTTATCGGCAGCCGACGGTGCTATGTACATCTCAGATGATTTAAAAGGTAACGTGTATCGCTTGTTCTACAAGGGCGATAGTACTGAAGAACCACAGGAACTAGAAGAAAATGAGTGACGCTATCAAGTTAAGTCTCGATGGGGTAGAGCAAATGCCATTACGGCGCTTTACCGAAGAGGCTTATCTGAACTATTCCATGTACGTCATTATGGACCGAGCCCTGCCACACATTGGTGATGGGCTTAAACCGGTACAGCGTCGAATTATTTATGCGATGAGTGAGTTAGGTTTATCGGCTCAATCTAAGCATAAAAAGTCGGCCCGTACGGTCGGTGACGTATTGGGTAAATACCATCCCCACGGCGATAGCGCCTGTTATGAGGCTATGGTATTGATGGCGCAGCCATTCTCTTATCGCTATCCGTTAGTCGATGGTCAAGGTAACTGGGGGGCGCCCGATGATCCTAAGTCATTTGCGGCTATGCGTTACACCGAAGCGCGTTTATCTAAATTCTCAGAAGTGCTGCTCAGCGAGCTGGGGCAAGGCACGGTCGAGTGGGGCGCTAACTTTGATGGCACGTTAAAAGAGCCAAAAGTACTGCCGGCACGTTTACCGCATATTTTACTTAATGGTATTACCGGTATTGCCGTGGGCATGGCGACGGATATTCCGCCGCATAACGTCAGGGAATTAGTCTCGGCCTGCGTAGCATTGCTTGATGATCCTAAGCTTGAGCTCGAGCAATTGATGGCCTTTGTTCCTGGGCCAGATTATCCGACCGAAGCCGAGATCATTACCCCGTCTGCCGATATTGCAAAGATTTATGAATCGGGCCGTGGGTCATTAAGAGCGCGCGCGGTTTACACTGTCGATGGTGGTGAAATCATCATTACTGCGCTGCCGCATCAAGCCAGTAGCGGGAAAATTTTAGAGCAAATTGCCGGTCAAATGCAGGCGAAGAAATTGCCTATGGTGGCCGATTTACGCGATGAGTCGGATCATGAAAACCCTGTGCGGCTGGTGGTCGTGCCGCGCTCAAATCGTGTCGATTGCGATCAGTTAATGGCGCATTTGTTTGCTACCACGGATTTAGAAAAGAGCTTTAGAGTTAACTTAAACGTGCTGGGTCTCGATGGCCGTCCACGGGTTAAAGGGCTAAAAACCTTATTAACTGAGTGGTTAGAGTTCCGAGTCGACACGGTTAAACGTCGTTTGGAATACCGTTTAGATAAAGTCGTGTCGCGGTTACACATACTCGAAGCTTTGATGATCGCTTTCCTCAATATTGATGAAGTGATTGAGATTATTCGTTTTCACGATGAGCCTAAAGCCGAGTTAATGGCCCGTTTCTCACTCAGTGATAAACAAGCTGAATCGATCCTCGAGTTAAAGTTACGTCATTTAGCTAAGTTAGAAGAATTTAAGATCACGGCCGAGCAGAATGAGCTTGAAGCCGAGCGCGAGAAACTCGAGCAGTTATTGGGCTCAGAGCGTCGCTTGAAGACCTTGATCAAGAAAGAATTAATTCAAGATGCCGAAACCTACGGTGATGATCGCCGCTCTCCAATAGTGCTGCGCAACGAGTCTCGCGCCTTAACTGAACAAGAGTTAACGCCGACTGAGGCTGTGACAGTGGTCTTGTCTGAGAAAGGTTGGGTGCGTTGTGCTAAGGGCCATGATATCGATCCGTTATCGCTCTCCTATAAGTCTGGCGACCAATACTTGTGCAGTGCCATCGGGCGTAGTAATCAGGCGGCGGTGTTTATTGATTCGTCTGGGCGGGCATTTGCGACCGACAGTCATACTTTACCATCGGCACGCAGCCAAGGTGAACCTATCACGACTCGCTTCAATATGGCGCCTGGCGAAACCATGCAGCATGTATTGATGGGTGAGGAAGACCAATGTTATCTGTTGGCAACTGACGCGGGTTACGGTTTTATTTGCTCGTACAATGATATGGTGTCGCGTAATAAGGCGGGTAAGGCCTTGCTGAGTTTGCCGACAAACGCTAAGTCATTAACGCCTAAGTTGATTGATCGCACTAAGGAAATGTCGCTCTTGGCGATCACGAACGAAGGTCGAATGTTGTTGTTCTCCCTTGAAGCCTTACCGCAATTATCCAAGGGGAAAGGTAACAAGATTATCGGCATTCCTACGGAAAGAGCCAAGAACCGTGAAGAGCTGATGACGCACTTACAATTAGTGCCGAGTGATACGCCAGTCACCTTGTGGGCGGGTAAGCGCAAACTCACACTTAAGCCTAGCGATCTTGAGCATTATCGTGGAGAACGTGGTCGTCGTGGCGCTAAGTTGCCTAGAGGCTTACAACGTGTCGATAGCGTTGAATTAGGTGACGGCGGCGAGCCATTACCGAGCATTTAATATTTTGATGGACTCAATGCTATAAAGCATTGAAGACATAAATGAAAGCCACCTGAGTTTACTTGGTGGCTTTTTTGTTTTTATCGCCTGAGTCTCGACTGCTTTTAGATTCGAGACATAAAAAAACCTACTGTATCGCTACAGTAGGTTTTTAATTATCTCTTGGTTAAGAGATTAGAAGTCGTAACGTACGCCTACAGAGAATACGTTGTCATCTTGTAGATCTGTTTTAGCATTAGCAACAGTAAAATCACCACGGTACATAGCGTATTGGCCGTATACCATAGTTGATTTAGAAATGCGGTAGTCAGCACCTACGTTGAAGTTTTGGAAGCTGATATCATCAGCACCCTTAACTCCACCTAATTTAGTATAGGTACTACTTAAACCTGCATCGTCAGCGCCGTATTCAGCTTTCAGGTTTACACCGTTCAGATCGTAAGAAACGTTTACGAAGTACGTATTACCATCGATATCATTGTTGAGAATATCTTCAGAGTTTTGGAATAAGCCACCGATTTTGAATTGGCCTAATTTAACTTGAGCGACACCACGATAAGCATCAACACCAGCAATACCTTTGTTATAGGCTACAGCGACGTAGTAGTTTTGTGCTTTAAATGCTTTATCGCCTAAAGTTGCGCTTAATGCATATAGACTTTCAGACGTTTTTTTGTCTTTAATAGATTGATTATCATCAAAAAGATAAGTCGCGTTCAGTGTTACTAAACCAGCGATTTTTGGCGAGTAGTACCAAACACCATCAGCGCTACGGGTTTGTGCAGTCACTAAGCGATCGATATCGGCGTTAGTGTTACCGAAAATATCCACACCGCCTTCGGCTTGTTTGAATACTGTGTCGTTACGGCCAACTAATACACTACCAGCATTAGTTTTTAAACCTAAATAAGTATTACGTGCTTTTAGAACATCGCCAGAACTAGAAGTATTTTCAACTTCGAATTCCATTTGGTAAATAACATCATAACCATCAGCGATTTTTTCTGAGCCTTTAACACCTAAATGTGAAAAGTTATTTTCTAGATAAGTACCGCTTTCACCAAGATCTACATTATTAGTTGTGCCTTGTAGGGTAGCACCAGTGTCCGTGTTGGTTAAAGCAAGCTCTAAACGACCATAAAAGCTTGGGCCTTCGGCTAGCGCACCGAATGAAGCCAATGCCAATACTGATGCAACTGATGCAGAGATGAATGTCTTTTTCATGTTTTGTGCTCCCTCGAACCTAAGTTCTTTTCCATTTTTCATGGTTTTTGTGTGGTTTAACGCATTTGTCACCTGAGTCGGTAACAAAGTTGCCGCCGATTTTTACAGTTTTACGACTCGCAGGCTGTGGTGCAGATCATGTTTTTGGCTCTCCTTGTCCATATTCGGGCTATTTCTAGGATATTTCCTTATACCTTGACTGCAAATTTACCTGAAAGGTGCAAAACTGTATTTTTCACTTACTACTTAAGTGGTAGGTAAGGCGGATTGCCTTAGACAGTGGGTCGGCGAGGGTAACTGTAGCATATACTAATACTGTAGCAAGTCTGTCATATCGGCTATGGATATGTGTTTGGGGACGATATCTAAGCAGAAAAAGCGGCCGAAGCCGCTTTTTTATCAAGAAATAACCTTATGGTTAGTTGATTAATCTATTTAAAAATCAACGCGTAAACCAACAGTAAAGATGTTGTCATTAAGGTCTTGCTTCACATCGGCCAACATAAGATCACCATCGAAGCGGGTGTAGTGACCATAGACCATAGTCTTAGTGCTCAGACGGTAATCGGCACCCACACTGAACTGTTGCAGGTCGACATCGCGAACCTGTTCCAAACCGCTGTTGTCTTGGTCACCGACATAACGGCTCACGTATTTACCTAAACCTGAGTCATCTTTGCCGTACATCATCTTCAATTTCAAGTCGCCAATTAAGTAGGCTGCGTTGACGAAGTAGGTATCACCTGAGAGATTGGCAAACTTATCATCCACATGTTCACTGTGTTGATATAAGGCACCTAAGATCACGTCACCGAATTTAGCTTGGGCCACACCACGGTAGGCTTCGACGTTATCAATACCATCACTATAGGCGGCAGCGACATAGTAGTTTTGTGCTTTAAAGGCTTTATCCCCTAAGGTGGCGCTCAGTGCATACATGTGATCTTTGCTGTACACCTCGTCGCCATTGCTATCGACTTGATCATAGTTATCGCTCATCAGATAGGTGGCATTAAGCGTCACCAGATCGGCAATTTTAGGTGAATAGTAAGAAATGCCATCGGCGGAGCGAGTTTGGCCTGCAACCAGCAAGTCGATATCGGCGTTGGTGTTGCCAAAGAGATCGAAGCTACCTTCAGCTGCTTTAAATACTGTGTCGTTACGGCCCACTAAGGCAGTACCAGCCGCGCTTCTGATACCAAGGAAAGTATTACGGGCGTTGAACGTCTTGTTTGAGTTATCAAAGTTTTCGACGCCAAATTCCATTTGATAAATGATGTCAAAATAGGGGCTTACAGCCTCAGAACCTTTTACGCCTAACCATGAGAAGTTGTTTTCAAGGACAGTGCCGTCCTTTTGGTTCTGAGTTGCGTAACCTGTGTCTGAGTTGGTAATGGCAAGATCAGCATGACCATAGAATTCAGGGCCATCGGCGAGTGCTGTGAATGAATAGAGTGTGAGGCTAGAAATAATAGCCGTAGTCAGCAGAGTCTTTTTCATCTTCATTTTCCTGTGCTTATCGCTGTTATATGCATGGATAACTTAAGTATCTATGCATGCTGTTGAGCTTTTGTGTGGCAAAGTCTGCACAGACTGTCAGCAATAAAGTGTGATCTGGATCAAGTTTTATATAAAGAGTGGTTTATTCAACATATTGTTTTACAAGTGAAATACAGGTTTTCATTATGTTGATTACCGAGTTGTTCGGTCATGCATTATGAGTCTTTGCATTTATTACGCTTGCTTGGCAATCGTATCTCTTTGCATCTGGCGTTATGTGTCTGCGGATCTGATTTCGATTTATGTCCAGATCGTTTAGAATCCACCGCACATTTTTAGTGCTGCTATTAAGCTGTCCCTGCTGGCATCACTTCGATGCTAGGGCAAGCGCTCCTGCTGTTATTGAGTAATATAAGGTAAGTATTTATGACTGAGGCCTATCTAAATCGATTTGGCGGAATTGGCCGTTTGTATGGACAAAAGGCTCTGGCTAAATTTGCTACATCCCACGTGGTGGTGATTGGTATTGGTGGCGTAGGTACTTGGGCGGCAGAAGCCTTAGCGCGAAGCGGCATTGGGCAGATAAGCTTGATGGATTTAGACGATATCTGTGTCACTAACACTAACCGTCAAATTCACGCGCTCAGTTCCACTATTGGCAGCTCTAAAGTCGCTGTGATGGCGCAGCGGATCCGTGAAATTAATCCCGATTGCCAAGTGAATGAAATAGAAGATTTTATTACATTGGGTAATTTAGGCGAGTATTTGCTCGGGGCTAAAGAGGGCGGCAACATTGATTATGTTATTGACTGTATTGATGCCGTTAAGCAAAAGGCTGCGTTAATTGCCTGGTGTAAGCGTCAAAAAATCAAAATTGTTACTGTCGGTGGTGCGGGTGGCCAGACAGATCCGACTCAAATTCAGTTAACTGATCTCGCTAAAACTTACCAAGATCCTTTGTTAGCCAAAGTGCGCAATATTTTGCGCCGTGAATATAACTTCTCTAAAAACGTGCAACGCCGCTTTGCTATCGATGCGGTTTTTTCCAGTGAGCAGTTAGTGTATCCGCAAGCCGATGGCTCAGTTTGTGGTACTAAAGCCGCGGCCGATGGCAGCATGAGAATGGATTGTGCGTCGGGTTTTGGCGCTGTCACTATGGTCACTGGGACATTTGGTTTTGTGGCGGCAAGTCGAGTATTAACGCGTTTGGCACTACAGGCTCAAGAAACGCTTTAAAGGGTTAAGGTTTTTCTACTCATGATTTCACCGCTCGTATGAGCGGTGAGTATCACTTCAATATTGGTCATTCCACTGCGTTATATCTAGATATAAAAATCGTGTTGGACACTGGGGGCCGTAGGCTCACATTGAGTGTACGGAAATTTGATATCAAATTGCGGGCCACCAAGTGTTGAGTCTGCGCGATAACTCATAGTGCCTTTCAACAGCGTCGCAGCATTAAAGGCTGCTGATAATCCTAAGCCCGTGCCGCCTTTATTACGATTGGTGGTGAAAAATGGCTCGAACATGTGTTCAGCGACATCGGCTGGAATTTCTAAACCATTATTTTGGATGCTAATTAGAATCGACTCTTCATCCACTGTGGCGCTGATGTGGATAAGATTATCTTCGCGTCCATGGAAAGCATGGGTAAAGGCGTTCGACAGAATATTGCTAACAATCTGATTCAATAAGCTGATATTGGTTTGAATATTGAGTGTGGGTTCTATGCTGATTTCAGTAACGGCGTTGACATGCGGATGCATAATCAATGTTGACTCCAAAATCTCGTGGAGTTGCTGACTTAAGTTACAAGGTTGGTGTTCTTCATGACTGCGATCGATGGCGATCGTCTTAAATTTTTGGATCAAACTACTGGCTTTGGTGATATTGCGGACTATGAGTTCACAGCTTTCTTGATACTCATTAAGGATCTCATTGATTTCGTCTAAGGTGGCTTGATCGCTGTGGATCAGATCGATCAGTTCTTCAATATGGCTCAGCTGTGCACTCGCCGCCGTCAAACAAATGCCAATCGGCGTGTTGATCTCGTGGGCAACACCTGACACCAAACCTCCCAAGGCCGCCATTTTCTCTTGCTCAACCAGCACTTGTTGCGCCCGTTTTAGCGCGCTAAGGGATTGTTCTAACTCTATGGTTCTCTCTTTAACTTGCCTGGCGAGTTCTTCTTTATAGCTACGTTCGAGCTTGAGTAGCCGCTCTCTGTCTTCTAGGGCCGTTTGCAGTTCAGCCTTAGATTTCTTTAAGGCGCCAAAGGAGCTTCTCAGTTGTACTTGCATGCTGTTGATGGAGTCGGCGACTTGTTTAAACTCATCAATTTTTTCTTGGCGGGCAAATTGCAACGGCTCGTATTCTTGATCTAGGTCGATATCTTTGCAGTATTGACTGAGTTTATCTAAGTGCTTGGTGATATTGAACCATACTAAAAACAGAATAAATCCAGCAACTAAGAAGGTCTTTATTCCATTAGAGAGCAGAATGATAATGGCTTTATCATACAAGCGCTGATAGATGGCATCGACATCGACTTGTATTTCAAGTGTGCCGACATTAATGCTCTCAGTCGGGGATTTATAAACTAGCGGGAAGGTTTTATCTAAGGAGTGTTCTTGTTTTTGCTCGCCTGCATTCCATGCTTGGCCGCTGTCATCTTTAATCGAAATGTAGTTAATATCGGGCAGCTGAATTAAGCCATTGAGCTGAGTGTTAATCAGCCGCTCGTCAATCACCCAAATACTGGCGGCGAGCACATCTAAATTCACTTTTTCCATATTGGAAAACACTCTGTCGATACGCACAACGTCATTGCGATAATCACTGATCAATTGATACGCAGTGGTGATTAAGGTGATAACAGAGCTAAAAAGTACAATAGACAAGGTCAGGTGCCTGCCTATGGGACTTTTGATAAGTTGGCTAAAGAATGTCAGCATCTTAAATTTTCTTTATGCAATAGCGGCTTGAGATGCTTATAAGCATAGACCTACAGATCCAGAAAGTGCATTTTCTCGCAGATAAAATCAATGAAATATGTCTTCATTTGTGGCATTAAATTTGCTTTGTAGCCAATAAGTTCAATTTTTTGTCACTGGGATAGCACTATGTTTAAACTCAAGCTGGATTCAGTTAAGTTTTTTAGCCCGAAGAAAATGATGTTTAGAGTCATGCTGTGGCTAATGGTGAGTTGTACTGTCTTACTCCTTATTCCTCCTAATGCGTTGGCAGTGCTGGCGCTCGATAAATTTGTGCCCGAACATGCTCATTTTGTTGGATTAGGTCTAATCATCTCTATCGCCTATTTTTTGAGTCAGCTGATTAACTTAGGCTTAGATGAATCAATTCGTCATTTAAGTGATAAGCGCGTTATTGAGACGATTGAAGCTAAAGTGAACTTGCTTGATCCCGCTGAGCGAGCATTAGTCAGAGAGTTTTTTCTTCAGGGCGCCACGATTTTGACTCTGCCGCAAAATGAGCCTGCCGTAAAAAGTTTATTGAATGCCTGTATCTTAGAAAAGCTAGGTAACGAGCGCCATTATGCGATTCAGGGACCGACAGCCGATTATAAGATTGCTATGAAGGCTCGCATGTACCTCAACCGCGATGTGCTGCGTTTACCTGCGGGTGAGCCGAGCCAAGAGGAAATGCAGTCGTTGATTAAGGCACGTCCGCAGTTTTTAAATGGCCTAGTACAAAACAGAAAACACGCTGCATAGGCGTGTTTTGTCTCGCTCGCATGAGTACTGGCTTAGGTAAGTTGCACTAATCGGAAAAGTGAGATAACAAAAAATGGGGGTGATAAAAACCCCCTAGATTTTGCATTTATACAAGAACATGAAGAACAACTGGAGCAAAAACTATTGTTTCGGTGCCGACTTCACAATGAACATCCAAGTGATATAAGACACTATCCCTATTGTGCTAAAGATAACGATCATTGAAAGTAAGCCTATGGGGTTACCAAACATTAGATCTAACCAAAATGCCATGACTGAAATCCTCTTTCCTGTGAAGTCCTCGCTAAATTAGCGGTATTCGATAGCTAAAATACTGATCTCGATCAATAAAAAATCGACATAGGAATACAAAGTCATAACCCTTAGTTAACTCTGTGATCTTGGTCAAATTTAAGGATGTGCTTAACAGCGACGAGTTCAAATAATTTAGTTTTGTTTCTTCTTCCGTTAGCGTCTAGGATTAACCTATTCAACTCGATCGATATTCAGTTAACGCGCTATTCCATTTATTCGTTCTTGTTTTTATATGAAGGCGCGATATTAGTTTTTTAAAGGAGTAAAAAATGGATTCTAAAAAAAGTCACAAGGATTCAATGGGATATAATTCTATCTTTGCGCCACTATTGTTGCTGATTTATCCCCTCTATTGTTTGGTGATCACTGGGCACTTTGTCGCCATTTTATGTTTAAGCGCGCTCGCCGCCATTTTAGTGTTCAACATCAATAAATTAATTCGTAATTTGAGACAACTTGAGCGTGCAGCACACCACTTAGGCGAGGGAGATTTGAGTTATCAATTGGAAGAGAAAGATGCGGGTGTGTTCATTAAGGTAGTACATAACATTAATCGCATGGGTGAGGATGTCAGCCGTACGATTTTGTCTTTATCTGATACTTGTGAAGGGATGAAAAAAGTCGCCTCGGATATCAAGGTTATCAGTGAACAGGCAAAGCAAGGCGTGTTAGAGCAAGAGCATCAAACGGAACTGGCAGCCAGTGCGATGACGCAGATGGTTTCAAGCGTGCAAGCGGTATCGCAGAATGCAGTCAGTGCGGCCAAGGCCGCCGATATTGCCCAAAGTTCTGCTAAGCGCGGTGATCAAATCATGAATGGCATAGTCACTAAAATTGGCGCTATGTCGCAACAAATCCATGATACTCGAACCGTGATCGAGCATTTGGCCGCCGATAGCAACAATATCAGTAGTATTATTGAAACCATTTCGCAGGTGGCCGAACAGACTAATTTACTCGCTTTAAATGCTGCCATTGAAAGTGCGAGAGCGGGTGAACATGGTCGCGGTTTTGCTGTAGTCGCCGATGAAGTGCGTAATCTCGCTAAACGAACATCCGAAGCCACGGTTGAGATCCAGCAGCAAATCGCCGCATTACAAAAAGGTGCACAACATGGTGTTGAAGTCATGTTGAAAAACGTGGCTATTGCCGACGAAACCGCTGATATGGTTGATCAAGCCCACAGCGCGCTCGGGCAGATTGTCGCTCAGGTGGAGACCATTACCGATATGTCCCATCAAATCGCCACGGCATCGGGGCAACAACACACAGTTGCTGAAGAGATTAATAAAAATATCACTGTGATGGCAGAACTCGCGCTGAGTAATGCATCTCACACCAACAACACTAACTTATCGAGCTTGAAAGTGTATAACATGTCGCAGGAAATCGGCTCCTTGTTGCATCGATTCCATGTGAATGCGGCTTTCTTTAATTCGACTCAGGCACAAAATAAACTGTTTGTGAAATGGGGGCCTGAATTAGACATAGGGATGCCAGAGATCAATCGTCAACATCAGCGCTTAGTCTCATTGATCAATGAATTACACCGTACATTAAATGAAGACTATGGGCTCGAAGCCATCAAACGTATCGTGCAAGGGCTGGTGGATTACACCGCCAATCACTTTGCCTATGAAGAAGAGCTCTTTGCCCGTTTTGGCTACCCACAAACCGACAGTCATAAGGAAAAACACGGCAAGTTAGTCGGGCAAGTACTTGATTTTCAAAAGCGGGTTGTAAAAGGGGAAGATGTTGCCGACGAATTAATGACTTTCTTGAAGGCTTGGTTGGTTAACCATATCCAAAAAAGTGATAAAGAATATACCGCCTTTTTGTTATCCCATGGCGCAGAATAACCCCAAGAGCATGATTTTTGAGCGGTTAAATGCAATTTGTATTAAAGTCGCGGCAAAAGACTTGCCATTGTCATGGGCAAAGGTATAATTCCCAGCACTTAGAGACAGCCAGTTGTTTTGATTGCTTCTAAGTGCATATTTGATATGCCAGTGTGGTGAAATCGGTAGACACAGGGGATTCAAAATCCCCCGCCCTTAAAAGCGTGCCAGTTCGAGTCTGGCCACTGGTACCAAATCCTTCTGATGAAGGAACTAAAACCGACCTAGAGTCGGTTTTTTTGTGCCTGAAATTTGGTTTTTGCTCGGTGCTTTAGGGTGAGCTAGTGAGATTCGGCGATATCAATTTGCGTCATAGTCACACCTTTGATTTGTGCATAAATCGCTTTGCCATGGGTGAGTTGCAGTTCATCGCAGGCCCAAGGTGTGATGTTGGCCCAAAGTTCATCGCGGCCTAGGGCGATTTTTAATTGGATTTGCTCACCATTATCGCTGGGGTATAACTCTTTAATTTCTCCCTTCAATAGATTACGGATACTTGATCCTTTGGGGACCTCAGTGCAAACCGAGACATGGTTTGCCTGAATACGTACTTTGAGTTTCTTAGTCGTTTCAGCCAGATAACCGCTTACCCATAGATGGTTACCATCATCCATCACGAGTCGCGTCATGGGGTAGTCGGGATGTCTGTCGGCAACCTTAGCACTGAGGAGTGAGCTGAGTTCCTGCAATGGCACCCAAGGGCGCATTTGCTCGCTATTCCACACTTCACTTAAGGCCCCTTGGGCGATCAATTTTCCCTGATGCAGCACCAGCATATAATCCGCCAGTTGTAAGATCTCATCTAGGCTGTGGCTCACATACACTATCGGCAGTTTTAGTTCCTGCGATAAGGTTTGCAGGTAGGGCAGTAACTCGCGTTTACGGGGTAAGTCGAGTGACGCCAGCGGTTCATCCATCAACAGCATGTCGGGCGATGTGAGCAGGGCACGGCCAATGGCAACCCGTTGTTTTTCTCCGCCCGATAGCGTGCTGGGATAGCGAATGAGCAGTTTTTCAATTCCCAGTAGTTGCACAATTTTATCGAATAACACTGGGTTGGCTTTACGCACACCGTAGTTGAGATTGCCCTTCACGCTATAGTGTGGAAACAGCCGTGCCTCTTGAAATACATAGCCAATATGGCGCTTTTCTGGGGAAAGGTTCACTTTGCCTTGCTGATAAAGCAGTTTGTCACCGAGGCGGATTTCACCGCTATCTGGGGTCGAAAGCCCGCCGAGCAGGTTCACGAGCGAGGTTTTACCCGCACCCGAGCGGCCAAAAACGGCGGTCACGCCTTGCAATGGCAATTGGGTATCGACTTTCAGTTGCAGTTGTCCGAGTCGTTTTTCAATATTGATTGTTAACATACGCTTGCCGTCCTCTGCAGGACTTTTTTACTCAGCCATTGGGAGGCAAGTAAAGACGCGAGTGCGATCACTATCGAGATAATGCACAAACGCATGGCCTGATATTCGGCACCCGGAGTTTCAATAAAAGAGTACATGGCGAGCGGAATCGTACGAGTTTCACCGGGAATATTAGAAACGAAGGTAATGGTCGATCCAAATTCCCCTAGGCTGCGGGCAAAGGCGATAATCATGCCCGACACTATCCCTGGAGAGGTAAGCGGCAGTGTGATGGTGAGAAATACCCGCCATCGACTGCTACCTAACGTGCGTGCGGCCTGCTCGAGTCGAATATCTACAGTTTCAAAGGATTGGCGTATGGCTCTGACCATCAGCGGGAATGACACGATCGCCGCCGCGAGGGCCGCACCGCGCCAACTAAAGCTAAAACTGATGCCAAACCAATTATATAACCACTGGCCGATAAAACCTTGGCGGCCCATGCTGATTAGCAGGAGGTAACCCACTACCACGGGCGGTAACACCAGTGGTAGATGGAGCACACTGTCGAATATAGCCTTGCCAGGAAACTCGACTCTTGCCAGCACCCAAGCACATAAAATGCCCAAGGGTAAACTGGCGATAACGGCAACGGATGACACCTTTAAGCTGAGCAGCAGTGCGGCAATTTCATAGTCGCTTAGTAGAGAACCACTCAGCACCCTAATTCACTCCAAAGCCATATTTTTCAAACACATTTTTTGCGCTTGGGCCTTGCAGATACTCATTGAACGCTTTGGCGCTTGCCGTCGATTCTTGTTTGACTAAGGCGATAGGGTATTCAATTGGGCTGTAGCTCGTCTCTGGGAAGGTGGCCACGATTTTGATCTTCTGGGCGACTTTCGCATCGGTTGAATACACTATGCCTAGCGGCGCTTCACCTTGTTCAACTAAGGCGAGTGCGGCGCGGACATTGTTAGCGCGGGCGAGTAATGGCTCAGCAGCTTGCCACAGCTTGAGATTTTCTAGGGCTTGCTTGGCATATTGTCCTGCGGGCACATGATCAGGATCGCCAACTGCCATACGGCTGCCTTTTAATGCGGTTTTGATATCCCAATCGCCATTGAGCACCACCTCTGTGATGGGGCTATTTTTTTCGGCAATCAAGACTAAGGTGTTTTTTAGCAAGGTTTTACGGCTGTTAACATCGACCGCTTTGGCATCGACCAGATAATCCATCCACTTTTGATTGGCCGAGACAAACAGATCGGCGGGCGCACCATTGGCCACTTGTTTTGCCAGTGTTGAAGAAGAGGCGAAGGAGAAAACCACCTTAGTATTGTGTTCCTTTTCATATTGCTGGCCGATTTCGTTAAGTGCATTGGTGAGTGATGCCGCAGCAAAAACAGTCACTTGCTCATTGTCTGCCGCAAAACTTGGGCTAGATGTCAGTGCCATTGTGAATAATGAAGCCGTGGTAAAACGCAGTAATTGCTTAAGGTGAATGGATTTCATTGTGTTCCTCCGTGATAAAAAGTGATCGTTATATACCAATCTATATATCGATTATTCAAGCCCTAAGCAATCAATTAGTGATCTGTGTGCGGTTTCTTGCGGATTAATGGTATTAATCCGCTGAAATATCTCGGCAATCTTATTGGTATCCTCAAGGTGATGGAGGACAATAGGGCTCAAGTCAGACTTGGGTGCAGGATAAACGATGGATTTACATGCATTACTTACGCTTTCCCTCGGGGATAAGCCCTTCGCCAATCCTAGGCGGATAAGCCTGCTCGAGCAAGTCGCCAACACAGGCTCGATAAGCCAAGGCGCCAAGCTTGCGGGGATCAGTTATAAAGCGGCTTGGGACGCGATCAATGAGATGAACACCGCCATGCCCGAACCCGTAGTGTGCAGCGAAAAGGGCGGCAAAGGTGGTGGTGGCGCTAAACTCACCGAATTTGGCGAGCGTTTGCTCAAGGTGTATTCCATCACCTCCCAAGTACAAGAAATGGCCTTGGCCGCCTTGCTCGATGAGTCCGTCGACATGCACAGTTTATTAGATGTGATGGCGCATTTCTCCCTCAATACTAGCGCCCGCAATCAGTTAACGGGTCGTATCAATGGTATTGATTCATTTGGATTAAATGACAACATCAGCGTGACCTTAGCGGGCGGACAACAGATTCAGATTTCAGTGACCCATTCGAGCCGCGAACGCTTGCAGTTAGCCATGGATAAATCTGTGTTGTTACTGTTTAAAGCGCCCGCTGTACTGGCGACGACTCATGCTTGCGAAGTAGATGGGCAAAATTGCCTCAGCGGCCGTTTGCTGAGCGTGACTGAACTTGGTGGTAAGGCCGAATTAACCATAGATATTGATGGTAAAGACATCATCTATTCAGTGATGCCACTGACTCAAACGCAGGCGTTGGCTGTCGGCGAACCATGTTTTGCCTGTTTTGATGCCACGCAGGTGATCCTCGCCAGCATGAATTAACCGAATGGAGTGATTCATTCGGTTAATCATGGGTCATTCTCTGTGTACGGCCAGTGACTTGGCGTGATTGTTTTCGCAATGGGTTGGTGGGGAATCTAATGGTTTCTTTTGTTTGCAAACACGATGTTGATTTTTATTGAAAAATAATTAAGCGAAGAATAACGAGTATTGCTTAAATTATACGACTGTAAAATATAGACCCCAACAATTTACCACCTAACGATTTGGTATCGCACTAAATCGGCATTGCAGCCTAAGCCCCACTCAGCCGTACTTGGCATGTAAATTTCTACACAGATATTTGCAAATCTTTACCTGTTAACGACACTTCCTTCGTCTACTGTCTTTGGCTAACTCTATATACTGTTGGAACAATTTCTGTTCCTTAGCAAGATGAATGCTTGCTGTCTTTAGCATTGATGGACACGACAATACCGATGAAAAAATCCTCAAAGCGTAAATTGCTGCTCGCGTTAAGCGGCTTAATCCTCCTGGGTGGTGGTGCTTATTTTATGTGGCATAAGCCTGAAACGGCACCTGCCTATGTGACAGAAGCGGTGCGCCGTGGTGATATCGAAAACTCAGTGTTGGCCAATGGCATGTTGCAGGCCTCTAAACTGGTGAGTGTGGGCGCGCAGGTATCGGGGCAAATCTTAAGTTTGCCGCTGGCACTGGGGGATGAAGTAAAGAAAGGCGATTTGATTGCTCAGATTGACAGCCTAGCGCAGCAGAATAATTTGAAGGATGCCCTCGCATCACTCAAGAGTATCAATGCCCAGTTCCGCGCCAAACAGGCGCAGATCCGCCAAGCCAAGTTGGAGTTTAGCCGCCAGCAGCAAATGCTTGCCGATAAGGCCAGTTCCCGCGCAGATTATGAAGTGGCCGATGCTAATTTAACGGTTTATCAAGCCGAGCTTGAGCAATTAGAAGCGCAAAAACAACAGGCTGAGATTAACGTCGACAGTGCCCGAATCGATTTAGGTTATACCAAAATCACCGCGCCTATGGATGGCACTGTGGTGTATTCGGCGGTGGAAGTGGGGCAAACCGTTAACGCCAATCAAACGACGCCGACAATCGTGGAAATGGCGCAGCTGGATACCATGACAGTTAAAGCACAGATTTCCGAAGCCGATGTCGTCAATGTCCATCCGGGTCAAGCTGTGTATTTCACGGTACTTGGCAAACCAAATCATCCCTACCGTGGCATCTTAAGGGCGATTGAACCTGGACCGATTTCGATGGATGGCGACGATAGTAATATGAGCTCTAGCGACTCAGACGCCATTTATTACCATGGGTTATTCGATGTTGAAAACCCAGACCGCACCTTGCGTATCGGCATGACGGCGCAGGTATCCATAGTGTTAGCTAAGGCCGATGATGCGCTATTAGTACCTGCGCAGATATTGCGTATAAAGCCGAGGGAGAAATCCGCGGCGCCAGAGGCTAAGTCTGGCGAGCGTAAAGCCCGCAGTGGCCCGCAATATCAAGTGCCTGTGTTAGTTGATAACCAAGTGCAATATGTGGATGTCACGGTTGGGATTAACAACAAAATCAATGCCGAAATCATCGCGGGCTTGAAGGAGGGCGATCAGGTCGTGCTTGGCATGCCGTCCGCCGATGATGGCAGCAGCAAATTCCGTCGTCCACCTAGCGTGAGGTTTTAACAGTGACAACGGCATTACTTGAAATTTCAGGTTGTTATCGCACTTTTCATGCGGGTGAGCAGCAACTTACTGTGCTGAAAGATGTGAACCTGTCGATTGGCCGTGGCGAGATGGTGGCGATAGTAGGCGCTTCTGGCTCGGGTAAATCGACCCTAATGAACATTCTTGGTTGTTTAGATAAACCGTCAAAGGGCGCGTATTTTATCAATGGCCAAGATACCTCAACGATGGACGTGGATGAGTTAGCCCAGCTGCGCCGCGAGCACTTTGGTTTTATCTTTCAGCGTTATCATTTACTGGGCGATTTGACCGCCATAGGCAACGTCGAAGTGCCCGCCGTGTATGCGGGTAAAGAACGCACGGTGCGTAAAGACAGAGCCGAGCATTTGTTGACGCGTTTAGGCCTTGGCGACAGGCTTGACCATAAACCCAATCAGCTCAGTGGTGGTCAACAGCAGCGGGTCAGTGTGGCGCGCGCCTTGATGAATGGCGGCGATGTGATCCTTGCCGATGAGCCGACTGGTGCGCTGGATAGTCACAGTGGTGAAGAAATGATGCAGTTGTTGCAGGAGCTGCACAGCGACGGTCATACCATCATTATCGTGACCCACGATATGCACGTGGCCCAATATGCCGACCGCATTATCGAAATCAAAGACGGCGTGATCATCAGCGATGAGCGCAGTCAGGATAAACAGACGGCTAAGCCGCAAAGCTCAACGTTACAAAATACGGCGTCACAAAAGCCTAACGGCGCAGTACTAGCGAAAGACTGCTCGCGTGCGCGGTTGGCTTCGTGGGACAGATATGTCGAGGCGCTTAAAATGGCGCTGGTGGCGATGTCGACCCACAGGTTACGTACCTTTTTGACTATGCTCGGGATTATTATCGGTATCGCCTCAGTGGTTTCTGTGGTGGCCTTAGGTGAAGGCTCGCAGCAGGCCATTCTCAAAAGTATCAGTTCGATGGGAACCAACACGATTGATATTCGCCCGGGTTCAGGTTTTGGCGATCGACGCTCGGCGCGGGTGCGTACCTTAACGGCGACCGATGCCAATGCCCTTAAAAATCTGCCCTATGTCGATAGCGTGACCCCTAGTATTGGCTCTAGCGCGACGGTACGTTTTGGTAATAAAGCGGTATCGGCCTCGGTGAATGGGGTGGGGCCGGAGTTCTTTCGCGTGAGAGGTTATGAGTTAGCGCAGGGGCAGTTTTGGGATGATGCCAGCGTTGCAACACTCGCCCAAGATGCGGTGATTGATGACAACACCCGTAAGGAGCTCTTTCCTAACAGTGCAGGCGCGAATAACTCGGCCATCGGCCAAGTGATTTTCCTCGGGGATTTACCCGTGCGCATCATAGGTGTGACGCAGCCAAAAGAAAGTGCCTTTGGTAACAGCGATGCGCTCAATGTGTGGGTGCCTTACACCACAGTTTCTGGCCGTATGATAGGTAAAAACTATTTGGATGGCATCACAGTGCGACTCGATGAAACTGTGCCGAGTAATGCGGCGGAGCAGGGCATTATCGCGCTACTTAAAATGCGCCACGGCACGCAAGATTTCTTCACAATCAATACCGATACCATTAGGCAGAACATCGAAAAAACCACAGCAACCATGACCTTACTGATCTCGGCGATCGCGGTAATTTCCCTTGTCGTTGGCGGAATTGGGGTGATGAACATTATGTTAGTGTCTGTGACTGAGCGGACTCGTGAAATCGGGGTACGTATGGCAGTGGGCGCGCGTCAGAGTGATATTTTGCGCCAGTTCCTTATCGAAGCCATCTTAGTGTGTTTGTGTGGCGGAACCTTAGGCATTGCTTTGTCCTACTTAATTGGCGTGGTGTTTGCTCAAACGGGAGGCAGTTTCCAAATGATTTATTCCACCACCTCCATCGTTGCCGCCTTTGCCTGTTCGACCTTAATTGGTGTGCTATTTGGTTTCTTACCCGCCCGCAATGCGGCGCAGTTAGATCCCGTTGACGCATTAGCCAGAGAGTAATAACACCATGAATACAAAAATATTTAATCGACACTTTTCGCCTCGTAGCTGCGCGATTGCTGTGGGCATAGCTTTAGGAATCGCCTTGCTGAGTGGCTGTGGCAGTTTCATGCGTTCAGACTTTGAACCACCCGCATTGGCGATTCCTGAACAGTGGCAAAACACCACAGTGAACGAGCAAGTTAAAGTCGATCCTTGGTGGCAGCAGTTTCATCAGCCTGAGCTCGATAAGCTGGTTAGCCAAGTGTTGAGCACCAACAATGACTTAACGCTGGCGACTTTAACGCTGCGTAAAGCGCGCTTGCAGGCAGGACTAACACGGGACGATCTGTACCCGCAACTATCGGCAAACCTTGACGCTTCCCGTAATCAGCCATTTGAGGGTGGCGATGCGACTAAGAGTTATCAAGCGAAATTGTCCGTGAGTTATGAGGTGGATTTGTGGGGCAAAGTGTCGGCCAATATCGACCAAGCCCAATGGGCGGCGCTGGCGAGCGCTGAAGATAGGGAAAGCACCACCCAAAGTCTAGTGGCGACCACAGCATCGCTGTATTGGCAGATAGGTTATTTAAATCAACGGGTTAATTTAAGCCAAAAGAGCATAGCGTACAGCAAACAAACGTTAGATTTAACCCAAAGGCAGTATGATTCTGGCGCCGTGACGCAAGTGAATGTGCTCGAAGCGCAGCGCAGTATGGCGGGACAAGAGGCGGCCCATAGCCAGCTTATCCAGCAATTAACTGTGGCTAAAAATGCCCTCGCGATATTACTGAATCAGGCACCAGCTGCTGATCCTGCGCAGAGCTTAGCCTCAGGGGAGACTTGGGTTGAGATTAAACAGCTCCCTGACGTGGCAGTGCCGGACGTTAGTGTGGGCGTACCCGCAGATTTGTTAGTCAGACGCCCAGATGTGAAGGCTTCCTTGTATCAACTGCGCTCCGCCTTGGCGAGTAAAGACGCCACCTATGCGAGTTATTTCCCCAGCCTGAGTTTAACGGGTGGTATTGGAGAGTCGACTTCAGAGTTAAAAGAGCTGTTACGCAATCCTGTTGGTAGCTTAGGCGCTGGGCTTGTCTTGCCCTTTTTGCAGTGGAATCAAATGCAAATCAATAACGACATTGCCGATATCGATTATCAAACTGCGGTGGTGAATTATCGCAAGACGCTCTATTCCGCCTTTGAAGATGTCGATAATGCGATTTCGGCTAAGCAGCAATATCGCTATCAAGGGGAGAAGTTGGCGCAGCAATTTAGCGCCGCGGCAGCGGTTGAAGCCATTTACGAGAGTCAGTATCGCAATGGTGCTATCGGTATTCAGAATTGGATTGATGCCCAAGAGAATCGTCGTAGCGCCGAGGCTGCTTTGCTCGAGAATCGTTACAACCAACTCACCGCCCAAGCGACGCTTTATCAAGCCCTTGGCGGCAGCGATATCGCCCCGCCTTTGGCAAAGGAATAATGCATTGTTGTAAAGCATCACAGCACTATAGAAAAACGAAAAACCGCTATTAATAGCGGTTTTTCGTTTTTATATAACTCAGGCAAGCGCAAGCCTCTGAGTTGCTAGTGCCTTTGCGCTGTGTTTAGCCGTTAAGCCACATTAGCTGCGCAATATTTGCAGCGGCAGGCTGAGCATATCATCGCCCGTTCCAGCTAAGTGCCAGATGATGCCGACTAAGGCGCCAACTGTGAGCAAATACCAAATAACCGAGAAGATTTGCCCGTATCTGTCTAATGGCAGCAGATGGCTTTGATGGCGAGTACGCCACTCGAAAATAATTTCTAGGCTGCCAATTAACAATAAGAAGCCCAATAGCGCTAAGCCTAAGGTGTAGCTGATATACACTCCGAAAGCGGCACCGGCGGCGCAGGCGACCAAGCCCATGATGCTGTTCATTGAAAAACTAATGCTCTTTAAAATATGCCCGCCATCGAGTGGCAAAATAGGCAATAAATTGAATAGGTTAAGTAGCGCATTAAAGGCGGCAAGGCCTGCAAAAAACACATTGCCCGTGGCGTGGTAAGCAATCAAGGATGCGATGGACATCAAGAGTCCAAAGGTTGGCCCCATGATAGAAATCACCACATCTTGCCAACGCGTATTAATTTTCTCATCGGAGAGGGCAAGTCCGCCCATAAAGGGAATAAGGTAAATTCCTTTGGTTTTCATCCCAAAATATTTCATCGCGCGGATATGGCCGTATTCGTGGAACACTAAGCAGGCGATGAGCGCGAGGGCAAATTGGAAGGAGAATAGCCAAGAATAAGCGGCAACGCTGGCGCCCGCTAACACTACTTTTATGACTTTGGCGCTCTTTAACAGTTTAAAACCAAGGGAGGCAAGTCCTACCATGCTCAGTTTTTGCTGCTTCACAATGGGCGTTTCTGGAGTTTGGCGTTCAATATCTTTTTCGGTGCGTCGGCCTTGGTCGATGATTTTGTCATCCAGCAGCAAGCAGTAATCAAGGCGGAAAGGCTGCCAAACGAGATCGGTTTCGAGGCGAACTTGGATTTTATTTTCTGTCATGGCGATGGCTTGCTCGCCACTTTCGGTCGCCAATGGGCTGCTGTGGTGGGTGAGCTCAAAGACATGAACCTTGAGGCCGCCATTGTCGACGGAAGCTTCTTTTTGTGAGACTAAGGTATTGTCCCAGAAGAGTTGTTGCCAGCCCGCGAGTGAGCCTTCTAAGCGCAGTTGTTTGCCTAAGCAGTCAATCTTAAGTAGTTCCAATTTCGGTTCCATCTGTTTGTATATTTAGTGCCAACTTAAACGTCATCCCTTGAGTCGACGAAGAAGATGGTCATTTTGAAGTGTATTTTAGCCGCGCTTTGCCAGTGGACTCGGCGCTGCTACACAGCGGCAAATTATGCCTGTGAATTCACTATGAGGATATTAGCTTTTAAGGTCATAGTGTTTTTTATTGAGCAACTGAGTTGTTGGTAGATAGTATCTCAGCTGCTTGCCGTTTATTCATCGAGGGTGCGTACAATTTCAATCCCTTGGGAAATCGTTGTGAAAGCCAGCTTAGCAACGCAGCATTGCCCCAGTGCTTGGGCATGGTTTTGAACCCACTTGATAAATTCATTGAGCGGTAAATCTTGTTTTTGGCGCAGTAATTGCGGCAGTTCGCCGACGGGATCTTCATGGATTTTCTGCGGACAGGCACTGATTAGATAACGCTGGCCTTTAGAGTCGAGTAATTGATCGGTATCGATAAAATGATGCTGATAGAGACAGGCGAGTTCGAGCCAATCCCTTTGGTGTTCTAGGTAAAGTAATTCGTCACTTTGAGTCAGTTTTACAATGGCTGGCCATTCAATACTCGACATCTTAACGCTAGTCATTTCAGATCCTTAGGAAGTTTAAAATGGGCTCTGAGACAGTCTCTGAGAACAATCATTGGCAGTAGACAAGGATTAGGATTATACAAGAAGATACTTGGCATGCTGCTGCGTGAGTTTATCTGACAGCAGTATGCCACGCTGAGGGAAGATTGATAGAGGCCAGAACAAGTTCACTGAGTCTGGCTGAATGAGGAAGGCGTGACGACTGAGTCATCACACCTAGCCAAGATCATGCGGTCGGTGCGGCTTTGGCTTTGGCGTTATAGTCAAAGTTAATCTCTTGACTGACATTGGCAATGCAGCAAGTGCCGTGTTCACGGGCGGTGCGATGATTCGCTGGACCTATATGTAACTCAACATTGAGGAATACGTGTTTAAGCACTTCGATACGGTATTTCTCGTAATAGCCTTCGACTTCTTGTTTTAAGGTATCGAACTCGAGTTCTTCACGGGTGCGCTCATCCAAAATGCGATTCTTCTGGTCGAGCATCATCTTGATTTGCTCGATCATCGCCGCGTCGCCTTGCCATTCTGACTTTGGGGGTAATTTATTGAGGCGAGCCTCAATATCTAAACTGGCGACAACCATAGCTTTAACGCTTTCATCGAGTAGCTTGAGATCTTGTTTGAGTTCGGCATGTTCCATCGCGCAATAAACGTCGGTTTTGGTTCCCGCCGTTGCCCCTATGACAACCGCCGTGATGCCTTTCTCTGCACGTGCGACACCGCCCACCAGATCGCCACGACGACCACTCGGATCGCTGACCGTTAAACTGCCGGCGGTTTTGGTATGGCTGTGCAGTAACTGTTTAGTGACTAAGATATTGCCCTTGGCCACTAAGTTTGAATATTGCACAAACTGGGCGCTGATCTGCCCTTGAGAATGGATATTGGTAGAGTATTCATTGGCTTTGATTTGTCTGCCAATGATGCCTTTACTTACTGTGACGTCACCTTCCGCCTCTAGGGTAGCGGAGTCCACAAAGCCCATTACGGTTATATCCCCTGAACTTTTAACGACCATGCCCTCGTGGACATCGCCGGTGATTAAAATACTGCCCTTAAAGCTGATATGACCTGTGCCGATGTCGACATCTTTAAGCTGTAAAATATCATCGACATTCATACCTGTACGGGTTTCGACGGGTTGCCCTGCTACTGTGGCGATGAGTTTATTGGGATCCTGCGGATGCAAAGCTGTGCCTGTACCCGCTTGAAGCACGGCATCTTTACCCGGTTTTTGTTTAAGCACTTCGCCCTTAATGTTGTAACCCGGAGTGCCTTCGGTGGCGGGGTGCTTAACCATCAAGAGATCATTGGCTTTGACGACGATAAGCGAGCCGAGATTGCGCATATCGACACTGCCATCTTCCCGCTCTTGTGGCTGGAGTAAGCGTTCGCGCGCGAGGAACACTTTGCGTTCTAATACCGCATTGAGTCCATTGACTGGCGCTTTACCTTGGGCGATGTCACTTTGGCAAACTTCGCCGGCCTTGAGCGTACCGAGTTGTTTCAGTAGCGCTTGAATTTTGAGCTTGCTCAACCCCATGCAGACGTTGTTCTTTTTGAGATGGGTAAGGATCTCTGGTAAATCTATCTGTTTACCGCCCCATGCTGCGGTCAGTTTGAGGCTGGCTTGCATTTTATCTGGGCTGATTTCGATTGCTATGGCGCCATCGCGGCGTTCGGCTAAAACAGTGAAGAGCTCAAACTTCCCCTCATCTTGGCTGCACAGAGCGTTAATTTTAGCGACGGTTTTAGTAATAGCTGGCTCTAAAGGAAACAGGGAACCGAATTCAGGTAAAGACAGCAGGCGCATTATGTCTTCATGGGTGACTGGGCCATGGACATTAGGGATCAGGCGCAATTCAGCTTTGGTCTTATCGCTGTTTAGCTCTATGAGTTCAGGGTCCAGCATAGGGGCATTCCTAGTAATTGCGTTTTATTATTGTTTAAGAAGCTGATTTGAGTATAACAGTAGAAACTTAGGGTAAAGAAGCCTTTTTGGCTGCAAAAACAGCAAATGTTGTAATTTTGTTGATTGTGGTCTATGGGGTGATTTGTAAATAGTTTTTTATAATAAATTTAATGGGATAGGCAGTGTTATCTCTGGTTTATTCCTACTAATCGCAGTGTAAGTCGCAACTTAATGCTAACTTTCGCTTTAGCGATTATTTTGGTGTTTTAAATCAAATTCCTATGCTAGGAACGGCAATTTGAGGTAAATGGAAGTGTGTTTACGGGAATCGCTGACATGCGGCAGATCACAATATTGAGTTTTGTAACACGAGGAAAGATAAGCTTTATCTGAAAAAATGGGATAGTGACATGAGTGAGTATGAGGCGTAGTCAATAACGCGCCTATAACCAAAGCATAAGCGCGTTATCTGTAGAGTTTTACTTGTGTTGGAAGTAATACAGCTTGTACTTGTTGTTATCGGCAACCACTTTTAATTGGCCAAATTCGGCGGCAATGATATCGGAATAGGGCAAGTGGCGGTTGGCGACAATTTGCCAAATACCGTTATGTTGTAATTGCTTGGCACTATCAGTGACAAAGTTCTGCGCTATGCTGGTGGTGCTTGCAAGGCCATCGTGGAACGGCGGATTAGAGATAATGCCGTTAAATTTCCCCGTGGTTTGCGCCAGTCCATCGGAAGGATAGACTTTGGCCGTCATGCCATTGGCGGCTAAGGTGAGTTCGCAGGAAGCCAAGGCCATCGCATTAATATCGACACACTCTAAGGATAAGCTCGGCTGTGCCTTGAGTAGGGCAGCGGTAATCACGCCGGCGCCGCAACCAAAATCGAGCACTCGGCCCGAGAGTGTCGGCAGGTGCGACAGTAACAATTCAGTACCCAGATCTAAGCGTTTTTCGCTAAACACCCCAACTAAATTGCAGATACTGATTTCGCCCTGTGGTGTAGTCAGTTGATACTGACTGACCCAGTCGCTGAGCTTCATCGCTGGTGCGCTACTTTCCAAACTGCTGCCAAATAACAGGCAGTGGCGAGCGTTATCGAGCTTCATTCCAGTCGCAAAATACTCAGGCAACAGCTTCACTAAAGACTTAATCCCGCCTTTGTTTTCTCCAACGACTAACAGTTGGCCGTTAGGCACAAGATGATTGGCGGCGAGGTTAAACAAATAAGGTGCTAAGGGTTTGGCTTTGGGGAAATAAACAATAACCGTATCGTACTTTTCTCGTTCAAGCGGGTCTTGGTGCGGCAGGTCATGGCCGAAATAGCAACGCAGCTTTGAGTTGGCGTGCGGCGCTAAGTGCAAGTAATGGTGGTAATCCAAGGCGAGTGCATCGACCGATGCCGCGACATCGAGCAGGGCTTTTGGCAGTAGATCGGCTTCATGATTGAGCACTAATACTTTATGTTGGCTTAGGCTGTCTTGATTACGAATAATGACTTGCGATGGATTGGTTAACACGGTTACTGGCACCTATAAACTTAAGTGTGGGCATTATACCCGTTATTCACGCCTGAGCCAGTTTGCATCGAATCCCTGCGCTAAGACCTAATAAAAAGACCCAATAAAAAAGGCAACTGCATTATGCGGTTGCCTTATGTGATTACCTTTAATGAACGGTATCGATTAACGCTTAGCTTTTAGGTTTCTTCGGTTTAGGTAATAAGCTAAAAATCTTATTGGCGATATCGGTATTATCTTGATGGCCGTTAAACAGCTCAGACGCCGGACCTGCGGCAAAGACTTGTACGTCTGTGCCTGTGTGACCGTCGGTTGTCCAACCTGTATCAGTACGTTTATCAATAACATGGCGAATCGCCACCGCCATGGTTTCTAATCCCTGCATTCTGGCGACGTTCAATTTGGCGACTTCTTCTTCGCTAAGCTCAAAGCCTAAACCACGGGCGAGATCGGCTTGCCATTGCTCACCAGTGATGGCGGCTAAGGCCAAAGTGTCTGTGCTTGCCGAGATATTACGCAGGATTTCAGGGTTCCAGTTGTAGTTACCATCGACGCCAATCGATAGGCCACCGGTATTGTGATCGGCGGTGATCACCATCAGGGTATCGGGATGTTCACGCACAAATTGCTCAACTACTTCAATGGCATTGGAGAATTCATCCATCTCACCCATAGCAGTGGCGATGTCGTTATTGTGGCCCGCCCAGTCGATGAGACTCCCTTCGACTAATAGCACAAACCCTTGCTCATTCTGCGACAGCAAGCTGAGTGCTTTTTGGGTTAAGGTACTGAGTTTTTTCGCATCTTTTTCATCAATTGCCCAAGGCAATTGGACTTCAGCAAACAGGCCCAACACTTTAGGTTGGGTGATGCTGGCGAGATCCTCAAAACGGCTGATGTGCTGATAGCCCTTGGCTTTGAACTGCTCTAACAGCGCTGGGGGGAAATACTTTTGACCACCGCCTAAAAATACATCGGCGTTGGTTTCTAAATAGCTGAGTGCCAGAGCGTCGTAGTTTTTACGGCTCTCGTTGTGTGCCAAAAAGGCGGCTGGCGTGGCGTGGTTGATTTGCGACGTTACCGCGACACCTGTGCTGAGGCCAAGGGATTTGGCTTTTTCGAGTATGGTCGGCAGTGGTTGCTTTTGGGTATCGACCGAAATCGCCCCATTATACGATTTAACCCCTGTGGCTAGGGCTGTCGCGGCCGCGGCTGAGTCAGTCACATAACCACTGACGCTCGCGGGATAGGTACTCGCCATGCCCACCAGTAAACGGTCAAATACGGTTTGCTCGACTTCTTCGGTGTCAGGATTATCTTTGTAATAGCGGTAGGCGCTAGTGTAAGACGGCCCCATACCATCACCTATCATGATGACGATGTTTTTCGGTCGCGATGGCGCTTTCGTTGGACCCGTTTCATCTGCCCAAACTGGCGTAGATAACAGCAAACTGATGCCGAGTAACAAGAGTGGCGCTTTGGTGAAACTCATATCACATCCCTAGAAGTGGTTCGGCGCTCGCGATTTGCTCGCGCCTTACAATCAACAAACTCGTTGGTAAATTCTTATGCTTTGGCGTTAATGCGTGCTTCGATAGCATCCATTAACATGCCCGTGATGTCGACATCAAATGCCGCTTGGATTTCACGGATACAGGTTGGGCTCGTCACATTGATCTCAGTCAGCTTGTCACCAATCACGTCTAACCCGACAAAAATCAGTCCACGTTTTTTAAGCTCAGGGCCAATAGCGCGGGCAATCGCCCAATCGCTGTCGGATAAAGGCTGCGCCACACCGCTACCGCCGGCGGCTAAGTTGCCACGGGTTTCACCTTTCATTGGGATACGTGCCAGCGCGTAAGGTACAGGCTCGCCATCGACCACTAAAATGCGTTTATCGCCTTTGGTAATTTCAGGGATAAAGGCTTGCGCCATCGCATATTGTTGGCCATAGCTGGTCAAGGTCTCGATGATCACCCCAAGGTTAGGGTCATCCTGCTTCACGCGGAAAATCGAGGTGCCGCCCATGCCATCTAAAGGCTTGAGAATGATATCGCCCTTAGCTTGGTGGAAAGCGCGGATACGTTTGGCATCACGGGTCACGATCGTTTCTGGGGTGAATTCGCTAAACCATGCGGTGAACAGCTTTTCGTTAGCATCGCGTAGGCTTTGTGGCTTGTTGACGATTAACACGCCTTGTTCTTCGGCGCGCTCAAGCATGTAAGTGGCGTAGATGAACTCAGTATCGAATGGCGGGTCTTTACGCATTAAGATCACGTCGAGTTCGCTCATTGGCGTGTCTTGAGATTCGCCTAGCTCATACCATTTGCTCGCATCATTGATAACAGTTAACGGACGCATATTGGCCATCGCCACGCCGTTGACCATGGCAAGATCGGCCATTTCCATATAAAACAGTTGATAACCTCTGTCCTGCGCGGCCATTAACATGGCAAAACTGGAGTCTTTCTTAATGTTGATCTCACTGATGGGGTCCATCACTATGCCGAGTTTTATCATTAATCTGTTCCTTATTTGTCGCCGTTTGCAGGCAAAAAAGCATTTATTGGATAATGGGGTCTGTCATGCCAGCGCAGCTTGCGGCTGCGGTTTAGCCTAAATCACCAAATCTGAGTTGCAGCGCCGTAATGGCCGTGAGCGAGGCGGTTTCAGTGCGAAGCACTCTAGGGCCAAGCAACACATCGGTAAATTGATAGGTTTCTGTCATGGCGATTTCTTCCGCCGACAAACCACCTTCTGGGCCAATTAACAGGCGCACGCGGGTGTGCGCTAAATCTAAGCCATTGATGCCGTGTGCGGCACGTGGATGTAAATTGAGTTTCAGTGCCGAGGTTGGCTCACTGCACCAATCGTGTAAGTCCATCGCTGGGCGAACCACAGGCACTTGGCTGCGGCCCGATTGTTCACAGGCGCTTACAACGATTTTCTGCCATTGCTGAATTTTTTTCTCTAGGCGTTCGCCATTAAGCTTTACACCGCAGCGATCGGAAAACAGCGGCGTAATGGTATTCACACCCAGCTCGACCGATTTTTGAATGGTGAATTCCATTCTATCGCCACGGGAAATCACTTGGCCTAAGTGCAAGTTGAGTGGCGACTCAGATAAATTGGCCTCACAGGAAAGCAGTTTTACTGTGACATGCTTCTTACCTGCATCGACAATTTCAGCAAGATAATCATGGCCATCGCCATTGAATAGGCTAATATGTTCGCCGTTACCCATGCGCAGCACTTTGCCGATATGGGCTGCGCCATCTTCGTCTAAGTTCAACTGTTGATTGATGGCTAATGGTTGAGGTTGATAAATTCTTGGGACTCTCATTGTCGACCTTACTCGGCTAATTGTTGACGCAGTGGTGGCGCATTACAGGCATTCTGCACAAAGGGATTATGGTTGCCTTGAGTTTGCGCTATAGCGTTATCGCGTTTGCACTCAATAGTATCAACTGGATAGGTTTTATCCCATGCCTTAAACAATTTTAATTGGCTCGACGCGATTTTAAGCCCATAGGTCTGCTGCATATAGAGGTAGGTTCTGGCTATCTTACCGCGAGCGTTTACGGGCGGCTGCGCCTGACGATTCTTAAAATCGACCACCATAGCGCATTGGCCATATTGGTCGGCTTTACCGTTCCATTGGCTAAAACGGAAGTTACTGCGATCGCCGTTCACTTCACCGATGGCGGGCACTAAGTTGTGCATGTCCGCTTCCATCTTATTAAATTCGTTACTGTTATCGGCGCAGTTTTTACGCCCGCCCTTTTGCCAGCATTGGAGCTGATGGCCAAATTCCCAGGCGGGCACTATGTGTTCCCACTCGATACGATTGGCGCGGGTTTCCTGTTTACGGACTTGATAACCGCAGCTGGCGAGATCGGGTTTCCACGATTTGCCTTTGATCTGAATATCGCAGCCACAGTAAAAACTGGTGGCGGGTAGAGTACCTTGGCGACTTCCGGCGTAGAGCGCCTGCGACTTAGTTTTCGCTTGGCTGAAACTGCTGGGGTGTGACACTGAGGCGCTAGCGGGCACAGATGAGGTCGCGGCCCAAGTGATTAGGCACAACAAAAGTCGCCGCGAATTAACGGTTAAAGAAGTTTTGTTCAAAATTTATCCCAAAATAACAAACACTACGCGAGCCTTTGGCTCGTCTTTTATGGCGTGATGGTAAGGGAAATGCCGCTGCTTATGCAAATTGCGTCGTACTTTTTACTCACGCAATTCCCAAATGCTGAAATTCGAATTGTGGAGTGGATGTGAGGATTGTGCGCGAAGAGTGCTTAGATCGCCGTTACATGGGTCTTACAGCGTTTACAGATATAACGGCTTTCACCGCGTAGCACCTTGTTATGGCGGCGAATACTTAACCGAATCGGTCCACAGGCGCAGCGATACTCCACGTCGCGACCTGCCACAGAAGTGGTATTGAAGCTGTGGGTGGTACTCGGGTTAACCTTAAATACCGTTAACATCAAAGATTGCCATTCTTTACCGTGGGGCTTGGTTTTACCAAAAAGCTGAAAACACAGTAAATGACAAATTTCGTGCGGTACAACTTCAGTTAGAAAAGCTTCGCTGTTTTCGCGTAGCAACACCGGATTGAATCGCAAACGATTCTGCTGCAGATGAGCCGTACCCGCGCTCTTTCCCCTGAGACTAAATTGTGTAACTGGGCGCGGGAAAGCGCGCTTAAGCGATATCTCCGCTTCTTGATAACAAGCTTCAATTCGCTCTAGTACTTGTATTTGCAGTGATGAGAGTGGGCGTGATGAACCGGTGAAAATATGCGCCTGAGCCGGATCTTGTACTGGTGGACTCGTTATCAGCTGCGACTTATCTTGGCTTTGGCCTAAGGCTGCGTATGTCGATTTTGTCAGTGGGGCGAGTGCTTCACTGCTGCGACGACGTAAAGCATTGAGTAAGTCTGCAGGTTTCAACATAGGGTTAGCGTTGGATCTCGTCGGTTAAAGGTAAACATTGAGTGCTTAACACTCATTTAGTTATGAAGCATCAGCTATTGAAGCCAATCCTAAGTATGGCGCTTGGCTTCTGCGTTCGAACGCTTGTTCTTGTTATCCGCTCTTATACTCAGCCTTCCAAATCAACGCTTGAAATAAGAGTCAGGCCAAGCGTTCGCATCATAGCGAACGCTATCTGACAATGCCAGTTTCAGCCAGTGTGGCTTGGTTATAAACTCGCCGCCGCTTGCATCACCATAGTGCGCACTTGTTCGACTATGGCTTGCTCTGTATCGGCGTCATAGCCTTTGACTCTTGGGGTGTGAATGTGGCCGACTTTCGCATGGCTATTGAACTTTTGCTGCAACACTATGGCGCGATAGGAAATTTCATTAGAAAGATAACCGCCGCCAGAGCCTTCGACCGACGTTTCGTTTTGCAGCTCATTCAATGATGTTGCACTAAACTCACCGCGAGCAAGGGTAGTGACAGTGTGGTTATCGTTGACTTTCCATTGGCCATCTTTTACTTGCATGGCGGCAACAGGCAGCGAGAATTCGACAAATTGCGGGCCGATAAAATCTTTGCCATTGAGCTTGGGGGCAACCGGTGCGGTTTTAGTGCCGCCAGTGAGGACGTTTTGGTTATCGGGCGCCGCGGCACTGCGATTTCGGGCAGGGAAGCGTTCAATATCAAAGTCAGTTCGGCCCATGCTGACGGTAAATACAAATTTGGTTTTAGGATCGCGGTATATCGGGCTCAGTAGCGATTCGATAAGTCCTTGGTCAAAATCCTCAAAACGCACTGGCACCATAGCAGTTTCGATTTGCGCCGTTTTGCCATTTACATCAAAGCGGAAACCATCCAAGGCGAGGGCGACTAAGCCGGAAGGATTACTCTGGGTGATATCTTTATCGAGGAAGAAGGGATCGAAACCCGTGAGGAATATTTTGATTTGAACATCATCAGCATATTGAATATCGCTAAATCCCCGTGAGGCCTTTTCAACTGCACTCATTAATATGTCATTTTGCCAATCGGCCATTTTAAAGTTGGCGCTGGTGCTCTTAAGACTATTAAGCATGGCAAGGCGCGCCCAATATAAAGGTCGGTCGTCAACATGACCGGACTGCACATCGCGTACTGCCTGTTGCCATAATCTGTGACCTTGGCGCGCGGCTAATTGGGTGGCATCGACTTCGTTTTTCTTGGAACTTAACTGCTGGGTCAGGCCATCATCGAGTGCTTGATAACGAGTCACGACTTCGCCCATGGTTGTTTCGGCTGTTGGAAGGCGGGAAACTTCAACATCACCCAATAGCTGCACAGCACTGGCCGTATTGAGCAAGCTACTGGCGAGGATTAGCGTTAACACTGGCTTCAATACTGGCTTCAACATTTTTGATTTCCCTGTAGTGACTAGACCTTATTGATTGGAAATGATGTTCATCTCGTCCACTGGAAGGCTCTTATGCCAAAAAGTATGCACTACAAGCTGAGGGTAATAAAGTTATGCTCAGTGATCTTCGTCATCTTATGCCAATATCTTCTATCTCAACATCTTCTATTTCAAAGGCGGCGGAGCTGGCATCAGTCCTTCTATGGCAGAACTTACTTGCCTCTTTTTTGCCACAATTGGTCAGCAGTTTGCTAGGGCATGCAAACACGCTAAGTGATAGCCTTAATCACTTTTTTAGTTCATTGGATTTTTTGTTTTCTACAAGGAGACTTTATGCGTTCGTTCGCCATATCGACTGTGTTGGTGATGTCCTCACTGTTAGCGTCGTCAATCTTTGCTGCCCCAGCTTTTGCCTCAACAGCGGCGAAGACGGAGTGGCAAGAAACCCGCAGTTGGGATGCCATTTTTACTCAGCACCAAGTTGAACCGCAACTAGCTAAGCAACAACAAGCTAAACCGCAAAAAACTAAGTCCCAACAAGCCTCGGGCGTGGTGGTGCTGTGGAACGAAAACAAGCAACAGGGATATACCAACAATCTTAAACGTGCCAATCAAGGTTTTTTACCGGCATCGACCTTTAAAATCCCCAATAGCTTGATTGCGCTCGAGTTGGGTGTGGTGAAGGATGAGCACCAAGTGTTTAAATGGGATGGTAAAAGTCGTGATATCGCCACTTGGAATCGTGATCATAACTTGATTACTGGGATGAAGTATTCGGTTGTGCCCGTCTATCAAGAGTTTGCCCGCCAAATTGGTGAGGCGCGGATGTCGAAGATGATCGCCTCCTTCGATTATGGCAATGAGGATATCTCGGGTAACTTAGATAGCTTTTGGCTCGATGGCGGTATTCGGATTTCGGCCACTGAGCAAATTGATTTCCTGCGTCGGCTTTATCACAACAAGATCCATGCCTCAGAGCGCAGTCAACGAATCGTTAAGCAGGCCATGCTCACTGAGGCGAATTCTGACTATATTATTCGCGCAAAAACCGGCTATGCGGTCAGAGCTGAGCCAAGTATTGGCTGGTGGGTGGGTTGGGTAGAACTCGATGATAATGTGTGGTTTTTTGCAATGAATATGGATATACCCGACGCCGCAGGTTTGCCATTGCGTCAAGCCATTACTAAAGAAGTGTTAAAACTGGAACACGTAATTCCTTAGCCCATGAGGGATTGCAGACTTTCTTGGCTGCTAAAGCGTTTTACGAAGAAGTCTAAGAAGACGCTGATGTTGGTGGCCAGTTGGCGTCGACTCGAATAAACCCCGTAAACCTTAAAGGGTTCAATTGGCCATTCCTGTAAAATCGGTACTAGCTGTCCATTGGCTAGTTCGGTCTTACAGGCCGAATTGGATAGCATGGCGATGCCAAAATCATCCATGGCTAATTGCTTCACCATGATAGGGCTGTTGACCCGCACTTTACGCTGGAAGTTCGCCATAGTTTTACGTGAACCTTTACCCAGTGGCCAAATCGGCGCCGAGCGAGAAGTCCCCAATAAAATACCACTGTGCAGGCTGAGTTCTTTTGGCGTTGCGGGCGTGCCTTTGAGTTTTAAGTAACCTGGGCTTGCGACTAAAATCGGTTGGCGTTCAAACAGTAATCGTGCGACTAAGTCCGATGATTGAAGTGGGCCATATTTGATGGCTATGTCATATCCTTCGCCGACCAAACCAATATCGTTGTCGGTAAACTGGACATCTAATTCAACATTGGGATATAAACGCATAAATCCGCTACAGAGATTAGCGATTAATTCTTGGCTAAATGACACAGGGATCGCAATCCGTAATGATCCTGACACATCATCGTGAGTATTCTCGATAACAGCCTTGGCCGCTTCCACCTCATTGCGAATGGAATCACAGTGTTGGTAAAAGAGTGCCCCGACTTGGGTCAGACTCAAGTTACGGGTGTCGCGCTGTAGCAATCGCACGCCAAGTTGTTCTTCAAGCTGCGCGATTTTGCGACTTATGGTGGATTTTGGGTGGCCGGTTTCACGTGCAGCTTGGGAGAATCCCTTAGCTCTAACTACGGCTGCAAATAGCATCATACCGTTTAAATCTGGCATGTTTTTCCCACTGTCTCATATTTGGAACATAGCGTCTTATGCAGTTTAATGGCATTTGACGGGATAACAAAGTTATATTTATTGGCTAAAAATTTTCAGAGGCTAAGCAGAGGATCTTTTGATGACCAGCAATAATCAGCCCACACACATGACTCAAGCCCAAACGCCCGATCCGCTTTTTTTACAAGCCGAGCATTTGGCAAAGGATTTTTCTCTGTTTCCTAAGCACAGTAAGCAGAGTTTATCGGAAGAAATTAAAGGTCTTTTAAATGAGGATGCCATTCAGGCAAACTTGAAAGACTTGGCATCGTTAGATGTCGACGGTTACGTTACTAAAGTGATCCAGCCGACCCAAGATAAAGGTCGTCCTGGTGCAAAACGTATCATTGCCGATCTTAAAGGTCGCTTGATTACTGAAACTCACTTGGGCTCTTTTTACAGTGCTGAGGTCGAGCTGAACTTTGGTTCACGCACTCGTCGTATTGGCTTTATCGCCCAAGAACGCACTACCGCAAACGGTGCTTGGATGCCTGAGCATCATTACGCCGCCTGTAAAGCAATTCGTCATTTTGCCGAATTGTCTATGCCTATTATCTATTTAATTGATACTCCTGGAGCTGATGCTGGCGAAATCGCTAACAGCCAAAACCAAGCGCATTCAATTTCTAAAGCTATCGCAGAAAGCGCCAACGTTGACGTACCGACAGTCGGTATTGTGATCGGTGCCGGTTATTCTGGTGGTGCGATTCCATTAGCGGCGGCGAACATTCTGTTGTCGTTGCGTGACGGTATTTTCAACACGATCCAGCCACAAGGTCTGCAAAGTATTGCCCGTAAGTACAACTTATCTTGGCAAGAATGTGCGAAATCTGTGGGTGTATCACCAGAAGAGCTTTATACCTCAGGCTGTATCGACGGTATCATCGACTTTTCACCGGGTGACCGTGATGAGCGTCAGCACAATTTGCGCCGCGCTATTATTAGCAGCGTAGAAGCGGTTGAGCGTGCAGCGATGAATTTTGTGCGTGAATCTAAAGATTTACGTGAGCATTATGACCGCAGCTTAACTCGTTTCCTAAATCCATCTAAAAACTTGATGGCTTTGGAACTGAACGCCGAATTGGCTGTGGCAACGAGCCCAACCAGTCACCACAATCTGTTTGGTAGTGCTTATCGTTATTTGCGTTATTTAACGCTGCGTAGCCGTATCCATTCGATTTCTCAAGAGCAATACGGTCGTCTGTCACGTGCTAGTGTGCCAGAAGGTGATTTGTTGGCGCGTATCCAACAGGAACAAGATCGTGTGTTCCAAGCTTGGTTATCTAACCCAGATAAACTGGTTTATGACGAAGAACTGAATAAATTGTGGACTACTTTTGTCGCTAAGCGTGATGAAGTGTCTACCGAGCGTAACATGTTGACTCGTTTGATTTTGGGTGAACCAAAAGAGAACTATAAGAAAGCACGTAAGGCGCTGTTATTTAACATCAGCTGGTCTTTGTATCACCGCTGGAAGAGTAATGCGGCCAACAACTTCAAAGGGCTGATTCAGCACTTAGAAAGTTTGCCAAAGTCTGTAACTCAAGCTAAATGGCCTGAGCTGAATCAGCTGACCGTACTCGATGTGGTTGTGAATGAAGAGCTGCGTGAAGACTTTATTTGGCAATGCCATAACATTCTGATCTTCAATGCCTTGTACGACAACGTTGTTGGTAGCTTAGCGTCAATCGCGAAAGAAGCCATGATGTCGAAGAGTTTGTCGCGTAATTCAGTGAACAACTTGCTGCACAAGTCAATTGACCATGCAATGTCGACACAAGATACCTCGAACGACAAAGCTAAGTTCTACAAGTGGCTAAAATACTTCATGGGTCAATCGAACCGTGCCGATTTATTAGTCCGCGTAGAGCAGTGGAAGAGTGTGGGTTTCCCTCAACTTAACGACAGTCTATTCGTGGTACTGACTTACTTCTTCGAACGTCTACTGCCTGAGTATTTCGATAGCGAAAGCGATACCAGCAAGTACACTGGCGCGATCAACCCTGTGCGTATCGGTCGTCGTAAGGACTTCTGGAACCGCTTGACCATGGGTTATCAGGATTTATTGATCCAAAAAGTGCTGCGTGACGAAAAACGTAAAGGCAACATGACTTGGGAAAATGTGGTTAAGCAGTTCTTTACCCATTTCGAAGAGATCAATGGCGACAAGATGTCGGCTAACTTGCTCAACTTCCCGGGCTTCCGTTTATCGATTGAAGACGCGTTAGATAAAGGCATTCGCCCATGTGGTTTGATCACAGGTATTGCTGACTTTAAAGAAAAAGGTCAAAAAGTGCGTGTGGGTGTGGCTGTGTCTAACACCGCATTCCAAGCCGGTGCATTCGATATGGCCAGTGCCGAGAAATTCTCAGCGCTGTTGATCGAGTGTGCTAAGCGTAAATTACCCGTTGTGTGCTTTATCAGTTCTGGCGGGATGCAGACTAAAGAAGGTGCTGCGGCACTATTCTCTATGGCTGTGGTGAACGACCGCATCACGCGCTTTATTCGTGATAACGAATTGCCTGTACTGATGTTTGGCTTTGGTGACTGTACTGGTGGTGCGCAGGCGAGTTTTGTGACTCACCCATTAGTGCAAACTTACTACCTGTCTGGCACTAACATGCCATTCGCAGGTCAAATGGTAGTGCCAGCTTACTTGCCATCAACGGCAACCTTGTCTAACTACTTGTCAAAAGTACCTGGCGCAATGGCGGGCTTAGTCCATAACCCATTCAGCGACAATTTAGACTCTCAGTTAGCAGGTATCGATCCTCTGATGCCAATGCCTTCGGCAAAAATTAACGACGTGATCATCAATGCACTGTCGACCTTAGTGGTTGAAGCAACTGTTGAAGAAGAAGTGATCGTGCAGAACGATCCACGCCAGTTAATGAAGCCAATTAACAAAGTATTGGTTCACGCCCGTGGTTGTACTGCGGTGAAATTGATCCGTAAGGCGCATGACAATAATATCAATGTGGTATTAGTGGCGTCGGATCCTGATATGACATCAGTGCCAGCGGACATGCTCAAAGATTCTGACAAGTTAGTTTGTCTCGGTGGTAACACCTCGGATGAAAGTTACTTGAATGCTTACTCAGTGCTGAAAGTGGCCGAGTATGAGCAAGTGGATGCATTACACCCTGGTATCGGTTTCCTATCAGAAAGCCCGCAGTTTGCTGCACTGTGTGTGAATAACGGTGTTAACTTCGTCGGTCCTAGCGTGCATTCAATGACGACTATGGGTAACAAGTCGAACGCAATTAAGACATCGCAAGCGCAAAATGTACCTGTAGTGCCAGGTTCTCACGGTATTCTGACCAATGCAGAGCAAGCCGTTAACGTGGCGAGCGAGATTGGCTATCCAGTACTGCTTAAAGCGGTACAAGGTGGTGGCGGTAAAGGTATTCAGGTTGTGAAACGTCCTGAAGACATGATTGGTCTATTCCAAAAAACCGCAACCGAAGCGGCAGCTGCCTTTGGTAACGGTGACTTGTACTTAGAGAAATATGTGACATCACTGCGTCACATCGAAGTGCAGTTACTGCGTGATAAGTTCGGTAACGCGAAAGTATTAGGTTTGCGTGACTGTTCGGTTCAACGTAATAACCAAAAAGTAGTCGAAGAATCTGGTTCAACTATGTTGCCAGATGAGCTGAAGCGACAAGTGCTGGCTTATACTCGTGCCTTAGGGGACGCGACCGATTACATGGGCGCAGGTACCGTTGAGTTTATCTATAACTTAGATGCCAACGAAGTGTACTTCATGGAGATGAACACGCGTCTGCAGGTTGAGCATCCAGTCACGGAAGCGACTTCAGGTATTGATATCGTTAGTGCGCAGTTTGATATTGCCGCTGGCCGTTCAATTGAAGCATTAGAGCCTAAAGAAATTGGTTATGCGATGGAAGTACGTGTAACCGCTGAGAAAGCGGCGCTCGATAGCCATGGCATACTGCAGTTGATCCCAAATCCGGGCAAGATCACTGAATGTGTCTTCCCTGAGCATCCAGATGTGGAAATCATTTCGATTGCAGCGCCAGGTAAAGAAGTATCGCCATACTACGATAGCTTGATTGCGCAAATCATCATGCGCGGTGAAAACCGTGAGGATGTGATTGCCAAACTGTACGAATACTTAGACAGCGTAGTGCTGAAAGGCATCGCGACTAACATTCCGTTACTCAAGCTTATTCTGAAAGACGGTACCTTCAACGAAGGTGTTTACGATACTAACTATCTGCCACGTTTAATGGCTGAGCTGGACATTCCTGCGTTGATCGCTGAAATGGAAGCCGCCGCTGAAACTGTGGAAGTGGACACTGAGTCACTGCGCGTTGGTGAAAGTAACGAACTGAAAGTGTTAGCCCAAGGCGCAGGTATCTTCTATACCTCTTCTGCACCGGGTGAAGCGGATTTTGTGAAAGAAGGTGACATAGTTACCGTCGATCAAACGCTAGCACTCACAGAAGCGATGAAGATGTTCTCGCAAGTGACCTTAGCCGGCTTTAACCGTCAGAGTGCGATTTTGTACCCTGAGGATAAGAAGTATCGCATCGAGCGCATCCTGAACAGCAATGGTCAGCAAGTGTCTCAAGGTGACTTACTGTTCGTGGTCTCGCCAGTAGAAGAATAAGCTCAGCGTTTAACGCCATAGCTAAATAAGAAAATACCCGCCACTGGCGGGTATTTTTTTGCTTCAAAATTATTGTCACTAAATATAGGTAAGCGAACATGCCGCTCATAATGTGCATGACGTCTTTGATGAATCAACTTAGCTTTAATAGATAAGCTCATAACTAACAAGTGGCCAATATCAGCTTTGTGCAATACAACCTGTATTTCTGATTAATTCGGCAAAGAGTTTCTTTAATCTGTCGTTCGCCCATTTATTAGAACAAGCTGCATCAAGAATCCACCTCTAGTCTCGAGAATCAACGGAATCTCCATGCTTTATTCGTAGTAATAGAGGCTCATCAAACCTCATTTTAAGTTGAAACTGAGTCTAAAATGAGCTGTGTGTGGATAACTTTGGGGGTAAGTGGTGGGTATAGTGTGGCTAGATTAGATAATTAGAATTAACTGCAAATTTCCTTGAAATAGGGGTTGCACAAAATCTCCTGCTCCCTATAATGCGCATCCACTGACACGGCAGACAGCGAAAGCAAGCTGACGAGTTAGGTTGAATTGAGTCGCTTTTAAGCATTTAATTCAATCCAGCAAGAAGTTGAAAATACTCCTTGACGCGAAACGGGAAATGCGTAGAATACGCAGCCCTAGCCAACTGGAAGCGTTCGGCGCTCAGTGTGGTACTCAAGTTCTCTTA